>FLTS01000001.1:1258750-1573437 GCA_900078405.1 uncultured Stenotrophomonas sp. | reverse complement strand
ACGTGCGCCAGCGAGATGAAGCTGTTGCCGAAGTCCCACTGGCCTTCATGGGTCAGCGCCCAGGCATCACGGGTGAACTCCTGCACCGGGCCATAGCCGGCGCGCGGGTTGGCACGGCGGCCCCAGGTGCCGCCGTTGGCGGCGCAGGCAGTGGCATTGCTGCCGGTTGCACCGAGGCAGGCGTTGCCGGCCGACCAGATGCTGTTGATGTTGTCCACGGTGCCGACCGGGTATTCCTCGACGCCGGCATCGTTGATCTTGATGGCGTTGTCGTACTCCTGGCGCGATGCGTCGTAATCGAAGGTCACGGTCTGGTTGTCGCTCGGCATCCAGGTCAGGGTGATGCCGCCGGCCTTGTTGGTGTTGTCCACGGTCTTGCCGCCGCTGCCGAAGCCCAGCGAACGGTTGTGCTCCTTGCCGGACGGATCGGTGACGGAGGCATACACCGGGTTGGAGGCCTTGCGGTCGTACCAGCTGCCGCGCGCACTGAGGTTGAGCATGCCCGGTACCAGGGCGCCGGTGACGAAGAAATCGGCAGTGGTGTCGTCACCGAAGGCATCGTTGGTTTCGAAGGTGCGGGCGATGCTGGCCGAGCCATGCCAGCTGTCCAGCGTGCGCTTGGTGATGATGTTGATCACGCCGCCCATCGCGTCGGCACCGTACAGCGTCGACATCGGGCCGCGGATCACCTCGATGCGCTCGACCGCGTCCAGCGGCGGGATGTGGTTGAACTGGTTGCCGCCGAAGTTGTTCGGGTAGATGTCGCCGTGGTTGTTCTGGCGGCGGCCGTTGACCAGGATCAGCGTGTAATCCGAGCCCATGCCACGCATGGAGATGGTGCCCTGGCCGGTCTTGTCGCGGGTTTCGCCCACGTCCACGCCTTCCAGGTCGCGCACCGCGTCGAGCAGGGTGATGTAGGGGCGCTTGGCCAGTTCCTCGCGGGTGATGACCGAGATGCTGGCCGGTGCGTCGGTGATCTTCTGCTCGAAGCCGGCGGCGGTGACCACGACCTTGTCCAGCGTGGTTGGCTGGCCAGCGGGGGCGCCGGAGGCAAGGGCCGGGGAAGAGAGAACGGCAAGCAGGGCGATGGACAGCGTGTTGCGCGAACGGGGGGCGTGGAAGCGATGGCGCAGGGCCATGATGGAAACCTCGGGGTGGAAAGAAAGGACGTGGCGAACCGGTGGCGCGCGGGCGCCGCGCGGTTGCACGGAGAAAAGCGGAAGGCGAAGGGGCGCCGCCGCGGTGTCGCGGCTGGCGCAGAGGGAACGGCGGGCTCAGGCCAGCGGAGGCGCCTGGCCGCGTTGCAGCCGCCAGTGCAGAGGCGTGGCGGGTGGGCAGGCCGATGGGGCCGCTGACACGGTGGATGGCACGACCGGTACGGGACCGGCCACGCATGCCGGTGGCAGCGACGGGGCAGGGCGGCTCGATGCCACGCGCGAGGCCTGCAGGGGAGCCGCGCGGCGCAGCTTGGCCGGGGCCTGTTCCTCGGCGAACCCGCGGGCCGGGGCTTCTTCGCCACCAGCGTGCGTGCTGCCGGCCAGCATGGCCGCGGCCGTGGGCAGCGCCGGGCCCTGCCACTGCGGCAGCAGCATCGAGAACAGCGCCAGCAGCACCAGCACGGACCCATGCAGGCCGGCACGCAGGGGCGTGGCGGCAGGCAGGCGGCGTTGGAGGTGTGGCTGGCGCACGCGAATCCCGAATGATGCGGAGTACGCCGGATCAGGCGATCCGGCGGGTGCGGAGTTTAGTTGGGATTCGTTATCGGATGCAAATAAGAATTCATCTTGTTTGCATTGGCTTGACGAAGGTCAGCGCGGCAGGGAGAAACCCGCCTGCCGGCTCAGACCTCGGCCCACTGCCGCAGCAGGTTGTGATAGATGCCGGTCAGCTGCAGCACCGCACCGGCGTCGGCGTTGCCGCGGCGCAGGGTTTCGATGGCGCCGTCCATTTCGAACAGCGTGCGCCGGCGGGCGTCGTCACGGATCATGCTCTGCACCCAGAAGAACGAGGCCAGCCGTGCGCCACGGGTCACCGGCGTGACCTGGTGCAGGCTGCTGGAGGGGTACAGGATGAGGTCGCCGGCCGGCAGCTTGACCTCGTGTTCGCCGTAGGTGTCGCTGATGACCAGCTCGCCACCGTCGTAGTCGTCCGGGTCGTTGAGGAATAACGTGCACGACACGTCCGAGCGCAACTGCTCGCCCTGGGCGAGGTTCATCACCGCGCCATCGACGTGAAAGCCGTAGGTGCCGCCGCCGGTGTAGCGGTTGAAGCGCGGTGGCAGGAATTTCAGCGGCAGCGCGGCGCCGAAGAACAGCGGGCTGCGCTTGAGCGCGGCCAGCACTGCCCGGCCCAACTCGGCCTTGAGTGGCGAGCCGTCGGGCAGTTGTTCGTTGCGCTTGACCTGCGCGCCCTGCGCACCGACCGTCTCGCGGCCGTCGGTCCAGTCGGCGTGGTCCAGCGCGTTGCGGAAACGGGTGATTTCCTCGGCGCTCAGGATATGGGGAATGTGCAGCAGCATGCGAAGGCTCCAGGCGGGGACGCCTTCCGCGTGGAAGGCGTCCCCGGTTACCACGGTTGGATCAGGAACTTCTGATCAGGGACGTCGGATCAGAAGCGGAAGTCCGCGCTGAACAGGAAGGTACGCGGGGTACCCGGGGTGTAGCGGTAGCCGCTCTTGTTGATCGCGGCCACGTACTGCTTGTCGAACAGGTTGTAGGCGTTCAGGCGCAGCACCAGGTGCTCGTTGACCGTGTACGAGGCCACCGCATCGTAGACGCTGTAGGACTTGGTGAACGCCGGGGTGCCCTTGGCGCCGTCGGTGCCGCGATGCATTTCACCGGAATAGCGCACGCCGCCGCCCACGGTCAGGCCGAACGGGAAGTTGTAGGTGGCCCAGCTGGTGAATGCGTCTTCCGGGGTATAGGTCAGGTTGTTGCTGCCGTCGGCGGTCAGCAGGCTGCCCTTGTCCACCTGGGTCTTCTGGTGGGTGTAGCCGGCCGACACCGACCAGTTGTCGGTGATGCGGCCGACGGTGGAGATTTCCACGCCTTCCACGGTCTTCTGCCCGTTCTGGTAGTAACCCTCGGCGGCGCTGCCGGTGATCTCGTTGGTCACCTCGGTGCGGAACAGGGCCACGTTCAGCGCCAGTGCGTCATCGAGGAAGCCCCACTTGCTGCCGATCTCGGCGGTGCGTGCTTCCTGCGGGTCCATGTTGATGCTGTTGGCGCTGTTGACCGACTCGTTCAACTGGAAGTTGCTGCCGCCCGGAGGCTGCTGCGAGACGGCGTAGTTGGCGTACAGGCTGATGCTCTCGACCGGCTTGTAGACCGCGCCGAGCTTCCAGTTGATCAGGGTGTCCGAGTCCTCCAGCGTCGGGCTGGGAATGACGGTACCGGCCGGATTGCTGCCGCAGGCCGGACCGCCGCGACCACCGCACACCGCGGCGTTGGCGTATTCGGTCTCGTAGTGGTCCGCGCGCAGGCCGGCGGTCAGCATGAAGCTCTCGCTGAATTTCAGCGTGTCGAACAGGTACAGCGACGAGGTGGTGGTCTTGCCGTCGCTGTGGGCGCCGGTGCGGCGGGAGGTCAGGCCGCTGGCGTTCCAGTCCGGGTGATACAGGTTGGCGGGCGTCCAGTCGCCGTCGACGGTACCGGCCAGGCCCCAGGATTTCTGCTGCTCGCGGGTGAATTCCAGACCGGTGCTCAGGTTGTGTTGCACGCTGCCGGTGGCGAAGTCCGCGCGCAGGTTGAGCTGGTCGGTGAGGATGGTGTTTTCCTGGTCCTTGTAGGTCAGGTTGCTGCGGTTGAGGGTATAGCTGGACAGGTCGTCGATGTCGGTCCACTTGATGTTGCCGGCCAGCGGATCGGCAGCGTT
Organism: uncultured Stenotrophomonas sp.; assembly: GCA_900078405.1. NCBI lineage: Bacteria > Pseudomonadati > Pseudomonadota > Gammaproteobacteria > Lysobacterales > Lysobacteraceae > Stenotrophomonas > uncultured Stenotrophomonas sp. The sequence goes on along the minus strand of FLTS01000001.1, from coordinate 1,569,564 downwards.
GCCGCCGGTGGACATGAACGCGGTCAGCAGGTAGTCCTGCTCGGTTTTGCCCCAACGCGCGATGTTGCTCAGCTTCAGCGTGTCGGAGAAGTCGTGCTCGAAGCGGAAGGTGGCCTGCTGCGCGGTCACGTCGTCGTGGTCGTAGCGGGTACCGTAGAAGTTCTCCGGATCGACCGGGTGCCCGGCCAGCTGCTCCAGGCCCGGCTGCGGCTCCCAGCCCGGCAGGCCGATGGTCGGCACGAAGCCGTCGGGGATGTTGTCCTGCTTGAGGTAGAGCAGGTTCAGGTGGTAGCGGGTGTCGGTGCCCAAGCCGAAGCCCAGCGACGGCGCGATGCCCCAGCGGCTGTTGTTGACGTGGTCGCGGCCGGCGACGTCGCTGTCCTGCCACAACCCGTTCAGGCGCAGTGCCGAGGTTTCGCCGAGGGTCTGGTTCCAGTCGGCGGTGGCACGCTGCTGGCCATCGACGCCGGCCGAGATGGTGCCGGAGACGGCATCGTGCAGGTGGGCTTGCTTGCTGACCATGTTGATCGCGCCGGTCGGCGCGCTGCGGCCGTTGTCGGTGCCGGCCGGGCCCTTCACCACTTCCACCTGCTCGGTGTTGAACACGTCGCGCGAGATCGAGCCGAGGTCGCGCACGCCATCGACGAAGATGCTGCTGGAGGTGTCGAAGCCGCGCATGTACACCGTGTCGCCGGTGCTGGTGTTGCCGTTCTCGCCGGCATAGAAGGTGCCTACGCCGGCGCTGTTGCGCAGCGCTTCGGTCAGGGTCGTGGCGCCCTGCTGGTTGAACAGGTCGCCGGTGATGACCTGGATGGTCTGCGGAGTGTTCTGCAGGGTCTGGGTGAACTTGGGCGAGGCGGATTTCTCGCTCTTGTAGCCCTGGGTGGCGTGCACCTGCACCTGGTCCAGGGTACGCGCGTCGGGAGGTGCCTCGGCGCGGGCCAGGCCCGGCAGCGCGGCCAGGCTCAGGCCGGTGACGAGGCCGGCGGTGGCCAGATGGCCGACGCTACGGGCGGGGGAGGCGTGCTTGCGACTCTTGATGTGGCTCATGGAATTGAGTGCCTTGGACGGAGGAGAGGAACACGGAAGCGACAACCGGGATGCCGGGCAGGACCCGGCACCGGCGGATTCGCGGCGGGATACAACGGGAAAACGGGGGTGCGCAGCGCGCGGGGTCGGCGGCGGGCAGGCCCGCGCGGGTTCAACCGTGGCGGCGGGCCGGCGGGGCGTGCGCGGGTGGCGTGCGGTAAGGCTGGCCGAGGGCGGGGGTGACGCTGGGGGTGGGTACCGCCAGCGCGGTGCCGTTACGGGTGGTGCATGCGGGCCAGGGGGCCGGCGCGGAATCCGTCATGCGCTGGCTGCGCCCGTTTTCGCCGTCGGCTTCGCTGATGCCGGGCTGGTGCAGCGAAGGCTGCAGCGGGGCCGGCGGGCAGTCGTCCAGCGTGGCGGGGAGCGTGGCCGAAAGCTGCGGGGTGTTGCCGGCACCTGTGCCATGCCCACCGACGACGGCCAACGCCGCCGCAATGACGGTCAGCAGGAGCAGGGCAACCAGCCACTGGTGCCAGCCTGCCCGCAAGGGGCCGGCCTGCACGTTGCCGGAAGCGGACCGGATGGCCGCCCGACGGCTGGTGTCATGTGGATGCATGACGGCAAGTTAAACGATAATGATTCGCATGTCCATGTTGCGGCTGCGATCATCAATCCCGCGGGGGTGATGCCGGAAAAGTTTCAGTCGCGGTCGTCGCGCGCCCAGATGCCGCCGTCTTCGCGCTTGACCGGGAATTTCGGCGCTGCGGTATAGGCCGGGGCGCACAGGGCGCGGCCGTCGCGCACGTCGAAGCGGGCACCGTGGAGGACGCATTCGACGCTGCCTTCGGCGGCATCGAGGTGGCCGGAGGACAGTTCGAATTCCTCGTGCGTGCACTGGTCTTCCAGCGCGTACAGCTCGCCGTCGAGGTTGAACACCACGATGGGCGCGCCGGTCACCTCGTCGAAGCCGGTCTTCATTTCACCCGGCAGCAGTTCGTCGCTGGCGCAGATGAAAGTCCAGGTCTCGCTCATACGAGGCCTCCCAGCGGCTTTGCCAGCACCTCGAAGCGCAGGTCGTCGCGCTTGGGAATGCCGAAGCGTTCGTCGCCGTAGGGAAACGGCTTCTTGATGCCGGTGCGGGCATAGCCGCGGCGCTCGTAGAAGGCGATCAGCTCGTCGCGGCAGTCGATCACCGTCATCTGCATCGTCGGCAACTGCCACTGCGTGGCCACGTGGCGTTCGGCCTCCTGCATCACCCGTTTGCCGATGCCGCCACCCTGCGCCGCGGGACTGACCGCGAACATGCCGAAATAGCCGTGGCCGTTCTCGTCGGCGATGTGGCAGCAGGCCTGCATGCGGCCATCGCACTCGGCGACCAGGATCACGCTGCGCGGGCGCTGCAGCTGGATCAGGATGCCTTCGGCATCGATGCGCTCGCCGTCGAGGATGTCGGCCTCGGTGGTCCAGCCCACGCGCGAAGCATCGCCGCGGTAGGCGGAGGTGACCAGTTCGATCAGGGCCGGGACGTCGTCCGCCGTGGCGGCGCGAAAGGTGAGGTCGGTCATGGCGGTAGTTTAGCCCGCGCCTCACTTCGCTCCTACAGAGGGGGATCACCCCAGCAACGCGCGCACCTTCTTCAATGCCGCCATGAAGGCCTCGATTTCGGCGTGCGTGTTGTAGAACGCCAGCGAGGCGCGGCAGGTAGCGGCCACGCCGAAATACTGCAGCAGCGGGTGCGCGCAGTGCTGGCCGGAACGTACCGCCACGCCCTGCAGGTCGAGCAGGGTGGCCAGGTCGTGCGAATGCGCGCCCTCGACCTGGAACGACACCACCGCGGCCTTGTGCGCGGCGGTGCCGAAGATGCGCACGCCGTCGATGCGCAGCAGTTCCTCGGTGAAGTGCGCCAGCAGTTCCTGCTCGCGCGCGGCGATGTGCTCGCGGCCCAGCGCGTCGAGGTAGTCCACGGCCACGCCGAGGCCGACGAAGCCGGCGATGTTCGGGGTGCCGGCCTCGAACTTGTGCGGCGGGTCGTTGAACACGGTGCCGTCGAAGCTGACTTCCTTGATCATCTCGCCACCGCCGAGGAACGGCGGCATCGCCTGCAGGTGCTCGCGCCGCGCCCACAGCGCGCCGGTGCCGGTGGGGCCGCACATCTTGTGGCCGGTGACGGCGTAGAAGTCGCAGCCGATGGCGGCCACGTCCAGCGGCAGGTGCGGCGCGGCCTGCGAGCCATCGACCACGGTGACGATGCCGCGCCGGCGCGCTTCGCGGCAGATCTCGCGCACCGGGTTGATGGTGCCCAGCACGTTGGACACGTGCGCCACCGCCAGCAGCTTCACCTCGGGGGTCATCGCCGCGTGCAGCGCGTCCAGGTCCAGCGTGCCGTCGGGGGCGATCTCGGCCACGCGGATGCTCGCGCCGGTGCGCTGGGCCACCAGTTGCCACGGCACGATGTTGGCGTGGTGCTCCATGCGCGAGACCAGGATCACGTCGCCGGCCTTCAGCCGCGGCAGCGCCCACGAATAGGCGACCAGGTTGATGGCGAAGGTGGTGCCGCTGCACAGCACCAGTTCGTCGGCGCGGACGTTGAGGAAACGGGCCAGCTTGCCGCGCGCGCCTTCGTAGGCGTCGGTGGCCTCGGTGCCGAGCGCGTGCACGGCGCGGCTGACGTTGGCGTTGTGGCGGCGGTAGAACGCGCTGGTGGCCTCGATCACCGGCAGCGGCTTTTGCGCGGTGTTGGCGTTGTCGAAATACACCAGCGGCTTGCCGTGCACTTCGCGCATCAGCAGCGGGAAGTCGACGCGCACGCGGGCCCAGTCGGGCGCGGCGTCCGTGGCCTGGAGTGGAAGCGGGGAGGAAAGGTTCATGCCATGCCCACCTGTTGCAGCGCGTGGTCGAGGTGGCGGGCCAGGGTGTCGCCGAGGGCGTCGGCCACGGCCAGCGGCTCGTGGCAGAACGCGGCGCTGAGCATCGCCCGCGCCTGTTCGGCCGGCAGGCCGCGCGAGCGCAGGTAGAACAGCGCGTTGGCGTCGAGTTGGCCGACGGTGGCGCCGTGCGCGGCCTTGACCTCGTCGGCGTCGATCACCAGCGTCGGCTGGGTGTCGATCTCGGCGTCGGCCGACAGCAGCAGGTTCTTGTTGGACAGGTTGGCGTCGGTGCCGTCGGCGCCCTCGCGGATGTGGATGCCGCCGTGGAAAACCACGCGGCTGCGGCCGGCGGCCACGCCGCGCCACAGCAGTTCGGCGGCGGTGTCGCGGGCGACGTGCTCGATGCCCAGCCGGGTATCGATGTGGCGGCGGCCGTTGCCGAGCAACACGCCGTTGGCGGTGAGCCGGGCGTTGTCGCCTTGCAGCCGCACGTTCAGCTCGTGGCGGCTCAGCGCCGCGCCCAGTTCCAGGTCGACGCGGCTGTAGCGGGCATCGCGCTCCAGCACCGCGTCGGTGCGCAGCAGCGAGGTCGCGCGTGCGCCATCGGCCTGTACGCGGGCGTGGGCGAGCTGCGCGCCCTGCGCGAGCTGTACGTGCACCAGCGTGTTGTCGAAGTTGGCGTTGTCGCTGCCCTGCAGGTGGTGTTCGACCAGCTTCAGCGACGCACCGGGCTGCAGGTCGAGCAGGTGGCGGTGGTGCCACGCGCGGTCGGTGCCGTCGCCGCAGCCCACGAACACCAGGTGCAGCGGCGTCGCGGCGATGGCATCGGCCGCCACCTGCACCAGCACGCCTTCGTCGGCGAGCGCGGCGTTGAGCTGGGCGAAGACTTCCTCGGCGCGGTCGAAGCGGCGCTGCAGGAAACGCGCGGCCTCCGGCTCGTCGCGCTGCACCGCCGACAGCGTGCGCACGCGCACGCCGGCGTCCAGCCCGGACAGGTCGCTGTGCGCGTCGCTGGGGCGGCCGTTGACGAACACCAGCCGCGGTGCGGGGATGCCGGCCAGCAGCGCGGCGTCGATGGCCGGGGCCTGCAGCGGCGCCGGGCTGAAGCTGCGGCGTTCGAGCTGGCGCAGCGAGGTGTATTTCCACGCTTCGTTGCGCGCGGCGGGCAGGCCGGCATGCAGCGCGGCATCGAGCACCTCGCGGCGCTCGTCGCTGCCGCAGAAGGCGCTGGCCAGTGATTGCAGGAGCGCGCTCATTACTTGGCCGCCTCGCGCACCACGCGGTCCTTCAGGAAGTCGTAGCCGTGGGCCTCCAGTTCCAGCGCCAGCTCGGGGCCGCCGCTCTTGACGATGCGACCGTCGGCCAGCACGTGCACCACGTCCGGCTTGATGTAGTCGAGCAGGCGCTGATAGTGGGTGATGACGATGAACGAGCGCTCGGCGTTGCGCAGCGCGTTGACGCCGTCGGCTACGCTCTTGAGCGCGTCGATGTCCAGGCCCGAGTCGGTCTCGTCGAGGATCGCCAGCTTCGGCTCCAGCACCGCCAGCTGGAAGATCTCGTTGCGCTTCTTCTCGCCGCCGGAGAAGCCCTCGTTGACGCCACGGTGCAGCAGCTCGTCCTTCAGGTGCAGCACCGCCAGCTTCTGCCGCACCAGCTTGAGGAACTGCATCGAGTCCAGTTCCTCCTCGCCGCGGGCCTTGCGCTGGGCGTTGAGCGCGGCGCGCAGGAAGTAGGTGTTGTTGACGCCGGGGATTTCCACCGGGTACTGGAAGGCCAGGAACAGGCCGGCGGCGGCGCGCGCCTCCGGTTCCAGTTCCAGCAGGTCGGCCCCCTCGAACGCCACGCTGCCCTCGCTGACCTCGTAGCCCTCGCGGCCGGACAGCACGTTGCCGAGCGTGGACTTGCCGGCGCCGTTGGGGCCCATGATGGCGTGCACTTCGCCCGGCTTCACGTCCAGCGACAGGCCCTTGAGGATTTCCTTGCCGGCGATGCTGGCGTGGAGGTTTTCGATCTTCAGCATGTGGGTAATCGTCTTGTTCATATAGGGGCAGGCGTGCAGTTCAGCGGGAAACGTCCGCGAGGAAGTGCGCGCGCAGATAGGCGGTGCGCTGGCGGGTGAGCTCGGCCTGGGCGGTGGCGTACTCCAGCAGGTAGATCGAGCCGTATTCGACTTGCGCGCTCTGGCCCTCGGCCAGCGGGAACTGCGCCGCCAGGTCCGCGTCGCGCAACTGCACCCACAGCCGTTGCGCAGTCTTGAGACGCTCCGCGGCGACGGGCTGGCCCTTCATGGAGCCCAGGATCTGCTTGTAGGCGGTGTTCAATTCGGCATCGGCCCTGCCCAGGTCTTCGAACGCGCACTGGTTCATTTCCAGTTGCGAGCCATCGACGTTGCAGGCTGGCTGCTGTGCCAGCGATGGCAATGCCAGTCCCAGCAGGAGTGGAGCCGACAGGAGCACGAAGCGACTCATCCGACCGAGCCTTCCAGGCTGACTTCCAGCAGTTTCTTGGCCTCGACCGCGAACTCCATCGGCAGCTCGCGGAACACCTGCTTGCAGAAGCCGTCGACGATCATCGACACCGCGTTCTCCTGGTCGATGCCGCGCGAGCGGCAGTAGAACATCTGGTCGTCGGAGATCTTGGAGGTGGTGGCCTCGTGCTCGACGGTGGCGCCGGGGTTCTTCACCTCGATGTAGGGGAAGGTGTGGGCGCCGCACTTTTTGCCGATCAGCAGCGAGTCGCACTGGGTGTAGTTGCGCGCGCCATCGGCGCCGGCGGCGACCTTGACCAGCCCGCGGTAGGTGTTCTGGCCGTGGCCGGCGCTGATGCCCTTGCTGACGATCTTGCTCTTGGTGCGCTTGCCGACGTGGATCATCTTGGTGCCGGTGTCGGCCTGCTGGCGGTGGTGGGTGAGCGCCACCGAGTGGAACTCGCCCACCGAGTCGTCGCCCAGCAGCACGCAGGACGGGTATTTCCAGGTGATCGCCGAGCCGGTTTCCACCTGCGTCCAGGTCACCTTGGCGCGCGCGCCGCGGCATTCGGCGCGCTTGGTGACGAAGTTGTAGATGCCGCCGACGCCGTTCTCGTCGCCGGGGTACCAGTTCTGCACGGTGGAATACTTGATCTCGGCGTCTTCCAGCGCGACCAGCTCGACCACCGCCGCGTGCAGCTGGTTCTCGTCGCGCATCGGCGCGGTGCAGCCTTCCAGGTAGCTCACGTACGCCTTGTCCTCGCAGATGATGAGGGTGCGCTCGAACTGGCCGGTGTGGCCGGCGTTGATGCGGAAGTAGGTGCTCAGCTCCATCGGGCAGCGCACGCCGGCCGGGATGAACACGAAGCTGCCGTCGGAGAACACCGCCGAGTTCAGCGCGGCGAAGTAGTTGTCGCCTACCGGCACCACGGTGCCCAGGTACTGCTTGACCAGCTCGGGGTGTTCCTTGATGGCCTCGGACATGGAGCAGAAGACGATGCCCTTCTCGGCCAGCTCCTTGCGGAAGGTGGTGCCGACGGACACCGAGTCGAACACCGCGTCCACCGCCACGCCGGCCAGCTTGGCACGCTCGTGCAGCGGCACGCCGAGCCGGTCGTAGGTGTCGAGCAGCTCCTTGGGAACCTCGTCCAGCGACTTGTACTTCGGCCCCTTTGGCGCGGAGTAGTAGCTCAGCGCCTGCAGGTCGATCGCGCCGATCTTCAGCTTGGCCCAGTCCGGCTGGCGCATGGTCAGGAAGTGGCGGTAGGCGTCCAGGCGCCATTGCGTCATCCACTCCGGCTCCTCCTTGCGCGCGGAGAGTGCGCGGATGGTGTCCTCGTCCAGGCCCGGCGGCAGCGAGTCCGACTCGATGTCGGTGACGAAGCCGGCGTCGTACTTGCGGCCGAGCTGCTCGTGGATCTCGCGGTTGGCGCTGTCGGCGGGGGCGGGGGTTTCGATGGTTTCGGTGGCCATGTGGGGGCTGCCTACGGTGATTCAGGAAACGACGGCGACGGTGATCCGTCGTCGGTCGGCAATGGGCAAGGGGTGCAGCATCTGCGCCAGGGTGACGCCGCGCAGCGCTTCGGCCAGCACGTCGTTGATCAGGCGCCAGTTCGAACGCACGCCGCACTGGTCGGCGATGCCGCACTGGCTGTGGTCGTGGCTGCATTCGGTGATCGCCAGCGGGCCTTCCATCGCCTCGACGATCTCGATCAGGCTGATGTCGGTGGCGGGGCGGGCCAGGCGGTAGCCGCCGCGCACGCCGCGCAGGCCTTCCACCAGCCCGGCCTGCGCCAGCGGCTTGAGCAGCTTGCTGACGGTGGGCGGCTCCAGCCCGGCGGCCTCGGCCAGTTCGGTCGCGCTCAGCACTTCGCCCGGCCGTGCGGCGAGCACGGTCAGCACGACGGTGGCGTAATCGGTGAGCTTGGTGACGCGGAGCATCGCTGGGCGGGGGAATTCAATGTGGACCGAAATTGTACTCTTTTGCCGCCGGCGCCTCAAACCCGGGCAATGCCGGCCGGTTGACCCAGGTCAAGGCGGCCTCGGATGGCGCCGGGCTTGGGATGCGGCGCGTTCCTGCGCGAGAATCGCCGTTCCCATCGTTCACGGTCGTCCCCATGCCCAAGAAGATCCAGGCGCGCAAATCCACCATCCACGGCAACGGCGTGTTTGCGCTGGCTCCCCTGCGCAAGGGCGAGCGGGTGATCGAGTACAGGGGCCTGCGCCGCACCCATGCCGAGGTGGATGCCGACGACGCCGGCGACGTGGAAAGCGGCCATACCTTCCTGTTCACCCTGAACGACGACTACGTCATCGACGCCAACCACAAGGGCAATGACGCACGCTGGATCAACCACAGCTGCGAGCCGAACTGCGAGGCGGTGATCGCCGAGGCCGAGGGCGCGGACCGCACCGCCGACAAGGTGTTCATCGAGGCGATCCGCGACATCAAGCCGGGCGAGGAGCTGACCTACAACTACGGAATCACCCTGGCCGAGCGGCACACGCCGCGCTTGAAGAAGATATGGGAATGCCGCTGCGGTTCGCGCAGGTGCACCGGGACGATGCTGCAGCCGAAGCGGTGAAATTCTCGCGCAGCCGTAGGTGCCGGGCTTGCCCGGTACGCAACCTCAATTACCCAGCAATCCCTGTGGCAGCAGATTGCCGAGGTTCCGGTTGAAATCCACCGCGATGCGGCCGTTCTCGATGCCCACCGACTGCACCTGCAGGGTATCCATGATCCGGGCGATGGCCGGGTCGATGCGGTAGATCGGCTCGCGGCGCGCGTAGTCGGCCAGCCACGTGTTGAGCAGGCTGCGGGTGCCGGCGTCGAGGTCGCCGCCGGCCATTGCCGGCTTGAAGGTGTCGATGGTGGGCTGTTCGAGGTGGAAGCCGCGCGTGGCGGCGTCGTAGCGCAGGCTGCTGCTCAGGCCCACGCTGCCCACCGGCATCGATGCGCTGCCGGCGGCGGCCATCGCCAGGTCGAACTGCAGGTTCAGGCGGTTGCCGGCCGGCAAGGTGAGGTGGGGTTGGCTGACCGTCAGCGCGAGCAGGCCGCCCAATGCCTTCTGCGAGCGCGGGAAGCTGCCGTCCAGGTATTGCTGCACGTCGGCCGCTTCCACGGTGAGCTGCCTGCCCTTGACCTGCGGTGCGGCGTGGGCGGTGGCGGCAAGGACGAGGCAGGCCGCGGCGGGCAACAGCAGGGTGCGGAAGTTCATCGGTCGTGGGCGGTGGTGGCGATGGCTCGCACGATAACCGCAAACGGTGAACGCCCGGTTAGCCGTGCGCCGCCGGCATGGCGTTCATTGCTGCACGTCGCGCAATGCCTGCAGTTTGGTGAGCAGTCCGCCCAGTTCCGGTTGCAGCGCCGCCAGCAGGTGGGCGTCGTTGCGCGCCGATGCCGCCAGCGTTTCCAGCAGGCCGGCGGCAACCACCGCGCTGGCGGCCTCGTTGCAGGACAGCTGGCGCTGCATGCCTTCCAGTTCGCGCATCCAGTTGCGCGGGCTGCGCTGCTCGAACTCGATGGTGCAGCGGCCGGTGCAGGGCAGGCCATCGGCCTCGATGGGGGTGACGGTGATGCGGTAGCGGTGCGGATTGGACATGGTGGTGACGGGGGAGATTGCCTGAGGGCCACCATAGGCCGCCGGCATGGCGACGGCGAGGTCCCGGCCATGACGCTGTGTTCCAGTGTGGAAAGGGCGTCGTCCCTGGAACAGACAGGTGCGTTGCGGGGGCGCCACGCGGCCGTGACCGTCGGGACAAAAACAAACGGGACGGCAATGCCGTCCCGTCCGGTTCGCCTGAAAGGCGCGCGCGTTGTCAGAGCGCGGCGTCCTTGAGCTTCTTCAGCGGGCGGACCTTGATCTTGGTGGTGGCCGGCTTGGCAGCGAACACCTGTTCTTCCTTGGTGAACGGGTTGATGCCCTTGCGCTTCGGCTTGGCCGGCACGTGCACGGTGCTGATCTTCAGCAGGCCCGGCAGGGTGAAGCTGCCCGCGCCCTTCTTGTGGACCGATGCGGAAACGGCGCCTTCCAGCGCGGCCAGCACGGCGCGGACGTCCTTGGCGGCGACGCTGGTCGCTTCGGCCAGGTGGGCGACCAGACCGGACTTGGTCAGGGCTTCCTTGATCGGCTTGGGAGCGGCCGGCTTGGCGGCAGCCTTCGGTGCAACTTTCTTCACTGCCTTCTTCGGGGCAGCCTTCTTAGCGGTCTTTGCCATGATTTCCTGTTCCGTGAACGGTTGGTTGTTGGTCGTGCCGACCCCGTCGGCTAGCGAAATGTAGGGCATGCGCCGGGCATCGCCAATAGGGAATCGCACAAAAAGCCCGTCAAAATCGCTTCCATCGACTGCCATGCGGCATGTGGATGCGCGCGGCATGCGGAAAATGCCGGGTTTTCCCGCATGTACGGGCACTTCGCTGCGGATGCGGACTGGCGCCGACGAGCCGGCTTTCGCAGGTGTCCGGGCGCTGCAATGCACAAGCTGCCGGCGGCTGTTGCGCGCCTCGCTCGCATCGATCGGGTTTGTCACCTCCCGGCCGATGGCGGCATAGTCGCCGCACCTCAGCCCGGGAGTGCCCTGCATGCGCCGCATCGCCTGTCTTGCCCTGTTGCTTCCGTGCCTGCACGCATTGCCGGCCAATGCCGAAGTGCGCGTGCTGGTTGCCGACACCATCCGCACCGGCGACCCGCAGCAGCCGCTGGCCACCGCGTTGGCATGGGACAGCGACGACGGCCGCCTGCTGGCGGTGGGCCAGCGCGAAGTGCTGTTGCGGGAGTATCCGCAGGCGCCGCGCATCGATGCCGGTGCTGTCACCGTGGTGCCGGGCCTGATCGACGCGCATGCGCATCTGGTCTACCTGGGCAACGCGCTGGCGCAGGCCGACCTGACCGGGGCGCGCAGCCACGCCGAAGTGGTGCGGCGTCTGCGCGCATTCGAGCTGACGTTGGCGCCGGGCGAATGGCTGCTTGGCAGTGGCTGGGACCAGAACCACTGGGAGGACGGCACCGGTTTTCCCTCCATCGCGGATCTGGACGCGGCCTTCCCGGAGCGCCCGGTGTACCTGGACCGCATCGACGGCCATGCCGGCTGGGTCAACAGCGCCGCGCTGCGCATCGCCGAGCAGGCGGCCGGAAAACCGCTGGCGGGCGACTGGCAACCACAGGGCGGACGCATCGTGCGCGATGCCGCCGGCAATGCGACCGGCGTGCTGGTGGACAACGCCGCCGGGCTGGTGAGCGCCCATATTCCGTCGCCGGATGCGGCCGCGCGCGAGAAACGCCTGCTGGCCGCATTGCACGAAGCGGTGCGCAACGGCCTTACCGGCGTGCACGACATGGGCGTGTCGCGTGAAGACCTGGCGCTGATGAAGCAACTGGCCGACCAGGGCAGGCTGCCGCTGCGCATCGATGCCTATGCCGATGGCAACCGCGCCGCGCTGGACGACCTGTGCGCGGATGGCCCGTACCGTCATCCGGGCGGGCGCCTGCAGATGCGCGGGGTCAAACTGTTCATGGACGGTGCGCTGGGCAGCCGCGGCGCGGCGATGCTGGCCGACTACAGCGACGACCCGCACAACCGCGGCCTGCTGGTCACCTCGCCGCAGGACTACGACGTGGCCGTGCGCAAGGCCGCCGATTGCAGGTTGCAGGTGGCGACCCACGCCATCGGCGACCGCGGCAACCGCATCGTGCTCGATACCTACGAGCGCGTGCTGGGTGCGGACAAGGACCGCGACCATCGTTGGCGCGTGGAGCATGCGCAGGTGGTGACGCTGGAGGACATTCCGCGCTTCGCCGCGCTGGGCGTCGTCGCCTCGATGCAGCCGACCCACGCCACCTCGGACATGGGCTGGGCCGAACAGCGCGTCGGCCCGGAGCGGATCAAGGGTGCCTATGCGTGGCAACGCTATTTGCACAGTGGCGCGCACCTGGCGCTGGGATCGGATTTCCCGGTCGAACGGGTCGATCCGCGCCTGGGCCTGTACGCGGCGGTGACGCGGCAGGACCGCGACGGCCAGCCGCCGGGCGGTTGGCAGCCGGAACAGCGGCTGAGCGCGGCCGAAGCATTGCGTGGTTTCACCAGCGATGCGGCGTGGGCCGGCCACGACGAGGCCGAGGTCGGCCGCCTGCAACCCGGCCTGCGCGCGGATTTCGTCGTCTTCGACCGCGATCCGCTGGATGGCGACATGCGCCTGGACGAATTGAAGGTGCTCTCGACGTGGGTCGATGGCGAGGCGGTGTACGAGGCCGATTCCCACGCCGACTGAGCGTGGAGTACGCTGCGTGTGCGATGCGGCTATCGGCAACTGCCGAGTGCACTTGTAGGCGTGGGGCTTGTCCCACACGGCGCTTTCCCGGTGAAGCCACAAGCGGGACAAGCCCCGCATCTGCGGGAAACGTCGCAGGCCGGGGCTATGTTCCCGACGCTCCGGGTATCGGGGCATCAAGCGTCGGGGGCGTAGCCCCGACCTGCATCAACGATCGTCGTGCAGCTTGCCACCGGGCAGGAACACCCAGGTGCGGGTGACCTGCAGGATGTCGATGTCGTCGTTGGTCCGCGGCAGCGGCGGGAACGGCTGCGCCAGCTCCACCACCCGCAGCGCGGCGGCGTCCAGCAGCGGGGTGCCGCTGCTGCGCAGGATGCGGCTGCTTTCCACGCTGCCGTCGCGGCGCACGCCGACGGTGATCACCACCTGCCCGCCAAGCCGGCGCTGGCGGGCTTCGTCCGGGTAGTTGAGGTTGCCGACGCGCTCGGCGCGGTCCACCCAGGCGCGCAGGTAGTTGGCGTAGACGTATTCGCGGGTGCTGGCCGAGACGAATTTTCGGTTCGGACGCTTGGCGTATTGCTCCGAGCGCAGGTGCACTTCGGCGGCCAGCCGCGCCATCTCGGCGTCGCGCTGCTCGCGCGCGGTCATCGGCGCGTTGGCGTCGGGCAGTTCCGGCAGTGGCCGGGGCTGCGCGTCGGGCACCACGTCTTCGCCGCGCTGGCTGCTGACCACGCGCGCCTGCGGCGGCGGCTGCATGGCGGCGGACCGGCGTTGCTGCGGCACCGGCGCCAGCCCGGCGCGCGGCTGCGGCACGATGCCACCCTGGCTGTCGCGCGGCCGCTGCGGCGTGTCGTGGTCGCCGCCGCCCTGCTGGTTGGCCTGGGCGAGGAAGTCGGCCTGCTTCGGTGTCAGCGGGGTGCTGGTCTGGCTGAAGATCACGTCCAGGGTCGGCACCAGCGGCGCGTTGTCGCTGACCGCGAAGCCCACGCCGAGGATCAGCAGGCCGTGCACCAGTGCCGACAGCACCAAGGTGGCGCCCAGGCGCTGCTGCTCGGTGGCCTGCGGTGGCGCGGGCAGGGTGCCGGGGGGGGCGTTCATCGGGCGGGACCGGCCTCGATCGCGTCGAACAGCTGCCCGGCGATGTTCAGCCCGAATTGCGCATCCAGCTCGCGCACGCAGGTGGGGCTGGTGACGTTGACCTCGGTGAGGTGGTCGCCAATCACGTCCAGGCCGACGAAGCGCATGCCGCGGCGCTTCATCTCCGGCCCGACCTGGGCGGCGATCCAGCGGTCGCGCTCGCTCAGCGGGCGGCCCTCGCCGCGGCCGCCGGCGGCGAGGTTGCCGCGGAACTCGTCGCCCTGCGGGATGCGCGCCAGGCAGTAGTCCACCGGTTCGCCGTCGATCGCCGGCGAATACGGCACTGCCTCGCCGCCGATCAGCAGGATGCGCTTGTCGCCGGCGCTGATGGCGGGGATGAAGCGCTGTGCCAGCGCCAGCCGGCGGCCGCCGTCGGTCAGGGTTTCGAGGATGACGTTGAGATTCGGGTCACCATCGCCACTGCGGAAGATCGAGCGCCCACCCATGCCGTCCAGTGGCTTGAGGACCACCTGCCCGTGCTCCAGCGCGAATGCCTTGAGCGCGGCGGCATCGCGGCTGACCAGGGTGGGTGGGCAGCACTGCGGGAACAGCAGCGCGGCCAGCTTCTCGTTGAAGTCGCGCAGCCCCTGCGGGTCGTTGACCACCTGCGCGCCGGCCTGCTGGGCGATGCCGAGGATGTGGGTGTCGTACAGGTATTCGCCGTCGAACGGCGGGTCCTTGCGCATCAGCACCACCTGGCCGGGGCCGAACGCCAGCGGCGCGAAGTCGCCCAGCGTGAACCAGCCGACCTTGTCGTCGCGCACCTGCAGCGGTGCCGCCTCGGCCACCGCCGCGCCGCCGCGCAGCGCCAGCCCGCCGGGGCGCACGTAGTGCAGGCGGTGGCCGCGCCGCTGGGCCTCCAGCAGCATGGCGAAGGTGGTGTCCTTGGCGATCTTGATCTGGGCGATGGGGTCCATCACCACGATGACGTCCAGCATGGTCCGCAGCCTTTCGGGTCAGGGGGGCGATGGTAGCGTCCGCGCATGGCGGGCGCCCAGCGCCGCGCGCGGCCCGGTGCGTTGCGCGGCTGAATGGACCTGCGCACGCGACTGCGATGGGGTTCACATCCGGGCGGCCGGCGGCCGCGCCGCAGCGCCCGCCCTTGACAGTTTGCGGCGGTATTGGGATATAGATCGCCTTCGCAGCAACGCCGTGTCCAAATGGAGCGTTGCGCGCGCCGGGGAATTGCCAATGGTTGAAAACATGGCTGCGGGTGGGGAACTCGCAGGATTGAAGGTGATGGTCATCGATGATTCGAAGACCATCCGACGCACTGCCGAAACGCTGCTGAAGCGAGAAGGCTGCGAGGTCGTGACCGCAAGCGACGGCTTCGAGGCACTGGCCAAGATTGCCGACCAGCAGCCGCAGATCATCTTCGTGGACATCATGATGCCGCGCCTGGATGGCTATCAGACCTGCGCGCTGATCAAGGGCAACCAGCTGTTCAAGGCCACGCCGGTGATCATGCTGTCCTCCAAGGACGGCCTGTTCGACAAGGCACGCGGCCGCATCGTCGGCTCGGAGCAGTACCTCACCAAGCCGTTCACGCGCGACGAACTGTTGGGTGCCATCCGCACATACGTCAACGCCTGAACCAGGGGGGTAAGGCAACAATGGCTCGAATCCTGTTGATCGAGGACTCACCGACCGACCGGGCGGTGTTTACGCAATGGCTCGAAAAGGCCGGGCACGAGGTGCTGGCCACCGACAATGCCGAGGAAGGCCTGCAGATCGCCCGCAGCCAGTCGCCGCAGCTGGTGCTGATGGACGTGGTGCTGCCGGGCATGAGCGGTTTCCAGGCCACCCGCGCGCTGTCGCGCGACGAGGCCACGCGCAACATCCCGGTGCTGATCGTCAGCACCAAGAGCATGGAAACCGACATGGCCTGGGGCATGCGCCAAGGCGCCACCGACTACATCGTCAAGCCGCCGCGCGAAGATGCGTTGATCGCGCGCATCAATCAGTTGGTGGGCTGATGCGCTCGCCTTTCGACATCCTCGAAGCCTACGAACGCCGCAGCCTGGCGCACGCGGTGCAGCTGCCCGAGCGGCAGTTCGCGCAGGACGTGTGGCGCGGCGTCGGCTATCGCATCGGCAATCAGCGGCTGGTGTCCGACTTCCGCGAAGTGGTGGAAATCGTGCCGATGCCGCCGGTCACGCCGGTGCCGGGCGCGCAGCCGTGGCTGCTGGGCGTGGGCAACCTGCGCGGCAACCTGTTCCCGGTGGTGGATCTGAAATATTTCCTTGAAGGGCAACGCACCGTCCAGCAGGAAGGTCACCGCGTGCTGATCATGCGCCAGACCGGCGGCGACGTCGCGCTGAGCATCGACGAGCTGTACGGCCAGCGCAGCTTCGAAGCCTCGCAGCAGGTAGACGCCGGCGCCATCGCCCGCGGCCGCTATGCCCATTTCGTCGAGCGTGCATTCAACGACGGCAGCCACGACTGGGGCGTGTTCTCGCTTTCGCTGCTGTCCCGCACCCCTGAATTCCGGCAGGCCGCCGCCTGAGTGCGGGCCCGCCCTTCCGTATTGGATAGAGGTTGAACATGAGTACTGCTGCAGATGCCGCCAAGGCGGGCAAGACCGGCAACGTGGGAACCAATTTCTGGCTGGGCCTGCTGGTGTTGTCGATGATCGTGTTCGGCGCCAACACCGGCGTGGCGACGTGGCAGGGCAGCCGCCTGGCCGGTGCCAGCACCGGGGTGGCCGACTTGCAGGTGCTGTCACAGCAGCTGGCCAACCAGGGCCGCGAGGCCGTGGCAGGCAACCGCGACTCCTACGCCGCGTTCAAGGACACCCGCACCAGGGTGGAAAGCACGGTGGCCGCGCTGGACGGGCGCTTCGGCCAGGAGCCGGGCGTGGCCGCGCAGCTGCGCACACTGGTCGATACCTGGCAGCCGCTGTCCAAGAACGCCGAGCAGATCGTGGCCAGTGAGCCGGCGGTGCTGGCGCTGGCCGGCAACGCCGACAACTTCGTCGGCGCGGTGCCGCAATTGCAGGCGCAGTTGAACGAAGTGGTGCGCGCGATGACCGCCAGTGGAGCCCCGGCCTCGCAGATCTACAGCGGCCTGCAGCAGGTGGTGGTCGCCGGCACGATGGCGCGCCGGGTGACGGAAATCCGCGCCGGTGGTGCCGGCGCCAGCAGTGCGGGTGACGCGCTGGCGCGCGACATGACCGTGTTCAGCCAGGTGCTCGAAGGCCTGCGCAGCGGCAACGAGGAACTGGGCATCAGCGCGGTGCGCAATGCCAACGTGCAGGTGGCGCTGGAGCAGTCGGCCAACCAGTGGGCGAAGATGAAGAAGGACGCCGACACCATCCTGGCCAGCTCGCGCAACCTGTTCGCCGCGCAGTCCTCGGCGGCGGCGCTGGCCGCCGGCTCGGACAAGATGCTGGCCGACAGCAAGAAGCTGTTCGATGCCTTCTCTGCGTTCGGTTCCACCCGCGACACCCGCATCTTCCCGAACTTCTGGTGGAGCGTGGTGTTCGGCGCGCTGTCCCTGCTGTCGATCATCGCCTTCGTCTGGAGCTCGGTGCGCAGCCGCTCGCGCGAGCAGGAACTGCGCTACCAGACCCAGGTGGAGTTCAACAGCCGCAACCAGCAGGCGATCATGCGGCTGCTGGACGAAATCAGCTCGCTGGGTGAAGGCGACCTGACGGTGAAGGCCTCGGTGACCGAGGACATGACCGGCGCCATCGCCGACGCCATCAACTACGCCGTGGACGAGCTGCGCCACCTGGTGACGACCATCAACGACACCTCCAGCAAGGTGGCGGTGTCGGCGCAGGAAACCCAGGCCACCGCCATCCAGCTGGCAGAGGCCGCCGGCCACCAGGCCGACGAGATCACCAGCGCCTCGGACCGCATCGGTGAAATCGCATCGTCCATCGAACAGGTGTCGCGCAACTCCAACGAGTCGGCCGAAGTGGCGCAGCGCTCGGTGGTCATCGCCACCGAGGGCGCCGGCGTGGTGCGCCAGACCATCCAGGGCATGGACCAGATCCGCGACCAGATCCAGGAAACCTCCAAGCGCATCAAGCGGCTGGGCGAATCCTCGCAGGAGATCGGCTCGATCGTGGAACTGATCAACGACATTTCCGAACAGACCAACATCCTGGCGTTGAACGCGGCGGTGCAGGCGGCCTCGGCCGGCGAGGCCGGCCGCGGTTTCGCGGTGGTGGCCGACGAAGTGCAGCGACTGGCCGAACGCACCTCCGGTGCGACGCGGCGAATCGAAGGCCTGGTGCAGGCGATTCAGGCCGATACCAACGAGGCGGTGACCTCGATGGAGCAGACCACCGCCGAAGTGGTGTCCGGCGCGCGCCTGGCCGAGGACGCCGGCACCGCGCTGACCGAGATCGAGCGCGTGTCCAATGCGCTGAACACCCTCATTCGAAACATCTCCATCGCCGCCCACCAGCAGTCCGCCGCCGCTACCGACATCACCCAGACGATGGGCGTGATCCGGCAGATCACCGGTCAGACCTCGCAGGGTGCCGGGCAGACCGCCGAGTCGCTTGGCCAGCTGAACCAGCTGGCAGCCGAGCTGCGCCGCTCGGTGGCCGACTTCAAGCTGCCGGCCTGAAGCGCCTGGACGGGGGGGGCAGGATGCAAAGGAACCAGCTGATGAAGTGTCGTCACAACGCAAAGCAGGGCCGCCCGGACGGCATGCGATCGATGCTGTACGGGGGAGTGCGATGAATACCTTGCGCGATGCGATGAGCCACGCGGCGCTGGGCTGGGTCAAGCCGGAACTGGACGAGACCCTGCGCCAGGCCCGCAACGAAATCGAGTATTTCGTCGAGGACCCTGCCGACGGCAGCCGCATGCGTTTCTGCGCCGGCTACCTGCACCAGGTGCAGGGCACGCTGCGCATGGTCGAGCTGTACGCCCCGGCGATGGTGGCCGAGGAGCTGGAGCAGCTGGCCAACGCCGTGCGCGACGGCGGCGTGCCCGACCGCGACGAAGCCTGCGCCACCCTGATGCGCGGTACCGTGCTGCTGCCAGACTATCTGGAGCGCCTGCAGAACGGCCATCGCGATATCCCGATCGTGCTGCTGCCGCTGCTCAACGAGATCCGTGCTGCGCGCGGCGCCGAAGGCATCAACGAAAGCGTGCTGTTCGCCTTCAACCCGGAGGCCGGCGACGCCAGCGAGGCCGAGCTGGAGCACGCGCGCGGCAGCCTTGCCGGGCGCAACCGCGAGCTGCTGGACACGGTCGGCGGTGCGGTCAAGGAAGAACTGCTGCGCATCAAGGATGCATTGGACCTGCATGTACGCATGGGCGGCACGCCGTCCGAACTGCAGCCGCAGGTCGACGAACTCAATGCCGTGGCCGACACGCTCGGGGTGATGGGGCTGGGCGTGGCGCGTGGCGTGGTGACGCAGCAGCGCGATGCCCTGCGCGACGTGGTGGCCGGCACCCGGCCGATCGACGACAACCTGCTGCTGGACATCGCCGGCGCGCTGCTCTACGTCGATGCCTCGCTGGACGACCAGGTCGCCTACCTGGGTGCCAACATCGATGGCGACGAAGACCCGGCCTCGGTGGAAACCCGGCGCACGGTCGAAGTGCTGGCGCACGAGGCCATCGCCAATTTCGCCGCCGCGCGCGAAGCCTTCATCGCCTTCATCGAGACCAACTGGGACCATGCCCGCCTGCAGGACGTGCCGCGCCTGCTCGACGAGGTCGCCGGCGCGCTGCGCATGCTCGACCTGCCAACCCCCGCCGATTACCTGGGCGGCGTGCGCCAGTACATCGGGGTCGAGCTGATCGGCCGCAAGCGCGTCCCCGGCGGCCGCCAGCTCGACACGTTGGCCGATGCAATGGCCAGCCTGGAGTACTACCTCGAAGCCCTGCGCGAGCGCCGCCCGGGCCGCGATGAAATCCTCGACATCACCCGCAGCAGCCTGGAAGCGCTGCACTATTGGCCGGTGCCGCCGGAGCGGCAGGAAGCCGAGGCGCCGATCCCCGCGGTTGCCATGGCGACTCCCGCCGTGGTGCCACCGCCGCCGGCCAGCGAAGAAGCCGCTGCCCCCGTTGCCAGCGCCCCGGCGCCGGTGGTGGAAGCACCGGTTGCACCGCCGCGGCCGCTGCTGTTCGCCGAGGCCATCCACGCCAGGCCGACTCCACCGGAGCCGCCGGTGGCAGTGCCGCCGCTGCCCGAACTGCCGGTCCCGGTTGCCGATCCGGTGCCTGCCGACATTGCGCCGCCTGCCGCGGTGGCCGATGACATGACGTTCACCGCGCTGGATGCCGACGATGGCGTCGCGCCGGTGCCGGCCGAGCTGCCGGAACTCCCGCACTCTTTCGACATCGAGCCGGTGGCGGCGCACGAAGCTGGGGAGGCCGGGCCGGCAGCGCCGGCCGGCGATGATTTTCTCGCCTTCGACCCGGTGTCCGCCGAGGACTGGAATCTGGCCGATGCCCCCGTCGATACCGGCGATGGCAGCGCCACGCCCTTCGATTTCGAGACCGAAGTCCAGCAGCCTGCGGCCGAGGCCGGGCAAGCTGCAGGCAGCGCATCGGCAATGCCGCAGACTGTGTCCACCGAGGCCGGTGTTGACGATGTTTCGGCGCAGCCGGCCGATGCGCCGGCGATTGCAGTGGACCCCGAGGTCGCTGCCTTCATGGCCGAACTGAACATGGCCGCGGCCGCATTCGATCCGCTCGCCGCGGAATCCGCGGCGCCGGCGGAAGCGGCCGCGGCCGCATCCGCCCCGTCCATGCCGGCATCGGCTTCCGTCGCGGGCACGGTGCCGCGCGTGGAAGGTGGTTTCGACGACAGCGCCGAGCAGATCGACCAGGACATCCGCGAGGTGTTCATCGAGGAGTTCGACGAGGAACTGGAAAACCTCGGCCGCCTGCTGCCGATCTGGCGCGCGGCACCGGACAACCTGGAACGCCTGCGCCCGGTGCGACGGGTGTTCCACACGCTCAAGGGCAGCGGCCGACTGGTGGGCGCGCGCACGCTGGGCGAGTTCAGCTGGAAGGTCGAGAGCATGCTCAATCGCGTGCTCGACGGCAGCCGCCGGGCCAGCCCGGCGGTGGTGGCGATGGTCAACCAGGCCTACGAGGTGCTGCCACAGTTCAATGCCGCGCTGCGTGGCAGCGGCCACATCCATTCCGACGTGCTCGGCATGCAGGACGTGGCCGACCGCATCGCCGCCGGCGAGGAGGCCTTCCACGTCGCCGGCGAAGCCGCCGCGCCTGCCGTCGCGCCGGTCGCGCAACAACCCGTGGCGGAACCGGCGCCGGCCGGCACGCCGGCATCAGTGGACAGCGTGCTGCGCGAAATCCTCGAAGCCGAAGTCGGCCAGCACCTGGCCACGGTCGAGGAATGGCTGACGCGTTCGCGTCCGCAGCCGCAGCCGGTGACCGACGAACTGCTGCGCGCGGTGCACACGATGAGTGGCGCGTTCGCGATGACCGACGTGCCGGAAATCACCGCGGTGACCGCGCCGGTCGAATCTTTCGTCAAGCGCTCGCTGGCCAACGCGGTCACGCCGGCCCCCCAGGGGGTGGACGCATTGGCCGAGGCCGCCACCGCAGTGGCGACGACGATCACCGCATTGCAGGCGCCTTCGCCACTGATCCCCTCGTTCGCGCCGCTGGCCGCGCGCCTGCAGGCGCTGGTCGATGCGTTGCCCGAGGCGCAATGGCCACCGCTGGTCGACGATCTTGCCGACGACGTTGCCGACGATGTTGCCGCCACCTCGGAAGCCCCGGTCGCCGGGGTGCAGGAGCTGGCGGGCATCGAGGATCTTTCCGCCTATTTCGACCCGTCGCTGCTGGATCTGCCATCCGCCGGCAGCGCGTCCGCGCAGGCGACACCCGATGGAGACGAAGTCCGCCCGGACGACGCGGTCGCGGAACTGTCCAGCGCGTTTCTGGAGGATGCGCCGGCCGCCTTCGACGCCGACATCACGCTTGAACCGGCCGTCGAGACTGCCGATGTGCAGGAAGACGTGCCTGCAGTTGCGCTGTCGATGGAGGCATTCGATTCGGGTGTTGCCATCGGCATCGATGAAAACGCCGATGCAGCGCAGGTCGTCCTGCCTCCCGAATTGCCGGCTGAAAGCGCCGCAGTCGAGGCGCCGCAGGCGGGGGAAGAAGAGTCTGTTGCCGCTCACGACGCAACCGAAGCCGTCGTCGAGGCGATCACCATCGATGAAATCGACGTACCCGCCGAGGTTGCTCCGGGAATGCCGGAAGCCGAAGCGGAAGCACCGTTCGCGGTACTTGACGAACAGGCCGATGATCTGACACTGGAAGCCGAAGCCGAAGCCGAAGCCGAAGCCGAAGCCGAAGCCGAAGCCGAAGCCGAAGCCGAAGCCGAAGCCGAAGCCGAAGCCGAAGCCGAAGCCGAAGCCGAAGCCGAAGCCGAAGCCGAAGCCGAAGCCGAAGCCGAAGCCGAAGCCGAAGCCGAAGCCGTCGAGCTGGCACCATTGACCGCGCCGGTCGAAGAGGAAATTCCTGCACCGGCGATGGTCGTGGCCGCCACCGACAAGGTCGCGCTCGATGCCGGCCCGCTCGACTTCGACGAACTCGACCGCGAACTGGTCGACATCTTCGTCGAGGAAGGCAAGGACCTGCTCGACCATTGCGATGGCGTCATCAGCCAGCTGCGCTCGGCGCCGGAAGACCGCGAACTGCTGGCCGAGCTGCAGCGCGACCTGCACACGCTCAAGGGCGGCGCGCGCATGGCCGGAATCAATGCCATCGGCGACCTCGGCCACGGCATCGAGTCGCTGCTGGAAACAGTGGCGGCCAACCGCACCGAAATCGGCCGCAGCGACGTGCAGCTGCTCGAACGCGGTTTCGACCGCCTGCACCAGTTGCTGCTCCACACCGGCGCCCACCGCGCGGTGCAGATGCCCGGTGATCTGGTCGAAGCCTTCGAGGCCCGCACCGCCGGCCGCAGCCTGGTGCAGGAAATCGTGCCAGTCATCGATGTCGTGCCGCAGCCGCAGGCTCCGGTCGAGGTGGTGCCGTCCGCGTTCGACGTGGCGCCGCTGGAAACGGCGACCGACAGTGAACCGGGGGCCGAAGACGTCCCCGTGCCGGTGTCCGCCGAAACCGCATCGCCAGCCGCGGACGCCATTGCCGCCCCGGTCGCCGCGATCGCCAACGCGCCGTTGTCGGCGCCGGTGGTGGAAGCGCAGGCCAGCGATGAGGAGGGCGCCCCGCGCACGCAGGAACAGGTCCGCGTCCGCGCCGACCTGCTCGACAACCTGGTCAATCACGCCGGCGAAGTGGCGATCTACCGTTCGCGCCTGGAACAGCAGCTGGGTGCGTTCCGCAACGCGATGGCCGAACTGGACCGCACCAACGCCCGTCTGCGCGACCAGCTGCGGCGTCTGGACCTGGAAACCGAAGCGCAGATCGTCGCCCGCTACCAGCGCGAACAGGACCAGGCCGAGCAGGCGTTCGACCCGCTGGAACTGGACCGCTTCTCCACGCTGCAGCAACTCAGCCGTGCCCTGAACGAATCGGCGGCCGACTTGGGCGGCCTGCAGGGCGTGCTCGACGACCTGTCGCGCAACTACGACACGCTGCTGCAACAACAATCGCGGGTCAGCTCGGAACTGCAGGACGGCCTGATGCGCGCGCGCATGGTGCCGTTCGACGGCCTCGTGCCGCGCCTGCGCCGCGTGGTCCGCCAGGCCGCGCAGGAAACCGGCAAGCAGGTGCAGTTGCTGCTGGACGGTACCCACGGCGAACTGGACCGCAACGTGCTCGACCGCATGGTTGCGCCGCTGGAGCACATGCTGCGCAACTCGGTCGCGCACGGCCTGGAAACGCCAGACGCGCGCCAGGCCGCCGGCAAGCCGGAAGAGGGCAACATCACCCTGCGCCTGCGCCGTGAAGGTTCGGAAATCGTGCTGGAAGTGGCCGATGACGGTGCCGGCCTCGACCGCGAGGCGATCCGCCGCCGCGCCGAGCAGCGCGGCCTGATCGAAGCCGGTGCGCAGCTCGACGACGCGCAGCTGGACAACCTGATCTTCGCCTCCGGCTTCAGCACCAGCGAGCAGGTCAGCCAGCTCGCCGGCCGTGGCGTGGGCATGGACGTGGTGCGCAACGAAGTGCGCCAGCTCGGCGGCTCGGTGGACATCCACTCCGTGCGCGGGCAGGGCGTCACCTTCACCCTGCGCCTGCCGCAGACGCTGGCGGTCACCCAGGCGGTGTTCGTGCGCATCGGCGAAACCACCTTCGCCGTGCCGGTGGCCTCGGTCAGCGGTATCGGCCGCATCGCCCGCGAGCGCTTCGAATCCGGCCAGGGCGGCTATCACTACAACGGCGAGGACTACTCGCTGCATGACCTGGGCACGCTGGTCGGCCAGGCCGCGGCCAAGGCCGAAGGCCAGCCGCAGGTGCCGCTGCTGCTGGTCCGCGCCGGTGAACTGCGCGCTGCGGTGGCGATCGACCAGGTGCTGGGCAATCGTGAAGTCGTGGTCAAGCCGGTGGGCCTGCAGATCGCCTCGGTACAGGGCATCTACGGCGCCACCATCACCGGCGAAGGCAACGTGGTGGTGATCCTGGACGTCGCCCCGCTGGTGCGCCGCCACCTGTCGCAACCGCAGGCGCCGGTACAGGCCGAGGCGGTCGCCGGCCAGCACGAGGTACCGCTGGTGATGGTGGTGGACGACTCGCTGACCATGCGCAAGGTGACTGGCCGCGTGCTGGAGCGCCACAACTTCGAGGTGGTGGTCGCGCGCGACGGCGTGGAAGCGCTGGAACGGCTGGAAGAGCGCGTGCCCGACCTGATGCTGCTGGACATCGAGATGCCGCGCATGGACGGTTACGAGCTGGCCACCGCGATGCGCGCCGACGCGCGCTACAAGGCGGTGCCGATCGTGATGATCACCTCGCGCAGCGGCGACAAGCACCGTCAACGCGCCTTCGAGATCGGCGTGCAGCGCTACCTCGGCAAGCCGTACCAGGAGCTGGATCTGATGCGCAACGTCTACGACCTGCTGGGGATTGCCCGTGTTCGCGAATGACCGCACCACCGACAAGCCGGTGGCCCTGCTGGCCCGGCCGGGCGCCGCACGCGAGCGCCTGAGGGAAGCCTTGCAGGCTGCCGGTGGCCGCCTGGTGCTGGAGGACGACCCGAATACGCTCGACGCGGCGACCCTGCAGGCATCCAGTGCCAGCGTGGTGCTGGTGGCGCTGGAGCCGGCGGTCGAGGACGCGCTGGAACGCCTTGAAGCCGTGTTGCAGTCGCCGCACCTGAGCCTGGTGTTCGACGAGGCCGAGCTGGCCGGACGTCGCGAAGGCTGGGAGGCGCAGCGCTGGGTCCGCCACCTCGCGGCAAAGCTGCACGGCCACGACAACGTGCTGCCACCGGGGCAGGAGCAGGACATCGCGCCGTTGCCGGAGCCGGGCATGCCCGAGCGCCCGGCCGAGCGTCATGCCGATGCGCCGCTGCAGTTCCACCTCGACGAAGCCGTCGAACATGCCGACGAAGTGCCGGCCGATGCCCTGTACGTGCCGCCGGCCGAACCGGAAGCGGGCGTGCTCAGCTTCGAGGAACTGATGGCGATGGCGCCGCGTGCGCCGCTGGACGAAACGCCGGCCGCGCCCGCGTTGCCACCGGAACTGCCGCCACCGCTGCCGTCCGTTGATGCACAAGCGAGTGTGCCGCCGGCCGCATCGCCGTTGCCGGCGGTGGAGTCGGGAGGTTTCGCCAACTGGTCGCTGGTGGACGATGGCGCCTATGTCGCCCCGGTAGCGGAGGCCGCCACGGCCACCACGCCGACGTCGGCCCTCCTTTCCGATTCGATGCTGGAACTGGAACCGGTGGCCGAAGCCGGTGCAGGGACGGCGAACCCGGTGCAGGGCGCGGTGCTGCTGCTGGCCGGCATCGGTGGGCCCGATGCCGTGCGCCGCCTGCTGGGCGGGTTGCCACAGGATTTCCCGTACCCGGTACTGGTGCAGATGCGTCTGGATGGTGGGCGCTACGCCAACCTGGTCAAGCAGATGGCGCGCGTGTCCGCGCTGCCGGTGCTGCTGGCCGACGCCGGCCATGCCGCCGAAGCCGGCAGCGTGCACATCCTGTCCGACGACATGGGGCTGGAGGCCGCCGGCGGCGCGCTGCGTTTCGCCGGCGAGGGTGCGGCGCTGCTGCCGCTGCTGCCGTTGCCGCACAGCGCGGTGGTCATGCTCAGCGGTGCCGACCCGTCGCTGGTGCCGGCGGTGCTCGATTTCGCTGCGCAGGGTGGCTGGGTTGCCGGCCAACATGGCGAAGGCTGTTACGACCCGGTCGCGGCCAGCCAGCTGATCACCGCCGGCATGGCGGCCGGCACGCCGGAGCAGCTGGCGTCCGAACTGGTACAGCGCAGCGCCGCATGAGCGGCCGCTGCCGATCGAGGAACCGACCATGAGTTATGCAAGCAACGACGAAGTCCGCGGCGTCCTGATCCAGGCAGGCAACGAGCGCGTGCTGCTGCCCAATGCCACCGTCGCCGAAATGATGGCGCGCGTGCAGGTGGAGCCGATCGAGGGCGCGCCGTCGTGGCTGGCCGGCTACATCCACTGGCAGGGCTGGGAAGTGCCGTTGCTGTCCTATGCCCGCTTCAGCAGCCTGGGTGACGAACCGGTGGGCGGCAACAACAAGGTGGTGGTGCTCAAGGCGCTGGGCGGCAATCCCGACATGCCGTATTTCGCCCTGCTGACCCAATCCTTCCCGCAGTTGATCGCGGTGCCGCGCGACGGTTTGCTCGCCGACGCGGCCGAGGAAAGCCTGCCTCAGGGCGTGCACATGCGCGTGCTGCTGGGCGAACAGAGCGCGCTGCTGCCCGATCTGGACGCAATCGAAGCGGCGGTGACCACCGCGCTGGCGGTTGCCGCCTGAGACGTAGATGCTGGGCTTGACCCGCATGTGGCGTTGCCGGTGAAGCTCCGTGCCGGGCAGGGCAAGCCCGGCACCTGCAGAACCTTCCTACAAATCCCCCAGCCGCGCCTGCAGCGCCGCGATCGCGGCCAGCCCCGCCGTTTCGGTACGCAGGATGCGTGGTCCCAGTTGCAGGCCCTGAAAGCCGGCATCGGCCAGCTGCCGGCGATCGCGCGGCGACCAGCCGCCCTCCGGGCCGATGGCGACGACCACGCCGTTGGCCGGTGCTTCGGCCAACGTGGCCAAGCGGTGCCCGCCCTGCGGGTCCAGGGTCAGGCGCAGGGTTTGCTCCGGCAATGACGCTACCGCCGCGGCCAGGTTCAGCGGCGGTGCGACGGCCGGAATGCGCGCGCGGCCGGACTGGCCACAGGCCGAGCCGACCACGCTGCGCCAGTGCGCCAAGCGCTTTTCCGCGCGCGCGGCATCGAGCTTGACCTCGGTGCGTTCGGCATTCACCGGGACGATGGCGGCCACGCCCAGCTCGGTGGCTTTTTGCAGGATCAAATCCATCTTCTCGCCACGTGCGATGCCCTGCAGCAGGGTGATGGCCAGCGGTGATTCGTTGTCCAGCAGTTGCGCGTCGTCGATGCGCACCTGTGCATCGCGCTTGCCTGCGGCGACCAGCGTGGCGGCATAGTCGTGGCCGTCGCCGTTGAACAGCACGCAGGCATCGCCCTCGCGCAGCCGCAGCACCCGCAACAGGTGGTTGGCGGCCTCTTCGGGCAGGGGTACGGTCTGGCCGATGGCCAGCGGCAGCTCGACCGGGCAGCGGGTCAGGCGCATGCGCGGGGCCCTGCAAGCGGGGTCGCGGCCATGATGATGGGGTCTGCTAGCATTTCGAGCTCATGGAAACGTATCCGACAACACGCATTCTATCGGTCCGCCGGCGCCGGGGCCGCGCATGAGCCGCCGCCTTCCTGTCATCCACGGTGTGGAGGAGGAACGCATCGGCCCGTTCCGCCAGGAACAGTTGGACCTGGAGTTCTCCAACGGCGAGCGCCGCCGCTTCCAGCGGCTGGTCAGCGGCGGCCACGGTGCGGTGGTGGTGGTGCCGATGCTCGATGACGACACGGTGCTGCTGGTACGCGAGTACGCCGCCGGCCTGCACCGCTACGAACTGGGGCTGGTGAAGGGCCGCATCGATGCCGGCGAGACGCCGGTGCAGGCCGCCGACCGCGAGCTCAAGGAGGAAGCCGGCTACGGTGCACGCCGGCTCGACGTGCTGCGTGCAATGACCCTGGCGCCCACCTACATGAGCCACCAGTCGTGGCTGGTGCTGGCGCGCGATCTCTATCCCGAACGCCTTGCCGGCGACGAACCCGAGGAGCTGGAAGTGGTGCCCTGGAAACTGAGCGAGTTGGACCAATTGATGCTGCGCGAGGATTTTTCCGAAGGACGTTCGCTGGCGGCATTGTTCATTGCCCGCGAATGGCTGGGGCAGGCGCGATGAGCGCGCTCGACGCCGCCCTGCGTGAAGGCGTCATTGCCATCGCCCACGACGCCGGCGCGGCGATCATGCGGGTCTATGCCGACGGCTTCGACATCGAGCGCAAGGCGGATGACAGCCCGGTCACCACCGCCGACCTCGCCGCGCACACGCTGATCGTGCAGGGGCTGTCGCGGCTGACCCCGGAGCTGCCGGTGCTGTCGGAGGAATCGGCGCAGCTGCCGTGGGAGGCGCGCCGGCCGTGGCGTGAATACTGGCTGGTCGATCCGTTGGACGGCACCCGCGAATTCATCAAGCGCAATGGCGAGTTCAGCGTCAACATCGCGCTGATCCGCGAGGGCGTGGCGGTATTCGGTGTGGTGCAGGCGCCGGTGACCGGCACGGCCTGGCATGCCGTGCGCGGCGAGGGGGCACGGCGGCGCGTGGGCGGATGCGACCAAGCGATCCGCACGCGCCGCGCACCGGCCGCGCCGTTGCGCGTGGCCGCCAGCCGCTCGCACCGCGATGCCCGCACCGAGGCGCTGCTGGCGCGCATGGGCGAGATCGAGCTGGTCGCGCAGGGTTCGTCGCTGAAGTTCTGCCGCATCGCCGAAGGCTCGCTGGACGTGTATCCGCGGCTGGGGCCGACCAGCGAATGGGACACCGCCGCCGGGCAATGCGTGCTGGAAGCGGCCGGCGGCGTGCTGCTGGCCGCCGACAGCGGCGAGCCGTTCCACTACAACCAGCGTCCGCGCCTGCTCAATGGCGATTTCGTCGCGCTCGGCGACGCCTCGCTGCCGTGGCGCGACTGGGTGGCCGGGCCGTGAGCGGGATGGGCGAGCCGGGCGACATCGCCACGCTGCTGCGGATCATGGCGCGTCTGCGCGATCCGGCTGGCGGCTGCCCGTGGGATCTGGAGCAGGATTTCTCCACCATCGCCCCGTACACGATCGAGGAAGCCTACGAGGTTGCCGACGCGATCGACCGCGGCGATCTGGCCGACTTGAAGGACGAACTCGGCGACCTGCTGTTGCAGGTGGTGTTCCATGCGCAAATGGCCAGCGAGCAGGGTGCGTTCGATTTTGCCGACGTGGTCGCGGCGATCAGCGGCAAGATGCTGCGCCGGCACCCGCACGTGTTCGGTGACGCGCAGGCCGGCAGTGCTGGCGAGGTGTTGGTGAACTGGGAGCAGATCAAGCAGCGCGAGCGTGCCGAGGCCGGCAATGCTGACACCTCGGCGCTGGCTGGCATCGCCCGCGGTCTGCCGGAATGGCAGCGGGCGGTGAAGTTGCAGAAGCGCGCCGCCCGTACCGGCTTCGAGTGGCCGGACGTCGCGCCGGTGCTGGACAAGCTGCGCGAGGAAATCGACGAGGTGCAGGCCGAGCTGGATGCCGGCGGCAGCCGGACACGGCTGGAAGAGGAAATCGGCGACGTGCTGTTCGTCTGCGCCAACCTCGCCCGCCATGCCGGGGTGGACGCCGGCAGCGCGCTGCGCCGGGCCAACCACAAGTTTGAGCGCCGCTTCCGCGCGATGGAGGCACTGGCCGCCACGCGCGGGCAGGCGATGTCCGGCCTGACGCTGGAGCAGCAGGAAGCGTTGTGGCAAATGGTCAAGCAGGACGAGCGGGGCGCCGTGCCGTGAAGACGCTGGCGCTGTTCCTGCTGACCGCGCTGGCCGAGATCGTCGGCTGCTACCTGCCGTGGCTGTGGCTGCGCCAGAACGGCAGCGCATGGCTGCTGCTGCCGGCCGCGGCCAGTCTGGCGCTGTTCGCATGGCTGCTGACCCTGCACCCGACCGCCAGCGGCCGCGTCTACGCCGCCTACGGTGGCGTCTACGTCTGTGTCGCGCTGCTGTGGCTGTGGCGCGTGGACGGCATCGCGCCGACCCGCTGGGACCTGCTCGGTGCCAGCCTGTGCCTGCTGGGCATGGCGGTGATCATGTTCGGCCCGCGCACCGCCGCCTGAAGGTAGTGCCAGCCGTTGGCCGGCAACCTCGCATTGCCGGGTCCGCGGCTGCCGGCCAGCGGCCGGCGCTGCCCCTATACTCGGAGCATCAAACCAGACAAGGAGTGTAACGATGGGCAGCGGTGCCGGTTTTCTCGCGTTGGTGGTGCTGGTGGCGGGTGCCATCGTGCTGTTCAAGACGGTACGCATGGTGCCACAGGGCTATGAATGGACGGTGGAGCGCTTCGGCCGCTACACCCACACCATGTCGCCGGGCCTGCACTTCCTGATCCCGGTGGTCTATGGCGTCGGCCGTAAGGTCAACATGATGGAGCAGGTGCTGGACGTGCCCAGCCAGGACGTCATCACCAAGGACAACGCGGTGGTGCGCGTGGACGGCGTGGTGTTCTTCCAGGTGCTGGACGCGGCCAAGGCCGCCTACGAGGTCGCCAATCTGGAAGTGGCGATGATCGCGCTGGTGCAGACCAACATCCGCACCGTGATCGGTTCGATGGACCTGGACGAATCGCTGAGCCAGCGTGAGACCATCAACGCGCAACTGCTCAACGTCGTCGACCACGCCACCAATCCGTGGGGCGTGAAGGTCACCCGCATTGAAATCCGCGACATCCAGCCGCCGCGCGACCTGGTCGATTCGATGGCGCGGCAGATGAAGGCCGAGCGCGAGAAGCGTGCGCAGATCCTCGAGGCGGAGGGCTCGCGCCAGTCCGAAATCCTGCGCGCCGACGGCGAGAAGCAGGCCGCGGTGCTGGAAGCCGAAGGCCGAAAGGAAGCCGCGTTCCGCGACGCCGAGGCCCGCGAGCGCCTGGCCGAGGCCGAGGCCAAGGCGACGGCGATGGTCTCCGAGGCCATCGCCCAGGGCGACGTGCAGGCGATCAACTACTTCGTGGCGCAGAAATACGTCGAGGCCTTCAAGGAGCTTGCGACTTCGCCGAACCAGAAGCTGGTGCTGATGCCGATGGAAGCCAGCGGCGTGATCGGCTCCATCGCCGGCGTCGCCGAACTGGCGAAGGAGGCATTCGCCAAACAGGAAGAGCGCAAGGCCTCCGCATCGCGCGGCAACCCGCCGCCGCTGGGGCGCTGACCATGCGCTGGGAGGTGGTGGCATGGGCGGCGCTGGCGGTGGTCCTGTTCGCCGCCGAAGCACTGGCGCCGGGCGCATTCATGCTGTGGATGGGCTTTGCCGCGGCCGCGGTGTTTCTCGCGGTGTGGGCGTTCGACGGGTTCAGCGTACTGATGCAGGTGGTGCTGTTCGTCGTGCTGAGCTTCGTGTCGATCCAGATCTACCGCACCTGGTTCCGCCAGCGCGGGCGGCAGAGCGACCAGCCGCTGCTCAACCGCCGCGCCGAGCAGCTGGTCGGCCGCGTGGTGGTGCTCGACCAACCGATAACCAACGGCAGTGGCCGCGCCAAGGTGGATGACGCATTCTGGGTGGTGGCCGGCCCGGACCTGCCGGCCGGCAGCCCGGTCCGGGTGGTCGCGGTGGACGGCATGACGTTGAAGGTGCAGGAAGCCTGATCCGGCGGCGGTGTGGTTGCCGCACCGCCGCGGTTTTGGGTTCAACCATCTGGGATAATGGCCGCTTTCCCCTGCATGGAACGGCCATGACCCTGAAGACCCTGCTCAACGAAACCCACCGCTCGCTCGGCGCCAAGATGGTCGACTTCGGCGGCTGGGACATGCCGCTGGCGTATGGCTCGCAGCTCGAAGAACACCATGCCGTGCGCCGCGACGCCGGCATGTTCGACGTGTCCCACATGCTGAACGTCGACGTCGCCGGGCCGGACGCCGCCGCATTCCTGCGGCGCCTGGTGGCCAACGACGTGGCTCGCCTCACGGTGCCCGGCAAGGCGTTGTACAGCTGCATGCTCAACCCGCAGGGCGGCATCATCGACGACCTCATCGTCTATTTCTGCGCTGCATCCAGGCAACGTCTTTGTCGGCCGTGGCGGCGTTTACCACCACGCGCCATTGGTCAGCAGCGAAGAAATAGACGATGAGGTCGTCGATGATGCCGCGGGGTGATCGACGACCTGATCGTCTACTTCCTCGGCGAGGACTTCTTCCGCATGGTGGTCAACGCCTCCACCCGCGAGAAGGATCTGGCGTGGATCCGCCAGCATGCCGCCGCGTTCGGTGTCGAGGTGGTCGAACGCGAGGACCTGGCCATCGTCGCCGTGCAGGGGCCGCAGGCACGCGCGCTGGTCGCCGGTCTGGTGGCCGGATCCGACCGCGCCGCACTGGACAAGCTCGGCCGCTTTGCCGCGCTGGAAGTGGCCTCGGCCGCCGGCGTGCCGCTGTTCGTCGCCCGTACCGGCTATACCGGCGAGGACGGCTACGAAGTGCTGCTGCCGCAGGCGGCGGTGGTCGCGTTCTGGAATGCGCTGCTGGAAGCCGGGGTGAAGCCGGCCGGCCTCGGTGCGCGCGACACGCTGCGGCTGGAGGCGGGCATGAACCTCTACGGCCAGGACATGGATGAAACCATCAGCCCGTGGGAAGCCGCACTTGGCTGGACGGTCAGTCTCGATGACCAGGCCGATGGAAAGCGGCGCGACTTCATCGGCCGCGACGTGCTGGAGGCGCAGAAGGCCGCCGGCGACGCCCGCCAGATGATCGGCCTGGTGATGGACGAGAAGGGCGTGCTGCGCCACGGCCAGAAGGTGCTTACTGCCAATGGCGAGGGCGAGATCCTGTCCGGCACGTTCTCGCCGACGTTGGGCAAAGCCATCGCCTTCGCCCGCGTGCCGGCCGGCGCGCCGGGCGACGTTCGCGTGGACATCCGCGGCAAGGAAGTGCCGGTACGCATGGTGAAGTTCCCGTTCGTGCGCGACGGCCAGGCACAGGCCGGTATCAACCCCTGATTCATTCTTCCCGGCGCGGCCACTCTGCGCCGGGTTCGCTAAACTAGCCACGTTCCCGACCACCCTCTTTTCGGAGCAGTTCCATGAGCGAGATCCCCGGCGACCTCAAATTCCTCAAGTCCCACGAATGGGCCCGTGCCGAAGGCAATGGCCGCGTCACCATTGGCATTTCCGACCACGCCCAGGGCCTGCTCGGCGACCTGGTCTACGTCGAGCTGCCCGGCGTCGGCGACACCGTGCAGGCCGGCAACGGCGCGGCGGTGGTCGAGTCGGTGAAGGCCGCTTCCGACGTCTACAGCCCGGTGTCCGGCACCGTGGTCGAAGTCAACGAAGCACTGGCCGACAAGCCGGAAACCATCAACGAAGACGCCTACGGCGATGGCTGGCTGTTCGTCGTCGAACTGTCCGAGCCGGAGCAGTTGAACGACCTGCTCGGCCCGGACGACTACGCCGAGCTGCTGGAGAACGAAGACCACTGATTCCGGTCGCCAGCCAGACGACGGAGACGGCCGCCATGCGCGGCCGTTTTCGTGTCCGCGGTGTGCATGCATGGTGGTGCCTGGAAGCTGTCATCGGCATGCGCCATCGTCGATCGCGTGCCGGCCGGATACGGACCGCGTGGGGATGATGAAGCGACGGCATCGCCGTCATCGAGCCGTTGGAAAGTGCCGCGACGATCGCGTCGCGTTTGCGCAAAACGCTTTCCGCGTTGCCGGAAAAGGCGATCGCAACGGTGTGCGTTGCACGTCGGGCAGCAAATTTTTTCCCGCCGTGATGGTGACGTGCATGAAGCCAGCACATGCATGGCATGTGTCGCGCATGTGCTCCCGGAAAAATCGAATAGTGCTTTTTTCAAGTGGTTTTCTGCATGTGCCTGCGGTCGCGTCGTGATACGCATGGCGTTGCCCCGGGTGTGTGGCGTGGCGATGCGGGGCGGTGGCAGGGGATCGGGCGCGGCGCTTCGCGAAAAAATTTGCGTGCGGGTAGTTGACAGTAAAAAAAACCGTGATTAGGTTTCGCCCAGCAGACCTTTCCTGCGGAAGCGAGTGAGCCGGATCAACATTCAGACGCGAAGCACAACCTGGACGTCCGCCACGATTGCATTGATGGTGGAGCAGGATCCGCTTCCTTCCGCGAAACACCCCATTACGACACGACACCCGCGACGTGAATCCGTTGCGGGTGTTTCCGTATCCGTCACGGCGCATGCCACGCGCCGTCGGTACTCCGCGATGCAACGCGGGTTTGCTTCAGCTGGGCAACCGATTCCATAGATCACTGACGAGGAGCCATCCAATGGCCACGAAGAAAGCTGCGAAGAAACCGGCCGCCAAGAAGGCGGTGAAGAAAGTCGCCAAGAAAGCCACCGCGAAGAAGGCGGTGAAGAAGGTCGCCAAGAAGGCCGCCGCGAAGAAGGCGGTGAAGAAGGTCGCCAAGAAGGCCGCCGCCAAGAAGACCGTGAAGAAAGCGGTGAAGAAGGTCGCCAAGAAGGCCACCGCGAAGAAGGCGGTGAAGAAGGTTGCCAAGAAGGCCGCTGCCAAGAAGGCCGTGAAGAAGGCGACGAAGAAGGTTGCCAAGAAGGCCACCGCGAAGAAGGCGGTGAAGAAGGTCGCCAAGAAGGCCACCGCGAAGAAGGCGGTGAAGAAGGTCGCCAAGAAGGCCACTGCGAAGAAGGCGGTGAAGAAGGTTGCCAAGAAGGCCGCCCCGAAGAAGGCAGTGAAGAAGGTCGCGAAGAAGGCTGCCGCCAAGAAGCCGGCCGCCCGCAAGAAGAAGGCCGCTCCGGTCGCGCTTCCGGTAACCCCGGCGCCGCTGATCTGATCCGGCACTGACGCTGCACCTGGAACTCCTTCCCCGACTGCCCAGCGGGGAGGGAGTTTTTTTATGCCCGGGATGTTCCCGCAGGTTCCATCGCCACCTGCAGGAGCGGCGTGAGTCGCGCCCCGGCTTTCCTGATGAATCCCGGGTCGCGACTCGCGTCACTCCTGCAACGGCAGCGTGCATGAAAAAGGCGGCCACGTCGGGCCGCCCTGGGTTCATTTCAGTTCACTTCGCCTCAACGTGGCGAAGCGGTGGCACGGTTGGACGCGACGCCCTTCTTGTCCTGCGGCGCGTCGTCCGGGGTGCCTTCGACCATCAGGTTGTCGCTGCCGAAGTCGACGTCCACATCCAGCCAGCGCTGCGCGGGCAGGCCGATGGCGTGGTCGAGGATGGTCGGCATCAACCCGCTCGGCACGCTGCTCTCGCCATTCCACAGGATGGCGATGCCCAGGTCGTGTTCGGGCAGCAGCGCGACCAGGCCACGGTAGCCTTGTACCGCGCCGGCATGGAACAGCACCGGATGACCGGAGTAATCGAATACGCGCCAGCCCAGTGCGTACCCGGCCGAATCCAGTCGCTGGTGGCGCCAGCCCGAGCGCATCTCGCCGGGCGTGCTGACCAGCGGTGCGTGCAGCGTCGCCAGCAGTGGCGCCGATAACACGTCGGAGCGATGTCCGGTGTGGGCCAGCAGCCATTGCGCCATATCGCTGGCGCTGGCGTTGACACCAGCGGCGGGGGCGACGCGGTAGTAGGTGGGCTTGGGCATCAGCGATACCCAGCCGTTGCGGCTGCGCACGTGCGGGCGCGCCCAGTGCGGGCTGGCCTGGATGCCGGCAAGGCCCATGCTGGCGTCGTTCATGCCCAGCGGCTTGAACAGGCGCCGCTCGACGGCCTGCTCGTAGAAGCTGCCGGAAGCGGCGTAGACCACGTCGCCGATCAGGCTGAAGGCGACGTTCTGGTAGGCGTAGCACTCGCCGGGGTCGCACTTGAGCGGTGCATTGGCCAGCTTGCGGGTCAGGGTGTAGTAGTCGACGTTGGCTTCGACGTCGCGGTCGTAGGCGTTGTACGGCAGGCCGACGCGATGGCTGAGTACGTCGGCCACGGTGAGCTTGCCGGTGGCCTCGGGTGTGGCGAGGCGGAAGCCGGGCACGTAGTCGGTGACCTTGCTGTCCCAGCGCAGCGTGCCGTCGTTGACCAGCAGCCCGGCCATCGTGCCGGCGAAGGCCTTGGACAGTGACGCGAGGCGGAACACGGTATGCGCGTCCACCGGCTGCGGGTTGCCGACGTCGGTGACGCCGTAGCCGCGCGCGGAAAGGATGCGGCCGTTCTGCACGACCGCCATCGCGATGCCGGGTACGCGGTTGCCGTAGGTGAGCTGCTCGGCCATCGACTCGATGGCGGCGACGTTGAACCCGGCCGGCAGCGGCTGGATCTGGTCCGGGCGCAGCGACACGCGCCAGGGCATCGGCTGGGTCGGCGACGGCGCGGGCGTGTTTTCCAGATTGACCGGCAGGGCCGCGGGCGCCTGCGATATCGAGGCCAGTGAGGCCGGTGGCGTCTGTGCGGTGGACGACAGTGCGAAGGGCATCAACACACCGAGCAATCCCGATGCCACCGGACGGAAACGCCGGCGCCTGTTGTTCTCTTTCATCGTGATCGATGCCTGTAAGCTAAGGCTGTCGGCGATTCTAGCGCCGCTTTTCACCATTGCACAAACAAGAGGAAGATGAATGGGCATTGCCTTGATATTGCTGATTTTTCTCGTGGTGGTCGTGGTGTTGGCCGGTGCCTGCATCGGCACCTACAACGGCCTGGTGCGGGCCCGCAATGCCTATCGCAATGCATTCGCGCAGATCGACGTGCAGTTGCAGCGCCGCTTCGACCTGATTCCCAACCTGGTGGAGACCGCCAAGGCCTACATGGACCACGAGCGGCAGACGCTGGAAGCGGTGATCGCCGCACGCGGCGCCGCGCAGGCGGGGCTGGCCGCGGCCAAGGCCGATCCCGGTGACGCTGCGGCGATGGCGCAGCTGGCCGCTTCGCAGGGGCAGTTGAACGGCGTGCTGGGCCGGTTGCTGGCGGTGGCCGAGTCCTACCCGGACCTGAAGGCCAACCAGAACATGATGCAACTGAGCGAGGAACTGGGCAGCACCGAGAACAAGGTCGCCTTCGCCCGGCAGGCCTACAACGATGCGGTGATGGCCTACAACAATCGCCGCGAGACCTTCCCGGCCAACGTGTTTGCCGGCATGTTCGACTTCGCCAGCGCCGCCTTGCTCGACATCCCGATGGAGAAGCGCGCGCAGGTGCGCGAAGCGCCGAAGGTCAACTTCTGAGAAACGGGGAACGAGGACGGCAGCATGCCCGCGGGCAACCCCGCATTCCCCGCTCCCGCTTCTCCATTCCCCGCTCTGCCATGAACTTCTTTGAACACCAGGACCGCGCGCGGCGCAATTCCGGGCGCCTGTTGCTGTTGTTCGCGCTGGCGGTGCTGGCCATCGTCGCGGTGCTGGACGCACTGGTGCTGCTGTTCACCGGCAGCATGGCCGGGGTGCTGTGGTGCAGCCTGCTGACGCTGGCGGTGATCGGCGGCGCCTCGCTGTACCGCATCGCCTCGCTGCGTGGCGGCGGCGATGCGGTGGCGATCCAGATGGGCGGCAGCTGGGTGCCGGCCGATACCAGCGAACCGTCGCTGCGGCGGCTGCGCAACGTGGTGGAGGAAATCGCCATCGCCTCGGGCGTGCCGATGCCGCGGCTGTACGTGCTCGAACGGGAGCCGGGCATCAATGCCTTCGCCGCTGGCTATTCCCCGGCCGATGCGGTGATTGCGGTGACCCGTGGCACCCTGCAGCGGCTGAATCGCGATGAATTGCAGGGCGTGATCGCGCATGAATTCAGCCACATCCTCAATGGCGACATGCGTCTGAACGTGCGCCTGATCGGCGGGCTGTTCGGCATCCTGATGCTTGGCGTGCTCGGCCGGCGCGTGCTGCTGCATGGCGGGTCGGGTATGCGTATCGGCAGCCGGCGGGGTATGGCGCCGTTGCCGCTGTTGCTGGCCGGCATGGCGGCGGTGGTGGTCGGCAGCATCGGCGTGTTTTTCGGGCGGCTGATCAAGGCGGCGGTATCGCGTCAGCGCGAGCTGCTGGCCGACGCCTCGGCGGTGCAGTTCACCCGGCAGACGGCGGGGCTGGCCGGGGCGCTGAAAAAGATCGGCGGGCTGGCCGATGGTTCGCAGCTGGGCAACCGTGCCGGCGCCGAGGAAGTGAGCCACATGCTGTTCGGCGAGGGCATGGCGTTCTCGCGCTGGTTCGCCACCCATCCGCCGTTGGTGGAGCGCATCCGGCGGCTGGAGCCGGCGTTCCGTGCCGAGCAGTTGCAGCAACTGCGTGGCAGGTGGTTCGAGGCGCCGCCGGATGGATTGGCCGAAGACCGTGCGCTGGGTCTGGCAGGCCGCGACGATGGTGGGGTGCAGGTGCCCTTGCCCGGTGAATCGCACCGCGCGCGCCTGCTGCCCGAACAGGTGGCCGCCCAGGTCGCCACGCCCGGCGATGATGATTACCGGCAGGCGATGCGGCTGGCCGGCAACCTGCCGCAGGCATTGCGCGGGTTGGCACAAGACCGCGACACGGCGGCGCCACTGTTGCTGGCGTTGCTGCTCGATGCCGACCCGCAGGTGGCGGCCCGGCAACACGACGCGGTGACGGCACAACTGGGCGTGCAGGTGGCCGCACAGGTTCATGCCATCGTGACAGGACCGTTGCAGGGCCTGCATGCGGCACTGCGGCTGCCGCTGGCGACGCTGGCGTTCCCGGCGCTGCGCAGTCTGCCACGCCCGCAGTTGCGGGCCTTCATGCAATGCGCCGAGGCGTTGGCGCATGCGGACGGGCGCATTTCATTGTTCGAATACGGCCTCTCGCGACTGCTGCAGGTACAGGTGCGGGCGCTGCTCGACCCGTCGCGGCACGCGCACTTCGGGCGGCGCAAGACCACGGCGGTGCGCGCCGAGGTGGCGACGTTGCTGGCCGTGGTCGCCCAGGCTGGCCACCCGCATGACGTGGCCGCCGCGCGCCGCGCCTGGCTGGCCGGCATGCAGCGCATCCTGCCGCACGATCAGTTTTCCTATGCACCACCGGCTGGCGGGGTACTGGCACTGGATGCGGTGTGGGAGCCGCTGGATGCACTGGACCCGCTGGCCAAGCAGCAACTGGTGGAAGCGGTGGCCGCCGCCATCGGCCACGACCAGCGGATCAGCATCGCCGAAGCCGAACTGCTGCGCATCCTCTGCGGCGTGCTGCATTGCCCGCTGCCGGCGTTGTTGCAGGTGGATGCGGCAGCACCGTAGGAGCGACGCCAGTCGCGACCGAGCTTTATCGGCAAGGCCCGGTCGCGACTGGCGTCGCTCCTACGGAAGCCGGGTTTCCTGGTCGCGGATCAGCGCTGCGGTGCGCTCGGCAATCATGATCGTCGGCGCGTTGGTGTTGCCGCTGACCAGCGTTGGCATCACCGAGGCGTCGACCACGCGCAGCCCGTCGATGCCGCGCAGCCGCAGTTGCGGGTCGACCACTGCTGCGTCGTCATTGCCCATGCGGCAGGTGCCGATGGGGTGGTAGATGGTTTCGGCCTTGGCGCGGACGAAGGCTTCCAGTCCGGCATCGTCCAGGTCTTCGCGCTCGGGGAAAATCGGCGCCCGGCGCCAGCGGTCGAGGGCAGGTTGGCGCAGGATGTCGCGGCTCAGGCGCGCGGCTTCGACCATCATCTTCAGGTCGACGCCCTCCGTATCGCTTAGGTAATTGGCCTGGATGCGCGGTGGCATGGCCGGGTCGGCGCTGGCCAGCGCGATGTGGCCACGGCTGCGCGGGTGCAGGTAGCAGGCGTGCAGGGTATAGCCGTCGCCGGGCAAACGGCGGCGGCCGTGGTCGTCGAGCATCGCCGGCACGAAGTGGAACTGGATGTCGGCGCGTTCGTCGGGGGCGAAGCGTGAGCGCGCGAAGCCGCCGGCCTCGGCGACGTTGCTGCAGCCCGCACCGCGGCGGCCGCGCAGGAACCAGTCGAAGCCGATCTTCAATTCGCTGGCGCGGTCGTAGCTGACGCCGGGCACGGTGCGGTACAGGGTGCAGACGTCGAGGTGGTCCTGCAGGTTGGCGCCGACCTGCGGCTGGTCGAGCTGCACTGCGATGCCCTGCGCGCGCAGCGCGTCGGCCGGGCCGATGCCGGAGAGCATCAGCAGTTGCGGCGAATTGACCGCGCCGGCACTGAGCAGCACTTCGCGCTGTGCATGCAGGTGCTGCCGCTGCCGGCCGTGGCGCAGGGCGATGCCGTGCGCGCGGCCGGCGTCGATCAGGATGCGTTCGACCAGTGCGCCGGTCAGCACGTGCAGGTTGCGCCGTTGCCGTACCGGCGTCAGGTAGGCGGCGGCCGACGAACAACGCGCGCCCTCCTTCTGCGTGACCTGGTACAGGCCGACGCCGGCATGCACCGGGCCGTTGAAGTCGGTGTTGTGCGCATGCCCGGCCTGCATGCCGGCTTCGATGAAGGCATGCGTGAGCGGGTTGACGTGGCGCAGGTCGCTCACGTGCAGCGGGCCGGCGTCGCCGTGCAGCGCATCGCCGCCCCGTGTGTTGCATTCGCCGTGGCGGAACCACGGCAGCACGCTCGCCCAATCCCAGCCTTCGGCACCGGCGGCGGCCCAGCGGTCGTAGTCACCGGCCACGCCGCGCACGTAGCACATGGCGTTGATCGAGCTGGAGCCGCCCAGCACCTTGCCGCGCGGCCACCACAACCGGCGGTTTTGCAGCTGCGGTTCCGGCGCGGTGTCGTAGCTCCAGTTCAGGCGGCGGTTGTTGACCAGCCTCGCCAGTCCGGCCGGCATGTGGATGAAGGGGTGGCGGTCGCGCGGACCGGCCTCGACCAGCAGCACCTGCACCTGCGGATCGGCGCTGAGCCGATTGGCCAGTACGCAACCGGCCGAGCCGGCACCGACGATGATGTAATCGTATTCCCGCATTCGCATTCCCCCTGGACGTACTGCCAGCATAGCCGGTGCGGATGCCGCCGCACTGGCGATGTTGCAGTGCATCGGATACCTTGCGCGCTTCATCGCGTGGGGCGCACAGCGCATGCAGTCCAGCAGGGTACACAGGGGGGAATGGCCGGCCGTCGTGCTGTCCTTTGCCTACTTCTTTTGCGTGCTGGCCGCGTACTACGTGATCCGGCCGCTGCGCGAGCAGTTGGCCGCGGCGGTCGGTTCGACCCAGTTGCCGTGGTTCTACGGCGCCACCTTCATCGGCACCTTGTTGCTGACGCCGTTGTTCGGCGCGCTGGTCACGCGTTG
Source organism: uncultured Stenotrophomonas sp. (assembly GCA_900078405.1). Taxonomy (NCBI): domain Bacteria; kingdom Pseudomonadati; phylum Pseudomonadota; class Gammaproteobacteria; order Lysobacterales; family Lysobacteraceae; genus Stenotrophomonas; species uncultured Stenotrophomonas sp. The sequence continues at coordinate 1,528,501 of FLTS01000001.1, read as the reverse complement.
GCCGCGGCGGGTGGTGGTGCCGCTGGTCTACGTGTTCTTCATCGCCTGCCTGATCGGCTTCGTGCCGCTGTTTGCGTGGCCGGAGCTGCTGGCGCCGCGCACGCTTGGCATCCTGTTCTTCGTATGGGTGAGCGTGTTCAACCTGTTCGTGGTGTCGGTGTTCTGGAGTTTCATGTCCGACATCTGGAGCACCGAGCAGGCGCGAAGGCTGTTCCCGGTGATCGCGGTGGCCGGCACGCTGGGTGCGGTGGCCGGACCGACGCTGACGCGCTCGCTGGTCGGCGTGATCGGCGTGGCGCCGCTGCTGGTGGTGTCGGCGGTGCTGCTGTGCGCGGCGCTGGGCTGCGTGGTCGCGCTCGGGCGCTGGGCGCGGGTGCATGGCGCGCGGCGGCACGAGCCGGGCCACGAGGCAGCGGTGGGCGGTGGCATGTTCGACGGGCTGAAGCAGGTGTTCGCCGACCCGTTCATCCGCAGCATGTCGATCCTGCTGCTGTTGGCCGACGGCATCGGCACGGTGAACTACGCGCTGGTGGCCGACTACTCCGGCGCCACCTTCGCCGACGCGGTGGCGCGCACGCGCTTTGCCGCCAATGTCGATCTGGCCGGCAACGTGTTGACCGCGATCACCCAGCTCACGCTCACCCGCTGGCTGCTGCCGAGCAAGGGGCCGGGCATCGTCATCATGCTGTGGGCGTTGGCCAGCATCGCGGTGCTGCTGCTGGTGCTGTTCGCGCCGGACCCGCGTGCGCCGCTGTTGTTCGGCATGCCGGCGGTGGCGATCGCGCTGATCGTCAGCCGCGGCCTGGCTTATGGCATGGCCGAGCCGGCGCGGCACAGCCTCTACACCCGTGTGCCGCGCAACGTGCGCTACAAGGGCCAGAACGCGGTGGACACGGCGGTGTGGCGCTTCGGTGACCTGTCCATCGCGCTGGGCATGAACGGGCTGCGCCTGCTCGGCATCGGCACCGCCGGTTTCGCCGGCATCAGCGCAACCGCGGCGGTGATCGCCGCCGGCATCGGCTGGCGGCTGTCGCGCCGCACCGAGGGTGCGGTGGTGCCGCCGACCGGGACGCCGGCTTCCCCCTGAGTGCCGGTAATGGTGGCCGGCCACGCACGCCGCAGGTGCCGTCGATTCAGGCCTTGCTGTCGCGCACCGGCGACAGCCACATGTCGATGCGCGCCTGGAACACCTCGCTGCCGGCACGGTCGCGGATGCTGACCACGACCGGCAACGCATGGGCCTCGGTGGCGGCAACGATGGCTTGCGCCGGCAGCGCGATGGCATGGAGGCGGCCACGGGCCTTGGCCAGGTACTGCACTTCCATGCCCTTGGGGATCCAGCGCATACCGGCCGGCAGCGAGGCGTCCACCATCAACCCCGCGGTCAGTTCGGCCAGGTTGCACAGCGCGATCGCATGCACCGTGCCGATGTGGTTGCGCACCTTGCGGCGGTCGGCCAGCGTGCCTTCGCAACGGCCGGGTTCGAGCACGGTGATGCGCGGGGAAATGCTGGCGAAGTAGGGCGCCTTGAAGCAGATGGCGCGTGCGAACAACCAGTGCCCGCCGGGCCAGCGGGTGATGCGGCGGTAGAGCGACAACAGGGGCGTGGTCATGTCTTCTCCCGAAATGGAAACGGCGGGCAATGCCCGCCGCTTCCGGTTTTGCCGATGGCTGCCAGTGCTCAGGCAACCTGCGCGGGGCGCTGGCCTTCGCGGTCGTGGTACGAGGCCGCGCGCAGTTCGTGCGATTCGAAATCGTCCACGGTGATGGTGTCCAGGGTGATCGCGCGCAGCTCTTCCAGCAGCGTGCGCTCGTCCTGGGTGATGACGCCTTCGGCCACCGCCTCGTCCAGCTGCGTGGCGAAGGTGAGCGCCTCGATGCCCTTGGTCTTGAGCGCCTTGAGGAACTTGCGCTCCACCGGCTCGGCCATCACCGCCTTGCTCAGGTAGCTGGCGATGCGGCCACCGGGGTTGTTGTCGCACGGCGTCAGGAATACGCCGCGGGCAAGGCTGTCACGGGCTTCGTTGGGCGACATCAACAGCGCGGCGACGCGGCGGCTCAGGCGGTCGCCCGGGGCCTCGGCGCGGCGGCCGAACGGGAAGATCAGCGCCCACATCAGCCAGCCGATCGGGCGGATCGGGAAGTTGCGCAATGCGGCCGACAGCGATTCCTCGATGCGATGCACGCTGTCATGGAACGCCCACGCCAGCAGCGGCTGCTCGGCACTCGGCGCGCCCTCGTCGTGGTAGCGCTTGAGCATGGCGCTGGTCATGTAGATGTGGCTGAGCACGTCGCCCAGGCGGCCGGACAGCGACTCCTTGAACTTCAGCTTGCCGCCCAGCGTCATCATCGAGATGTCGGCCATCAGTGCCAGGTTGGCCGAATAGCGGTCGAGCTTGCGGAAGTAGCGGCGGGTGTAGGCGTCGCCCGGTGCCGCGCCGAAGCGCGCGCCGGTCAGGCCGAACCAGAACGAGCGCACCGCGTTGGAAATGCCGTAACGGACGTGGCCGAACAACGCCTTGTCGAACTCGCGCAGGCCGGCCTTGCGGTCTTCGTCCTGCGCCGCCTTCATTTCCTTGAGCACCCACGGATGGCACAGGATCGCACCCTGGCCGAAGATCAGCAGGCTGCGGGTCATGATGTTGGCGCCTTCCACGGTGATCGCGATCGGCGCGGCCTGCCAGCTGCGGCCGGCGAAGTTGCGCGGGCCGAGGATGATGCCCTTGCCGCCGATCACGTCCATCATGTCGCCGATGCACTCGCGGCTCATGTTGGTGCAGTGGTACTTGGCGATCGCCGACGGCACCGACGGCACGTCGCCGCGGTCCACCGCCGCCGCCGTGGCCTGCGACAGCGCACTGATCTTGTAGGCCTTGCCGCCGATGCGGGCCAGCGCTTCTTCCACACCTTCGAAGCGGCCGATCGACAGGCCGAACTGCTTGCGGATGCGCGCATAGGCGCCGGTGATGACCGCGCCGGCCTTGGCGCCGCCCGAAGCGGTGGAAGGCAGGGTGATCGAACGACCCACGGCCAGGCACTCGTTGAGCATGTTCCAGCCGAGGCCGCGCTTTTCCGGGCCGCCGATGATCTGGCTCAGCGGAATGAACACGTCCTTGCCGCGCACCGGGCCGTTCTGGAAGGTGGAGTTCAGCGGGAAATGGCGGCGGCCGACTTCGACGCCGGCGGTGTCGCGCGGCAGCAGCGCCAGAGTGATGCCGATGTCCCTGGTGTCGCCGAGCAGGCCGTCCGGGTCGTACATGCGGAACGCCAGGCCAATCAGCGTGGCCACCGGTGCGAGGGTGATGTAGCGCTTGTCGAAGGTCAGCTTCAGGCCCAGCACTTCCTCGCCGTTCCACGTGCCCTTGCAGACGATGCCGAAGTCGGGAATGGAGGTGGCGTCGGAGCCGGCGAACGGGCCGGTCAGGCCGAAGCACGGCACTTCCTCGCCCACCGCAAGGCGTGGCAGGTAGTAGTCCTTCTGTTCCTTGGTGCCGTAATGGTTGAGCAGTTCACCCGGGCCGAGCGAGTTCGGCACGCCGACGGTGGAGCTGACCACGCTGGAGATGGACGCCAGCTTCTGGATCACCTTGTGGTGCGCCAGTGCGGAAAAACCGAGGCCGCCGTATTCCTTCGGGATGATCATGCCGAAGAACTTGTTCTTCTTGATGAAGGCCCACAGCTCCGGCGGCAGGTCGGCGTGGACGTGGGTGATTTCCCAGTCGTTGACCATCTTGCACAGCTCTTCGACCGGGCCATCGAGGAAGGCCTGTTCTTCTGCGGTGAGCTGCGGCTTGGGGTGGTTCAGCAGGATGTTCCAGTCCGGGTCGCCGGTGAACAGTTCGCCCTCGAAACCGACCGAGCCGGTTTCCAGCGCGATGCGCTCGGTCTTGGACAGCGGCGGCAGCACCTTGCGGAACACGCCGATGAACGGCGAGGTGATCAGCGGCTTGCGCAGGAACGGCAGCAGCACCAGCGCGCTGACGAAAGCGGCGATCGCGGCCGCGACGATCACCGCGGTCGGGTGGATGCCGCCGAACCAGCAGGCGGCCAGCAGCACCGCGCTGAGCGCGGTCCAGGCAACCAGCCGCATGCGGTGGTAGGCGACGAAGGCGCCTGCAAGAAGCAGGGCCAGAAAGGGTACGACGATGCTCATGGGCGTGCTCCGGTAACGTGCTCGGTTCGGGCGGACGCTGCGGCGGCGGATGCCGGGGGCAGGGTGTCCAGATAGTTCAGTACGGCGGCGGTGAATGCGTCGTTGTCGTCACCGGCCACCATATGCGTGGCGTCGGGAAGATGCACGTGCTGCGTATGCGGTGCCAATGCGAGGAATTCTTCCACGGTCTGCGGCGTGACCAGGTCGCTGCGACCGCCGCTGACCAGCAGCAGCGGGCATTGCACCTTGCGTGCGGCGTCGGCGATGGCGCTCTGGTGCTGTTCGCTGTCGCGTGCCAGTTCGGCGACCAGGCGCGGGTCCCAGTGCCAGTTCCAGCGCCCGTTGGCGGTGGAACGCAGCAGGCTGCGCAGACCGTCGCCGCTCTTGCGCGGGCGGTGCGGCAGATAGGCGGCGATGCTGTCGGCGGCCGCGTCCAGCGATTCGAAGCCATCCGGGTGCGCGCTCATGAAGGCGAGGATGCGCTCCACCCCGCGCGTCTCCCAGCGCGGGGTGATGTCCACCAGCACCATCGCCGCGAACAGGCCGGGCCAGCGCGCCTCGGCCAGCAAGCCGAACAGTCCGCCCATCGATGCACCCACCAATACCGGCGGACGCGGCAGTTCGCCGGCGACGACGATCAGGTCATCGGTGAACTGGTCGCCGTGGTAGGGCAGCGCCGCCGCGTTCCAGTCCGAGCCGCCGTGGCCGCGCGCGTCATAGGACAGCGTTGCGTGGCCCGCTGCCGAAAGCGCGGCCATCGCCCCCGTCCATGCACCGCGCGTCTGGCCGAAGCCATGCGCGAACAGGACCGGCGGCTTGTCGCCGGGGGTCCGGCTGGCAGCCAGGCCGATGCCGTGGGCACCTTCCAGTTGGATGTCCTGCATGTGCATGCGCGATCAATGCGAGTAACCGTACTGGATGGTATGGATATGTTGCATGCTCTGTCAATACTGTTGGGTATGGAATGGAGCCTTGCTGCCGTTGGGCTTCATCGGCGCACGGAGCACGGGTTCCTCGCGATCCTGAGCCTGCACATACTGCAACCAGTCCCCTGCGTATGGTTAAATCGGTACATGAACGAGTCTCCAGTTTCTTCTCCGGCGGAATCCCGCGGTACGCGCAACAGCCGCCTCAGTGCGGACGACTGGGCCCAAGCAGCCCTCGACCTGATCGCCGAACAGGGTGTCGGCGCGGTGGCGGTGGAGCCGCTGGCCCGCCGCCTCGGGGTCACCAAGGGCAGCTTCTACTGGCATTTCCCCTCGCGCGACGCGCTGCTGCAGGCGGCATTGGAACGCTGGGAACTGGTCGAGCAGCAACAGGTGTTCGGCAGTCTGGAAGAAGTGCCGGACCCCCGGACCCGCTTGCGTGCGCTGTTCCAATTGGTCGCCCACGAGGTGACGCCGCACATCATCTACAGCGAGCTGCTCAAGGCACTGGACAACCCGCTGGTGCGCCCGGTGATCGACCGGGTATCCCAGCGGCGCCTGGACTACCTGATGGCCTCGTTCCGCCAGGCCGGCCTCAGCTCCACCGATGCCCGCCACCGCGCGCGCCTCGCCTACGCGGCCTATGTCGGCTTCCTGCAGCTGTCATTGCAATTGCAGCAGCCCAAACAGGCCCGCGAGGAATTCGAGGCCTATGTCGAGCATGTGATCGAGACGTTGATTCCGGTCGGTTGAGCTTCCGGATCATGGGGCTGAAACAACAAGACCGGCGCGTGTGGCCGGTCTTCTGTTTGCATGCATGCCGTCAATTGGTACTGCGCGGCGTGCGCTGCAGGCGCACCACGTCATCCTGCGCCTGATCCTTCTGTCGCCGCCGTTCGGCGACGGTCAGGCAATTGTTCTGCGGAAAGTTCGAGCCGATGGTCTTTTCCCGGCGGCAGATCAGGCGGCTATCGGCGGCAGCCTGGGTGAGGATGCTGTTGATCAGGTTCTGATCGTTGAATACCGCGACCGCCACTTCTTGTGGCAGGCGGTCAATCTGGGTGACGCCCTGCTGACTCAGATGCGAATCTATCCGCCCAAGTGCTTCCATGACCTTGTGGCGGTCGTCTTGGGTGATCTCCTGGTATTTGTCGCCGTTGAGGTCGACAAGGATAGCGTCGTGCTGCGCCTGGAATGAATTTTTGGCTTCAAGGGCGCGGTCGCTTGCAGCCAGCGCAGGGGCCATGATGGAGACAGTGGCCAGCAGGAGGCCGGCAAGCGTCCATTGCTTCTTCATGTTCATGATTCGGCTCTCGGTTTCACGAAAAAAGAGATGGCCCGGAAACCCGGGCCATCTCAGCTTACTCAACCACGCGACATATTAGAAACGCTGGGTGTACTGCATGTACATGTAGCGGCCCGGGATGTCGTACTGCGGGTCAAACGAGTTGGCAAAGGCATCCCACGTCATCGGCGGTTCCTTGGCAAACACGTTGTTGGAGCCAACGCGAATGTTGGCGTTCCACGGCAGTGCATAGCTGACCTGGATGTCGTGGTAGGCAATCGACTCCAGGCGCTCGCCGCCAACGTCTTCCTTCAGACCGGAGCGATAGCGGATCATCCAGCTCGCGCTGAGGTCACCGTAGGACCAGTCGGTGGTCAGGTTGCTGCGCAGACGCCAGTACGGATCGGACTCGAAGTACATGCCATTCAGGGCCGACCACGGATCCGAGGTAAACGAGCGATCGCGGTTCTTGCTGACGTAGGTGGAATCCCAGGTGAAGGCAAAGTTGCCGATCTGGGTTTCCGGCATGCGGTACTTGACCGTCATGTCCCAACCTTCCACTTCCTGGAAGCCGGCATTGATCGGGCCGATGAACATGGTGCCGACCTTGCCGTCAGCACGGCGGGTGAACAGGTCGCAGTAGCTGGAGAGGCCTTCAACGTAGCACTTGTCCAGAATGTCGTTGGGCGAGAAGCTGCTGATACGGTTTTCCAGCTCGATCGACCACCAATCCAGCGAGATGTTCAGGCCCTGTGCCCACGACGGGCTGTACACGATACCCAGGGTCTTGCTGGTCGAGGTTTCCGGAGTCAGGTTCGGGTTGCCGCCCAGAGTGAACGGATAGATGGTCTGGCCGCCGGTGGTGCCGCCACCACTGTTGTATTCGGCAACGAAGCCAGCCGGCACGCCATCGGCCTGACAGGCACTCATCACCGCAGCGTTACCCGCGAAGCGACCATCGGCCGAGCACGGATCGGAGTACTGCGAGAACGAGTCCGAGTTGCCGCGATACAGGTTGGTGATCGACGGTGCACGGAAGCCTTCGGCCCAGTTACCGCGGACGAGGACGTCATCAAGCGGCTTCCACTTGAAGCCGAACTTGCTGTTCAGCGTGTCGCCGAAGTTGCTGTAGTCCGAATAGCGGGTTGCCACGCTCAGCTCCAGGAGCTGGGCGCCCGGCAGGTCCTTGAGGACCGGCACCAGCAGTTCGAGGTAGGCGTCGTCCAGCGTGTAGGAGCCAGCCGTCGGAGTGAACGCATTGCCGGAGGTCAGGCCGTTGGCAATGAAGGCATCCGGCGAGGAGTAGCCGCTTTCCTTGCGGTGTTCGATACCTGCGGCGAAGCTCAGCCAGCCAGCCGGCAGTTCAAACAGCTCGCCGGAAACGTTGGCGGTGACGCTTTCGTTGCGATATTCGTAAGTGTTGTGGGCGGTGAACAGGATGTAGTCCAGCATCTCCTGGGTCACGCCACCCTGCGGCGACAGCGGGTTGAACGGGGTGCAGCCGTCGATGACGCTTCCGCCCGGCGCGGTGACGCAAACGACCTTGCCGTCACGGACTTCCGAAGCTCCCAGCGCCTTCTCCAGGGACAGCAGGTTGGCATCACCAATCTGGGTTTCCACTTCGTTGGTCTTGTTGAAGGCGTAACCGGCATCCCAGCTGAACTGGCGGTCGGCGAACTCGAGATAGCCATCCAGGCCCAGATAAATGTGCTGGGTCTTGGTGTTCTGGTCGTAGATGCGCGGCGATTCGGTCAGGCGGTGGGTCCAGCTGACTTCGCGGCCGTCACCACCGTGCTGGGTGCTCCACGGATTGAAGTAGCTGTCGCCACTCATGCTCAGGCCGGTGCTGATGGTGCTCAGCGGGTAACCAGCCAACTGCTGTGCCGAACGACGCTCGTTGAACAGCGCATCCATCTTCAGCTGGATGTTGTCGGTCAGGTTGTAGCTGCCCTGGGCAAACAGCGCGCTGCGCTTCTGCGGGGTCGCCAGGTAATTGTCCTTGGCGAAGTTGTAGTTGAAGTCGGCGGTGTAGGGGATGTACTGGTCAGCCGCGTAGTACGGGTTGCTGGCCAGACCACTGCCCACGGCGCCCGGGCGCAGCGCCAGGTTGCCACCATCGGCAGCCGAACGGTTGATCTTGCCGTTGGCCGAGTAGCTGCTGTAGTAGGCCGAACCCAGGCCGAAGTACGGCTCGGCAGAGATGGCGCGGTCACCGGCCATCACCTGGTCTTCCTTCACACGCGAAGCGCTGATGACGAGGTTGCCACGATCGCTGCTCGCACCGACGGTGACGTCGAACGAGGTGCGCTGGCCGTCGCCTTCACCGTACTGGCCGAAATAGGCATTGACCTCGGCGCCGTCGAAATCGCTGCGGGTGATCAGGTTGACCACGCCAGCGATGGCGTCGGAGCCGTAGACCGAGGAGGCGCCGTCCTTCAGGACTTCCACACGCTCGACGATGGCGGCCGGAATGGTGTTCAGGTCAACCGAGCCGGACATGTTGGACACCCAGCGCCGGCCGTTGACCAGCACGAGGGTGCGCGAGGAACCCAGGTTGCGCAGGCTGATGGTCGAGGAACCGTCGCCGCCGTTGTTGAAATTGGTGTTCAGGCCGGCACCGTTGGCCGAGATGCGCTGCAGGACGTCGGCGACCGAAGTCAGGCCCTGCTTTTCGATCGCGGCACGGTCCATGATGAACACAGGCTGCGAGGTTTCGACGTCGACGCTCTTGATGCGCGAACCAGTGACTTCAATGCGGTCAAGAGTGGTGGCGCCGCCGTTGTCCTGGGCGAAGGCTGCACCGGTGGTGCCGGCGCTTGCGACCAGGGCCAGCACCACTGCGTCACGCAGCTTGTTGGACTTGCAATTCATGGGCTCTCTCTCCAAGTGATCTTGGTAGTTACAAGTGGAATCGCCTGCGCCGGCGGTATCGAAGATGCGATACCAAACACGTGAGGCTGATCCGATAGTACTTCCGTCTCTTCTGAAATTAAAGCTTTGTTAAGAGATGGCGTGAACTTGGTGAAATTCCGCAAAGTTCATGCTGCGAGTGCAGCAAAAAATGGGAGTGAGAGAGGGGACGGAAGAGGGGCGGATTCGGTATCAGCTTGGCGGGGTACGTCAGGAAATCCGGCTCACGGTTGGCGACGACCGTGGATGCCGGGTACGACAGCCATCCGGCAATGATCGGAAATCACGTGCTGCTACCCGCGAGGGGGTGGAGTCAGAGATCCTGCTCGTAACGCACGTACGGGATTGCGCCGTCGTCGTTGTTCTCGCGGGGCGAGAAGGGGTTCTTGCCGCGGGTGATGACGTTTTCGGCGCCCACGGTGAGCTGGCCGCTCCACGGGGTGCGCCAGGTCAGGCCCACGCCCAGACCTTCCCATTTGCCGGGCTGGTTGGGGACGTCGATGACGCGGCCGATGATGTTGGCGCTGAAGGCGCCATAGCCGCCGCCCAGGTTCAGGCTCTTGCTGTCCCACTGGTCGACGATGGCCGGTGAGGCGTCGCTGAGCGGGATCAGGCGGGCCTTGGCGTAGGTGCCGCCGATGGAGACGAAGCCTTCGCGGCCGATGTTCTTCTGGCCGAATACGGTCAGGTCGTTCTGTTCCATGCGCGCGGCCGGTGCTTTCGCGGTGCCGGACAGCCAGGCCGGCAAGGTGTCACGGCCAGTGCCGGCGCTCAGGCCGAAGCGGCCGCCGGGACGATTGAACGTGGTGCTTGCCGAAAGGTGGCGGCCGTTGTCGTCATCGTCGTCGCCGAGACTGGCGAGCATGCAGTGGCTGGCCAGTCCGCTGATGCTGCCGCCGCGGCTGCTGTTGCACAGCAGGCCGAGCGAGTCGCCGGAGGAAAGGCCGAAGGCGGCATCGAGCGAGTTGCGGCCGAAATGCCAGCGGGCGCCGGCCGCCTGCTCGCCGGTGGGTTCGAGGTAGAGCAGCGCTTCAACCTTGCCGCTGCCCTTGTTCCAGACCGGCAGGACGGTGCCGTCGGAACCGGTTTGCGGCTTGTTCTGCGCATGCGCACCCGCTGTCGCCCCGAGGGCGATCAGCAAGGCTAGCGGCAGGCGCAGGAAGGCGTTCATGGACTCGATATGACCGGTGGGCCACCGGGAAGTTCCCGGTTCGTGAGGCATTGAATCCTAAATTGTTCATGTTTTTTTAACAAGACGCCCCGATCCAGGGGGCATCTTGCCGGCATCCAACGTTACTGCAGCCTTTCGGGCGCGGGTTGGGATGCAGGCCCCGTACTGAACAATACGCCGAATTCGGCCAGAGGGAAGCGGTATTCCTGCCCGCAGAATTCGCAGCGCACTTCGACCTGCCCGGTGGGCTCGGCGGCGGCACGGGCTTCTTCCTCGCCCAGCGATTGCAGCATGCCGGCCACGCGCTCGCGCGAGCAGGAACAGCCGAAGCGCAGGGGTTTTTCGCCCATCAGTTCCGGTTGTTCTTCATGGAACAGACGGTGCAGCAGGGCGCGGCCGTCGGTGGCCAGCAATTCGTCCTGCTCGAGCGTGTCGAACAGCGCCCCGGTACGGACCCAGCCGTCGTCGTCACCTTCGTCGCCGGGAAGCTTCTGCAGCAGCAGGCCGGCGGCGTGCTGGCCGTCGGCGGCCAGCAGCAGGCGCGTCGGCAACTGTTCGGAATGCCGGAAGTAGCCTTCGAACGCCTCGTCCAGGCCGTTGCCCTGCAATGCCACCAGGCTCTGGTAGCGCTGGGGCTCGCGGGGATCCAGGCCGGGGTTCTCGATGGTGATGGCCAGCAGCGCGTCGTTGCCGAGGTGGGCAAGGTCGCCGGGGGCATCCTCGCCGTCCTCGAGCTGGGCGATGCCGCGCAGGGTGCCGGCGGAAGTGCACTCGGCGAACAGGGTGCGCAGCGCGGAGGTGCTGCGCAGCTGCACCGACAGCCGTCCGTCGATCTTGATGTGGCCGGTGAACAGTGCGGAGGCGACGCAGGCCTCGCCGAGCAGGCGAGAGGCGGCCGGGCGGTAGTTGCCGTGCGACAGGATTTCGCGCCAGCTGCCGGAAAGGCGCACGTGGGCGCCGCGCACGCCGGCTTCGGGCAGCAGGAAGCGGACAAGGAGGTCGGATGTTTCGGTCATGGGATCTGCGCGTGAGGGGACGCCGGTGCCGGATAATGTGCCGGACGTCGGGATTCGGGGCAGGCAGACAATGGGGGCGGAGCAGGACGAGCGCAAGGCGGACGGAGGGCGGCCACGCCGCCGCTGGTGGCGCTGGTTGTGGCGGATTCCCTGCGCGTTGCTGGTGTTCAGCATCGTGCAGGTGGGGGTGCTGCGCTTCGTCGATCCGCCGTTTTCCAGCGTGATGGCGTTGCGCCAGCTGGAAGCATGGGGGCAGGGTGATTGGAGCTATCGCATCCACTACCAGTGGCGCGACCTCGATGCGATGGCCGCCAGTGTGCCGATTTCGCTGGTGGCGGCCGAGGACCAGCGTTTCCCGCAGCACAATGGCTTCGACCTGGAGGCGATCGAAAAGGCGCTGGACCACAACGCCAAGGGCAAGCGCCTGCGCGGCGGCAGCACCATCAGCCAGCAGGTCGCCAAGAACCTGTTCCTGTGGCAGGGCCGCAGCTGGCTGCGCAAGGGGCTGGAAGCCTGGTACACGGTGCTGATCGAGGTGCTGTGGCCGAAGCGGCGGATACTGGAGATGTACGCCAACGTGGCCGAGTTCGGCGATGGCGTCTATGGCGTGCAGGCGGCGGCGCGGCGTTTCTGGCACAAGGATGCGGCGCGCCTGAGCGCGGGCGAGAGCGCGCGGCTGGCCGCGGTGCTGCCGTCGCCACGGCGTTACAGCGCGACCAGGCCCGGTCCCTTCGTGCAGCGCCGCGCGGACTGGATACAGCGGCAGGCGCGGCAGCTGGGCGGGCCGGGGTATGTCGAGGATGCGGACTGAGCAGGTCGGGGTTACCTCCCCGACGCGATTGTGCAAGGCGTCGGGGATGTGACCCCGACCTGCCGCGACAGGGTGTTCCCGGCAATGCCCCGTCGCGCGCCAAGGCGCGCTCCTCCGTAGAATCGATGCATGACTTCCCATGAACGCCTGACCATCGTCGTCGCCGCCTGCAACGAGCAGGACGCCCTGCCGTTGCTGCACCCGCGCATCCGTGCCGAACTGGAGCGTATGCCCGACATCGACGGCCGCGTGCTGTACGTGGACGATGGCAGCAGCGATGCCAGCTGGGCGCTGATACAGCAACTGGCAGCCAGCGACCCGCAGGTGGCGGCGCTGCGCCTGTCGCGCAACTTCGGCAAGGAGGCCGCACTCAGCGCCGGGCTGGATTTCGTCGACGACGGCGCGGTGCTGATCCTCGACGCCGACGGCCAGGACCCGCCGGAGCTGATCCCGCAGTTCGTCGCGTTGTGGCGGCAGGGGTACGACGATGTGTATGGCACGCGGCTGGCGCGCGATGGCGAGGGCTGGCTGAAGCGCGCCACCGCGGCGGCGTTCTACCGGGTGATCGGGCGCCTGTCGAAGACGCCGATTCCCGCCGACACCGGCGATTTCCGCCTGCTCTCGCCGCGCGCGCTGGCCGCGCTGCGGCAGTTGCGCGAGCGCCAGCGTTTCATGAAGGGACTGTTCGGTTGGGTCGGTTTCCGTCGCATCGCACTGCCTTACCGGCGTGCGCCGCGCATGGCCGGGCGCAGCAAGTTCGGTTTCTGGAAACTGTGGAATTTCGCGCTGGAAGGCATCACCAGTTTTTCCACCGCGCCATTGCGGGTGGCGACCTACCTGGGCCTGTTCACCGCAGCCTCGGCATTCGGCTTCGGCGCCTGGGTGGTGGGCAAGGCGGCGCTGTATGGCGACCGCGTGGCGGGATGGCCGACGATGATGGCGGTGATCCTGTTCCTTGGCGGCGTGCAGCTGATCGCGCTGGGCCTGATCGGCGAATACCTCGGCCGCCTCTACATGGAAGCCAAGCAGCGGCCGCTGTACCTGGTTGACACCTGGCGGCCGGCGGACGTGGCAGTATCGGTTCCATCGGCCAACACGGGAGAACGCCATGCAGACCGCTCGACAGTTGCTCGGCAACAAGACGCCTGAAATCCACGCGGTGACGCCGCAGGCCGCGGTGATCGACGCGATCCGGCTGATGGCCGAGAAGGGCATCGGCGCGGTGCTGGTGATGGAAGGGGCACGGCTGGCCGGCATCCTGTCCGAGCGCGACTATGCGCGCAAGATCGTGCTGCGCGACCGTTCCTCGCGCGACACGCCGGTGGCGGCGATCATGACTGCCGAGGTGGTCACGGTGGCGCCTTCGGCCACGGTGGAGCATTGCCTGCAACTGGTGACCGAGCGGCGCATTCGCCACCTGCCGGTGCTGGAAGGCGATGCCGTGGTGGGGGTAATCTCGATCGGCGACCTGGTCAAGGCGGTGATCGAAGAACAGCGCCAGGAGCTGGGGCAACTGCAGCAGTACATCACCGGCGGCTGAGCCGGCCGCTTCGCTCCGACGGCGCTATTTCGCGTAGTGGCCGCCGCAGTCGACATCCTTGCCGGGGCCGGTTTCGATGGTGGCCAGCAGCGCCGCCGGCGGGGCGATGCTGCCCAGGGTCAGGGCGACCGCACCGCGCAGGCCCAGCGCCTTGAAGTCGGGGCGGAACGAGGGATCCTTGAAGGTGCCGCCAATGCGCAGCGGCGAGCGCAGGACGAGGATGCTCTTGTCCTTGGGCCGCGGCCGCAGCAGTAAATCCAGTTCCTCGTGCTTGAGGCTGACGTCACCCTCGCCGACCACCAGCGTGTCGGTGGTGTCGAAGGCCAGCGACTGCACCTGCATCAGCCCGTCGCGCACGCCGAAATCGGCGAAGGCGCAGCGCAGCGGGATCTGCTTGTCGCCGGTGAACAGGAACTTCAACGATTCGGCCACGTCCAGCCCGGCCAGTTCCATCAGCAGGTTGCCGACGTGGCCGCGGCCCATGCCGAGGGCCACGTTGCCGTTGCTGCCGCCGAGCATGGCGGCGATGGAGTTGCCGGTGCCCGACAGCCGTACCTGCCCGCCGATGCCGCCGGAGGCCTGTTCGGCCAGTTTCGCATCGGGAAACAACTGGCCGAGCTGCACGCCGCGCACGCTGGCATCGAGCGCGGTGGCGATGCGCGGCCGGCGCGCGTCCATGCGGATGGTGCTGCGGATGTCGCCGCCGGCCACGCCGAAGTCCAGCGGCTCCAGCCGCAGCAGGCCGTCGTCGAGCAGCAGGTGCGCGTCCATGTCGTCCAGCGGCAGCGACGGTGAGTTGATGCGGTGGGCCTTCCAGCGCACATCGGCATCCATCGCCCGCAGCTTGCCCAGGTCATACGGCGTGTCGGGCAGGACCGTGGGCCTGGCCGCCTGCGTGGTGGCCCTGGCCTTCTGTTCGGCATTGGCGGTTTCATCGCCGCCGGTACCGGACTGGGCGCCGACGAAGCCGGCAAGGTCGTCGAAATCCAGCCGGCGCGACACCAGATTGGCGGTCAGGCGCGGGCGTTCGCCGGCCACGTCGATGCGCACGTCGCCGGCCAGGTCGCTGTCGCCCACCTGCCCGCTGAAGCCTTCGTAGCGCCAGACTTCATGGTCGCGCTTGAGCCGGCCGTCGAGCCGATAGGGGGGCGAGGAAGGGATCGCGATGCCGATCAGCGGGTACAGATCGCCCAGGTCCTGCCCGCTGAGGCGGAACTGCAGGTCGAACACCTGCAACTGGAACGGGTTGGTCAGCGTGCCGCTGGCCACGGCGTGGGTGGCGCCGGCATGGCCGTCGAGATGGAGGCGGAAGGGATGTTCGCTGTCGGCTAGTTGCAACGGCGACTCGGTGCCGCCGCGCACGGTGAAGGAGGCTCCGCGCCAGCGGCCCTCGCCTTCCAGCAGCAGGGGCGGCGCGGCGCCGGGCTGCTTCGCCTTGCCGCTGCGGACGTCGAGCCGGACGTCGGTGCGGCCGGCCTCGTCGAGGAACTGCAGCTTGCCGTCGTCGATGCGCAGGCGCTTGAGCTGCAGTGGCTGGCCGCCACCGCCGCCGGGGAAATTCCAGTTGCCCGGCTCCCCCTGTCGCGGGGCGGCCTGCAGCAGCAGGTCGGGGCGGGTGATGCGGATTTCCGGCAACTGCACGCTGCCGCGCAGCAGCGGCCACAGGCGCAGGTCGATCTCCACCCGGTCGGCGCGGGCCATGTCCGGTCGCTTCGCCCAGCCGGCATTGGCGAAGGTGATGCGATCGGCGCGGAGGGTGCTGGTGCGGCCGAGATCGACGTCGAGGTTGCCGATGTGCAGGGCGCGTCCGGTGCGTGCCTGCACCATGCGTTCCACCGGGCCCTTGAACCAGTTCCAGTCCCACAGTGCCAGCAGCACGAGGAGGGCCGCGAGCAGCACGGCGGCAGCCACCAGCCAGCGCTTGCCGGGGCGATGGCGCCGGCGCGACACACGCGGCGCGGAGGGAACGGCCGGAGTATTCATGCGGCCATGATTGCCGCTGCACCGTGGACGCGGCGCGAAGCGTTCATTCGTGCCGCGTGCAGGTTCCGTTGCCGCCATGCATGAAACGGCGGCGATGGAGCGTTCGCTAGAGGATCTGCGCCGTCACCGAGACGAAGTGGCAGACGCTGCCGGCGATGACGAACAGGTGCCAGATGGCGTGCGAATAGCGCACCGATTCGCGGTGGTAGAAATACGTGCCCAGCGTGTAGAACACGCCGCCGGTGAACAGCCAGCCGAGGGTGAAGCCATCCAGTTCGCGCCACATCGGCTTGATCGCCACGATCACCAGCCAGCCCATCGCGATGTAGATCAGCGTCGAAAGGCGCTTGAAGCGGCCGGTGTAGAACAGCTTGAACACCACCCCGGCCACGGCCAGCGTCCAGATCGCGGCGAACAACCCCCAGCCCCACGGGCCGCGCAGGCCGATCAGGGTGAACGGCGTGTAGGTGCCGGCGATCAGGATGTAGATCGCGCAGTGGTCGAAGATCTTCAGCCGGCCCTTGGCGACCGGGTGCTGGATGGCGTGGTACAGGGTGGAGGCGGTGTAGAGCAGCAGCAGGGCGACGCCGAAGACGATGGCGCTGGCCAGCTGCCAGCCGTCGCCGTAGATCGCGGCCAGGGTGATCAGTACCGCGCCGGCGCCCAGGGCAGTGACGGCGCCAAGGCCGTGGGTGAGGGCACTGGCGATTTCCTCGCGGATATCGGCGACATGCTGTTGCAGGCGGGAGGCGGAAGTCATGGCGGGCACGTTATCGCAATGCAGCATGGGCTGCATCCCTGCGCCGCTGGGGGCGAATGAAGTCGTTCCCCCAGGAGGCTGTGCTCATGCGACCGAGATGGTGTGCGCTGCCTCGCGGGTGGCGGCGAAGCGCACGTCCGGCGCGCGTTCCTGCGCCAGTTGCAGGTTGACGCGGGTCGGGGCCAGGTAGACCAGGTGGCCGGCGGCATCGACGGCGAGGTTGTTGGCATTCTTCTCGCGGAACTCTTCCAGCTTCTTCTCGTTGCCGCAGCTGACCCAGCGCGCGGTGACCACGCCGACCGGCTCGAACACCGCCTCCACACCATACTCGTCCTTCAGCCGGTAGGCGGCCACGTCGAACTGCAGCACGCCGACCGCGCCGAGGATCAAGTCGTTGCTCATGATCGGGCGGAAGAACTGGGTGGCGCCTTCCTCGGACAGCTGCGCCAGGCCCTTCTGCAACTGCTTGAGCTTGAGCGGGTCCTTCAACCGCGCGCGGCGGAACAGTTCCGGGGCGAAGTTGGGGATACCGGTGAAGGTCACCTGCTCGCCTTCGGTGAAGGTGTCGCCGATGGAGATGGTGCCGTGGTTGTGGATGCCGATGACATCCCCGGGCCACGCCTCGGCGGCGATCTCGCGGTCGCTGGCCATGAAGGTCAGCGCGTTGGCGAGCTTCATTTCCTTGCCGCTGCGCACGTGGAAGGTCTTCATGCCGGCCGCGAACTTGCCCGAGCACACGCGCATGAACGCCACGCGGTCGCGGTGCTGCGGGTCCATGTTGGCCTGGATCTTGAACACGAAGCCGGTCAGCTTGTCTTCCTGCGGGGCGACGTCGCGGCCGGTGGTGGCGCGCGGCTGCGGCGCCGGCGCGTGTTCGACGAAGAAATCCAGCAATGGCTGCACGCCGAAGTTGTTCACGCCCGAACCGAAGAACACCGGGGTCTGCTCGCCGCGCAGGTAGGCGTCCTTGTCGAACGGGTGGCTGGCGCCTTGCACCAGTTCCAGTTCCTCGCGCAGGTCGGCCAGCATCTTCTCGCCGATCTTCCCGGCCAGTCCGGGAGCGTCCAGCGACGGGAAAATGGTCGAATCCTGGCGGGTGAAGTTGCGGCCCGGTTCGTACAGGTGCACTTCGCCGGTCAGCAGATGCACCACGCCCTTCAGGCGCTGGCCCATGCCGATCGGCCAGGTGACGGGGGCGCACTGGATGCCGAGCACGGTTTCCACTTCGTCCAGCAGCTCGATCGGGTCCTTGCCCTCGCGGTCGAGCTTGTTGATGAAGGTCATGATCGGGGTGTCGCGCAGGCGGCACACCTCCATCAGCTTGATCGTGCGCTCCTCCACGCCCTTGGCGACGTCGATGACCATCAGCGCGCTGTCCACTGCGGTGAGTACGCGGTAGGTGTCCTCGCCGAAGTCGGCGTGGCCGGGGGTGTCGAGCAGGTTGACGATCTTGCCTTCGTACGGGAACTGCATCACCGACGAGGTGACCGAAATGCCGCGCTCCTTTTCCAGAGCCATCCAGTCGGAGGTGGCGTGGCGCGCGGCCTTGCGGCCCTTGACCGAGCCGGCCATCTGGATCGCGCCGCCGAACAGCAGCAGCTTTTCGGTCAGCGTGGTCTTGCCCGCGTCGGGGTGGGAAATGATGGCGAAGGTGCGGCGGCGCGCGGCTTCGGTGGCGACTTCGGGCATGGCGGCTGCGCCTGCGACGGGCGCGCTTGAGGGAAGGGAAGCCGGCGATTATACCTGCCGGCTCCGTTGTGGTTGGCTGCGCCGGTGCGGGCCGGCGTCAGTTGCCCAGCCACGGGTGCGGCAGGGTGCGCAGGCGGTTTTGGGCGTAGACGGCGAACATCACGCCCCACAGCCAGGTGACCTGCCATGCCTGTAGCAGCCATGCGGAGGCGTGGGTTTTTGTGGCGACCAGCATGCTGGCAAGAATTGCCAGGATCAGCATTACCGCCACTGCCCCCAGTACCCAGCGGAATGGGCGGCTGTGCAGGGCCAGCAACCCTGCGCCTTGCAGCAGAAAAACACTGCCGAAGCAGCTCCAGAGCAGCAGCAACTGGAAAGTTCTGCCGGCGTCGAGCAGGAGCCCGGTGGCGGCCATGATGGCCAGCGCGGGCAACATGCGCAGCAGCATCTGCCGCGTCAGCAGCGTGGTCAGGGCTCGCGCCGGCTGGCGCGGCAGGCCGGGTAGCAGGGCCAATTCGTGCAGGCCCATGCCTGGCAGTTTGAACAGGGTCTGCAAGCGCATCAGCGGGGCCAGTGCGGGGCTGATGGCCAACAGCGGTGCGAAGAACAGCGCAACCCGCGCACCATCATTGCCGCCTTGCGCCAGCAACAGCCAGAAGAAGGCCACGGCCAGCACCGGCCCCTGCGTGCCAAGGATGCTCTTGAACGTGGTGCGGCCAAAGCCCGGCCCGAGCGCAATGGCCAGTGCCTGCATGGGCTGGCGGTGCAGGTCGTGGCCGATGGGAGTGTCCTGGGTGAACAGCGCCGAGCTGTATTGGGCCTGCTGGGTGCCGATGGCGGTCATCTGCATGCCATTGGCGAAGGCCAGTGCCAGCGGCGTGCGCCAGCCTTGGGCGGGCAGTTGCCGCCGTGCCATGTGCCACCAGCAGCAGGCGTTGGCGACGAGCAGGGCGAGCGCGGCCAGCATCAGGCCGTGCGGCAACTCCAATGCCGGCGTCCATGTCACGTCGAACAAGCGCGCCAGCCAGAAAGGCAGATAGCCCAGCGCCAACAACGCGAACATCAGCCACGGCGGGATGCTGGCCCAGAACAGCCCCAGCAACAGGCCGACGCAGAGAACGGCGAGATTGAGCGACAGGGGATGGCTGCCGAACAGGACCAGCAGCAGGGCCGGCGCTGCCACGGTCAGCAGCAGCGCGGCCGCGCCATGGCGCAGGTTCTGGCGTGCGACGTGCGGCAAGCGCATTTGCGTGGCCTGTACCGACAGTGCAATCAGCCGGCTGCCGCCGAGCATGGCCCAGAACATCGCCATGATGGCAGCCAACACCGCACCCAGACCAACGGGTTTTTCCTCGGCGATGCCCTGCCATGACAGCAGGATCGCCAGCATCCAGGCGAGCACCAACAGGCCATTGGTCCAGCCGCCGGCGGCAATCACGGTGCGCATGCTGCTCATTGCCGAGGACGGGCGATTTGCGGGAATGGCGCTCATTCGGCCACCTCGATGAACAGGTCTTCCAGATTCAGTTGGTCGGCGTGGATGCCTTCGAGGGCCAGCAAGTCCTGCCAGCCTTCGCGCTGGCTGATGACCATGCTCAGGCGACCATCGGCCATTGGCTTGCGCACCAGTTCGCCGGGCAGTTTGGCCGGCAATTGTGCGGCGCCGGCGGCAGGGATGAGCAGGCGCACGGTCTGGCTCTTGAGTTCATCCAGTGGTTGATTGAGCAGGATGCGGCCTTCGTGCAGGAAGGCGACATGCGAGGCTACGCGCTCCAGGTCGCTGATGATGTGGCTGGAAAACAGCACGGTGGTGCCGTTGTCGATGGCTTGTTCGACGATGTCGCGCAGCAACTCGCGGCGTGCCACCGGGTCCAGTGCCGAGGCCGGCTCGTCCAGCACCAGCAGCGCCGGGCGCGGCGCCAGTGCGCGCACCACCGCCAGCCGCTGCGCCTGGCCGGGGGATAGCTTGCCGATGGCCTTTGCCGGATCCAGATCCCAGCGCTTGAGCAGGGCATCGACATGTGCGCGCTGCCACTGCGGGTAGAGCTGGGCGAGGTAGCCCAGCAACTGGCCGACCTTCATCCAGCCAAAGGCCTGCGGTTGCTGCGGCACGTAGCCCAACTGTGCTTTGCGCACATCATCCAGCACCAACGCCGTTGCGCCGAACAGCCGCGCCTGCCCGGCTTGCGGGCGCAGCAGGCCGAGCAGGCAGCCGATCAGGCTGCTCTTGCCAGCGCCGTTGCGGCCGATCAGGCCTAGTACTTGCCCGCGCGGCAGTTGCAGGTCGACGCCACGTAATACCGCGTGCTTGCCGTAGGACAGGTGCAGGCCGTCCGCGCTCAGCGGCAGGTCGAGGTCGAGATCGGTGGTGAAGGCCGAAGCGAGTGCGGTGTTCATGTCGGGTCCTTTTCGAGCAGGTGTTGCAACCGCGCCAGCACGCGGTCGGTGGGGAGTTCCAGTTCGCGGCAATGGCGGGTGAGCTGCTGAAGCAGTGGTTCGGCCAACTGCATGCGTGTGCTCAGGCTGTCGCGGCGGGCGCTGCTGGCGGCCACCGCCATGCCCTTGCCGCGCAGGCGTTCCAGCAGGCCCTCGGCCTCCAGTTGGCTGTAGGCACGGGACACGGTCATCGGGTTGATGGCGTGCACCGAGGCCACCTCGCGCACCGAAGGCAGCAGGTCACCGGGGTGCAACTGGCCGGCACTGACCAGCCGCCGCAGTTGTTCGACGATCTGGCGGTAGATCGGCTCGGCGGCCTGTGGGGAAATGTGCAGCAGTCTTGCGTCCATGCGTATTAATACATCAATACACTTGATGGAAGTCAAGGGGCCGCCCGGGAATGTTTCAGGCGCGCAAGTTCGCAGGTTGAGTTAAGCGCAGCGCTGGCCTGCCCGGATGTGCTGAGCGTCGGGATTCGCTGTGCTCAATCCAGCCTGCCGGCCTCGGGAGATGTCGGGGATCAGGGAGTGTCGTCGCGCGGGAAGCGCAGTTCGCCCCGCGGGCCGGCCATGCGGAACGGGATCGAGACCAGTGCCAGCCCGGTGTTGGCCTGCACCGCGAAATGCAGGTGCGGGCCGCTGCTGCGGCCGCTGTTGCCGGAGCGGGCGAGCGTCTGCCCGGCCTCCACGCGTTGGCCGGGGCGGACGCGGAAACTGCCGGTCTGCAGGTGGGCGTACACGGCCATGCTGCCGTCGGCGTGCAGCACCCGCAGCAGGCTGCCGTCGTCCGGGGCGTCATCCACCGCCTGCATCACCGTGCCGGCACGCGCGGCGAGGACTGGGGTGCCGGCGGCCAGCGGGAAATCGACGGCGTGGCGGTTCTGTGCGTCGGTGTGGCTGTAATGGCCGCCGAAGCCCTGGCTCACGCGCACGCGCATGGCATCGAACGGCAGGCGGTAGAGGTGGTCGTCGGGGCGGGCGGCAGGGTTGCCGGGGAAGGCGTCGAGCAGCCAGTGGACCGGGTCGGCCCCGCCGTCGCGCCAGAGCAGTTCGCGTTGCTCGCCGGCGGCCAGCAGTGCTGCCGGCGCGGCTTCGCTGCCGCTGGCGGCATCGCGCAGCCGGACCTGCACCGGGCCGGCCAGCAGGTTGTGTACCCGTGCCGCATGGCCGCCGGCACGCGCCTGCGGTTGCAGGAGGACGAAGCGGGTGTCGTGGCGGGTTTCCGCAGCAGGTGTCGTACCCGCCAGCCCCCAGCCCTGCCGCCACTGCGGGCCGGACGCGCCGCCGGAGGCCGGCAGTGCGAGCAGCGTGGACAGGAACAGGAGTGGCAGCCGGGGCATGGCGGGGTGGGAAGCGGGGAGGCACGGATTATGCCGGGGTGGTTGCATCGGAAACTCCATCGCTTTATCCGAATAAAGAGATTGACATTGGCAAAAGGGGCTGGCATCGTGGCGCCACCATCGAGACCGGCAGAGGGACAGGCCCTTTGAAGCCGGGGCAACCAGCAGACGCGCAAGCGCCTGTGCTTGGTGCCAAATCCTGCGGTGACCTCTGTGTCCGCCGAAAGATGGTTCGATCCGTGCCACGCACGGCGAACACGGGCCCGCGAAGCTCGATGGCTGCTCCTCACCGGATACCGCCATGCGTTTCGCCACTGCCACCGCCACCCGAGAATTCCAGGCCATTCCCCTCGACAGCGCACCGTGCGTGCTTCCCGCCGTGCGCGGGGAAATCGAGCTGCGGCTGGCGATGCGCCATGCCGGCGAGCGCAGCCTGCGCCTGCGCTACGAACTGGTGGGCGCGGCCGGGGCGCCGGTGGTGCTGGTGGCCGGCGGCATCTCCGCGCACCGCCACGTCGCGGCCAATGCGGTGTTCGACGAGAAGGGCTGGGCCGAAGGGCTGGTCGGCGTCGGCCGCGCGCTGGACCCGCAGCGCCGCCGCCTGCTCGGGTTCGACTTCATCGGCGCCGACGGCGCGCTGGACGTGCCCATCGACACCGCCGACCAGGCCGAGGCCGTCGCCCTGCTGCTCGATGCGCTGGGCATCGAGCGCCTGCACGGCTACGTCGGCTATTCCTATGGCGCCCTGGTCGGCATGCAGCTGGCCATCCGTCACCCGCGGCGCCTGCACAAGCTGGTCGCGGTCAGCGGCGCGCACCGCCCGCATCCCTATGCCTCGGCATGGCGCGCGTTGCAGCGCCGCGCGGTGGCGTTGGGCCAGTTGCAGTGCGCCGAAGCCCACGGGCTGGCGCTGGCCCGCCAGTTCGCCATGCTCAGCTACCGCACGCCGGAGGAGTTCGGCGAACGCTTCGACGCCGCGCCGGAAGTGGTCAATGGCCGCGTGCGCGTGGCCGCCGAGGACTACCTCGACGCCACCGGCGCGCAGTACGTCGCCCGCACCCGCGTCAACGCCTACCTGCGCCTGTCCGAATCCATCGACCTGCACCGCATCGACCCGGCCGCCATCGAAGTGCCGACGCTGGTGGTTGCGGTCGAGGGTGACCGGCTGGTGCCGCTGTCCGATCTCGTCTCGCTGGTCGAAGGGCTGGGCACGCACGGCAGCCTGCGCGTGCTGCGCTCGCCCTACGGCCACGATGCCTTCCTCAAAGAAACCGATCGCATCGACGCGATCCTCGCCAACGCCCTACGCCTTCCCGGAGAAACCGCATGAGCCTGTCCAACGCTTCCGACGTGTCCTGTTGCCGCGCCACCGCCGCGGTGCGCGCCGGCATCGACCGCGATACCGCCTATGGTGCGGTGACGCCGCCCATCGTGCTGTCGTCCAACTTCAGCTTCGACGGCTTCGGCAACAAGCGCCAGTACGACTACACCCGCAGCGGCAACCCCACCCGCGACCTGCTGGGCGAAGCGTTGGCCGAGCTGGAAGGCGGCGCCGGCGGCGTCATCACCTCCACCGGCATGGGCGCGATCAACCTGGTGCTCAACGCGCTGCTGCAGCCGGGCGACAAGCTGGTGGTGCCGCACGACGCCTACGGCGGCAGCTGGCGCCTGTTCAACGCGCTGGCGACCAAGGGCCATTTCGAGCTGATCACCGCCGACCTGACCAACCCGCAGTCGCTGGCCGACGCGCTGGCGCAGTCACCGGCGCTGGTGCTGGTGGAAACCCCGTCCAACCCGCTGCTGCGCATCACCGACCTGCGCTTCGTCATCGACGCCGCGCACAAGGCCGGCGCAAAAGTGGTGGTGGACAACACCTTCCTGTCGCCGGCGCTGCAGAACCCGATCGCCTTCGGTGCCGACGTCGTGCTGCATTCGACCACCAAGTACGTCAACGGCCACAGCGACGTGGTCGGCGGCGCGGTGATCGCGCGCGACGCCGAGCTGCACCAGCAGCTGACGTGGTGGGCCAACGCGCTGGGCCTGACCGGCTCGCCGTTCGATGCCTTCCTGACCCTGCGTGGCCTGCGCACGCTGGATGCGCGGCTGCGCGTGCATCAGGAAAACACCCGCGCGCTGGTCGACGTGCTGGCTGCCAGCGATGCGGTCGCCAAGGTCTATTACCCCGGGCTGGAATCGCACCCCGGTCATGCGGTGGCCGCGCGCCAGCAGAAGGGTTTCGGCGCGATGTTGTCCTTCGAGCTGGCCGAGTGTGCCGGCGCCGATCCGCAGGCGGCGGTGCGTGCTTTCGTCGACGGCCTGCGTTACTTCACCCTGGCCGAGTCGCTGGGCGGCGTGGAAAGCCTGGTCGCGCACCCGGCGACCATGACCCATGCGGCGATGACCGCCGAAGCACGCGCCAAGGCCGGCATCAGCGATGGCCTGCTGCGCCTGTCCGTCGGCATCGAGGCCAGTGAGGATCTGGTGGCCGACCTGCAGGCAGGCCTGGCGCGCGCCACGCAGGTGCTCGCCGACGCCGGCAATGGCGAAGCTGTACGCAAAACGGTGGAGGCGTGAGCGCCTGTCTGAACGAGGTGCAGGTGGCGCAGCCGCGGCTGCTGCTGCTCGGCACCGGTACGGTGGGCTCGGCCTTCGTCGCGCGCTACCAGACATTGCGGCAGCGGCAACTGGCATTGCCCAGCCTTGAAGTCGTTGCCAATTCGCGCATCGCGCTGGCCTGTACCGATGCACCGGCCGCGGCGTTGGCGCAGGCGCGTGACGCGCAGGGCGGCGGCGCGGAAAAACGCCGGGAAATCGGCCGCCTGCATGCCGGCGACATCGTCGTCGACGCCACCGCCAGCGAGGACGTGGCCGCCGAGCATGCGCAGTGGCTGGCGCAGGGTGTCCATGTGGTCACCGCCAACAAGCTGGGCAACGGCACCACGCTGGCGCGCGCGCAGCGGATCGACGGCATCGTCGCCTCCGGCACCGCGTGCTATGGCGATGCGGCCACCGTCGGCGCCGGCCTGCCGCTGCTGTCGAGCATCCGCGCGCTGGTGGCCGGCGGCGACCACATCCATGCGATAGAGGGCGTGCTGTCCGGCTCGCTGGCATGGCTGTTCCACCGTTTCGACGGCAGCCAGCCATTCTCGGTCTGCGTGCGCGAAGCGGCGGTGGCCGGCTACACCGAGCCGGACCCGCGCATTGACCTGTCCGGCGAGGACGTGCGCCGCAAGCTGCTGATCCTCGCCCGCGCCGCCAGCGTGGCGCTGGAGCCGGCGCAGGTGCAGGTCGAATCGCTGGTGCCGCCGGCACTGGCCGCGCTGCCTGCGGCGCAGGTCGATGCGGAACTGGGGCAACTGGACGCACCGCTGCATGAAAGGTTGCGGCAGGCGCGCGAACAGGGACGGGTACTGTGCTTCGTCGGCCGTTTCGACATGCGTGGGGCCAGCGTCGGCCTGCGCGCGTTGCCGGCCGACCATCCGCTGGCCGGTGGCCGCGGCACCGACAACCGCGTGGCGATCCACAGCGACCGCTACAGCCGGCAGCCGCTGCTGATCCAGGGACCGGGTGCGGGCGCGGAAGTCACCGCCGCGGCGCTGCTGGACGACGTGCTGCGCATTGCCGCGGGCAGATAGCAGGTTCCTGCAGCAACAGGTGCACGGACAGTTGTAGCCACGGGGCTTGCCCCGCAGGAAGTATTCCCGGGAAATCCTCATGCGGGGCAAGCCCCGCATCTACGGCCAGAGTGCCGGGCTTGCCAGGCAAGGACCTTCCCGAAGATTGCCGCTTGCGCGGGGGAACGCCCGTGCGGGGCAAGCCCCGCACCTACATGATCGTGCAGTGGGTTTCGCCATCGAACATTTCCAGCAGCCCGTTTTCCACCAGCCACCACGGGTCGCCGCTGCTGGCGGTCAGGTCTTCCGGCAACTGCGCGCCCGGTGCCGGGCGGTATGCGACCCAGCCGTTGCGGCCGCTGCTCTTGGCGCGGTACAGGGCGCGGTCGGCCAGGGTGACCAGTTGTTCCCAGCCGAGCAGCTGCGGGTAGGCGGGGAACAGCGGGCACTCGATCAGGCCGACCGACACGGTGATGCGGTGGCGCAGGCCGTTGCCGAGCTCGAAGTCATGCTCGGCGATGTGGCTGCACAGGCGCTGCCCGATCTGCCCGAGGTCGCCGCGCGGCAGCGGGCGCAGCACCAGCAGGAACTCCTCACCGCCCCAGCGTGCCACGTAGTCGCCGCTGCGCTTGAGTTCGTTCAGCAGTTGCCCGAGCTGTTCCAGCACGCGGTCGCCGGCGGCGTGGCCGTGGGTGTCGTTGATCGTCTTGAAGTGGTCCACGTCGAGCAGCGCGAACACCACCGCCTCGCTGCCGTCGCGGTAGCTTTCGTCGCGCTCGTAGAAGGCCAGGTCGGTGGGGATCTGCTGGGCCAGATAGCGCCGGTTGTGCAGGCCGGTGAGCGGGTCGGTGAAGCTGATGACTTCCAGCCGCGCGTTGGCGGCCTGCAGGTCGCGGGTGCGCTCCTGTACCAGCCGCTCCAGTACGGCACGTTGGCGCTTGTAGCGGTGCTTCAGGCCGAGGTAGCCCAGCCATATCGAACCGGCCAGCAGCAGGAGCGCCAGCAGCCGGAAAGCCAGGGTTTCGTGCGGACGCGGGGGGATCTCCAGCTGCAGGCGGGCCATGCCGGCCTGCGGGTCGCTGCTGCCGAAGTCGGCTACCTCGAAGGTGTAGCGGCCCGGCGGCAGGTTGCTGTAGCTGACCGAGCGCATGGCCGGGCTTTCCGGCTCGCGCCAGCCGTCATCGTAGCCGCGCAGGCGGTAGCGCAGCTGCGGGGTATGCATCGCCTCGAAGGTGGGCAGGGAAAACTCGATGCGCGGGCTGCGGGCGTTGAGTGGCAGCTGGAACTTGCCGGTGCTCGGGTGGATCGACTGGCCCTGCACCTGCAGGCCTTCGATCCGCACCTTGCGGGTGAAGGGCTGCTGCGGCGTGACCACGTCCACCAGCAAGGCGCCGTCGCGGGTGGGCAGCCACAGGCGGCCGTCGCGCAGCAGGCCACGGCTGTTGCCGGAGCCGTTGCAGCACTTGTCCTGCTGGCCGCCGCCCTGGTCGGCGCCGGAGTTGATGACCATCTGCACGGCCAGCGGAATTTTCGGGTCGGCCAGCGACTGGTCGATCGAGGCCAGCGGCAGGCGGTAGACGCCCTGCATGCCGGCCACCCACAGGTCGCCGTCCTTCTCGGCCAGGTGGAACGGGATGTTGGCCGGCAGGCCGCGGTCATGGCTCAGGTGATGCCAGCGCCGGCCATCGAATACGCGCAGGCTTTCGTCGGTGTTGCTGCCGAGCACCCAGCGGCCGTCCTGCAGTTCCAGCAGGGCGGTGACCGCGATGCCTTCAGCCAGCCCGGTGTCCTCGCCGGTGGGCAGGAGGTGGCCGGCGCGCCATTCGTACAGGCCGTTGTAGGTGCCGACCAGCAGCCGGTTGTCGCGGGTTTCCAGCAGCAGCCGGATGCGCGCGTCGACCAGCCCGTCCTTCTCGTCGTAGTGAGTGAGCCGGTTGTCGGCATCCAGCAGGTACAGCCCCTGGGTGGTGGCGAACCAGTGGCGGTTGCGGTGGTCGCGGACGATGCCGTTGATCTGCGCGTTGCGCAACGGGGCCAGCACCGCCGGTTGCGTGACCTTGCCCTGGCGCAGCACGGCCACGCCGGCGCGGGTGCCGATCCAGGTCTGCTCGCGCTCGGGCAGCAGGCTGTAGGCCTCCGGCTGCGGCAACTGGGCGCCGCCGACGCGGTGCTGGAAGCGTCCGCCCTGCCATTCGTAGACACCGTTGTTGCTGCCGACCCAGATGTTGCCGTCCGGCCCGGCGGCGATCGACCACAGCAGCGGGTCGTTCAGGCCTTCGGGTTGGCTCAGGCGCCGGGTCCAGCCGTTCCATACGCGGGTGACGCCCTCGATCATGCTGCCCAGCCAGAGGTTGCCGGTGTCGTCCTCGTGGATGGAGCGGATGGCGATGCTGCCGGCCATGTTCTGGATGCGTTCGGCGGGCATGCCGTCGTGCAGCCGCTGCAGGTATTGCGGGGTCGCCACCCACAGGTTGCCGTCGCGGTCGGCAGCCAGGGCCTCCACCGCCTGCGCGGCTTCCCCGGGGCGGTTGCCGGCCGCTTTCCATGCCTGGCCCTGCAGCCGGAACAGGCCGTGGCGGGTGCCCGCCCACAGCTTGTCGCCGACCTTGGCCAGCTCGGTCACCGAGGTGTCGCGCACCGTGGCCGGCAGCGGATAGTTCTCGATCCCGTCGTCGGTGACGTGGAAGACACTGCCGGTGCTGCCGGCCCACAGGCCATCGTCCCCGTGCAGCAGGCTCAGCGTGGGGCCGGGCAGGGCATGCAGGCGTTGCAGGTGCTTGTCCGCGACCACGTAGATGCCATCCGGGCCGGCGACCAGCACTTCCCCGCCGGCTCCCCGGGCCAGTGCGTTGACGGGGAAGCTGCGCTCGGGCGCGTCGACGCTGGCGCTGGCGGGAATGGACTGGAAATGGCCGTCCTCGAACAGCACCAGCCCGCGCGCGGTGCCCACCCACAGCCGCTGCGGCCCATCGGCCTGCAGCGCCAGGATGTTGTTGCCCAGCTCCGAGGCGTCGTGCCGGGTGTAGCGCTGGAAGTGCACGCCGTCGAAGCGTGCCAGTCCGGCCTGGGTGCCGAACCAGAGGTAGCCGGCCGGGTCCTGGGTGATGGCCAGCACGCTGATCTGCGGCAGGCCCTGCTCCACGCCCCAGTTGTCGGTGACGTAGTCGCGGAACGGCTTGTCCGGGTCCAGCGCGGCCGCCGGGTGCGCCAGCGACAGCGACAGCGAAAAGAGCAAAGCGGCACACCACCGCTGGATGGTGCGCCGGAATGGCCGCTGGCAACTGGCGAACGACTGGTCGATCAGGACTCCCCCCGGATCCTTGATGAATTCAGACCTCAACGAGATCGTTAACGGCCCTCATGCCGGCAACTTGAGCGGTATCGGACAAGCCCGCGCCGTCTGGCAGGCATCAGCCGCGGCCCGCCTTGCGGTATTTCGCGGCCAGGAATTCGCGCACCTGCTCGCGGCTCATGCGCCGGCCTTCGGCATCGACGGCGGTGAAGTCCACGCCGTTGTCCCACAGTTGCGGCGCGGTGAGCACGGCGATGTCATCGGCCGAGGTGGTTTCCTGCAGCGCGAGCAGGCGCGCGTTGAAGCCGGCGCTGCGCAGCCAGGCGTCGTAGGCAGCGTCATGCTGGGTCAGGAACTGCACGGTGTACTCGCATTCCCTGCGGTCCTCGGGTGGCAGCGTGGCGCAGGGCGCGCGCCACTGGTGCAGGCCGATGACCGCGTCCGGCTCCAGCTCGCGGGCCGCGGCCGCCGCCCACAGGCCCACGCACATGCTGGCGCAGTGCGAGCGGACCCGGACGATCAGGTTGCGGCGGCTGATCTGCCGTGCCGCTTCCAGCCCGGGGCCGGCATAGCCGCCGCCGCTGGTGATGATGATGCGCTGCAGTGAAGGATGGGCGGCCAGTGCCGCGTTCAGGTCGCTGGCGAAGCGGCGGCCGACGCCACCGTCAATGCGCAGCACCTGCCCGTCGCTGCTGACCGAGAAGCTCGCGTCCCGTGGCGCCGACGGGGGCGGCGCAGTGCCACCCTGCGGCTTGAGGATCATGGCCGCGGTGGGCGTGGCCTGGGCGGTTTCCTCCACGGCGGCCGTGGTGGCGTCCGTGCGCGCCGGCTTGCGTTGGCCAATGTAGGCGGCCAGCACCAGCAGGCAGGCCACGGCGGCCAACAGCTTGAACAGGCCGCCGTGGCCGCGGTTGCGGCGGGTGGCGGCAACCGGGCGCCGCGGTGGCGGTGGCGGCAGCGGCGGGGTGGCGGGAGGCAGGTTCATCGTCCGGAAGCTCCTTGCGCGGGACGCGGGGGCGGGTATGGCCGCTCAGCACTCGATGACGTTGACGGCGAGGCCGCCGCGGCTGGTTTCCTTGTACTTGTCCTGCATGTCGCGGCCGGTGTCGCGCATGGTCTTGATGACCTTGTCGAGGCTGACCTTGTGCTTGCCGTCGCCGCGGCTGGCCATGCGCGCGGCGTTGATCGCCTTGACCGAACCCATCGCATTGCGCTCGATGCAGGGGATCTGCACCAGCCCGCCGATCGGGTCGCAGGTCAGGCCGAGGTTGTGTTCCATGCCGATCTCGGCGGCGTTCTCGATCTGCCCGGGGTTGCCGCCCAGCGCCGCCATCAGCCCGCCGGCGGCCATGGAACAGGCCACGCCCACCTCGCCCTGGCAGCCGACCTCGGCGCCGGAGATCGAGGCGTTCTCCTTGTAGAGGATGCCGATGGCCGCGGCGGTGAGCAGGAAGTCGAACACGCCCTGCTCGTTGCTGCCGGGGCAGAAGCGGTCGTAGTAGTGCAGTACCGACGGAATGATGCCGGCCGCACCGTTGGTGGGCGCGGTGACCACGCGGCCGCCGGCGGCGTTTTCCTCGTTGACCGCCAGTGCGTACAGGTTGACCCAGTCCAGCGTGGTCAGCGGGTCGCGCATGGCCGCTTCCGGACGCGAGGACAGCTCGCGGTACAGCGCCGGTGCGCGGCGGCTCACGTGCAGGCCGCCGGGCAGGGTGCCCTCGGAGCGGATGCCGCGCGCCACGCAGGCCTGCATCGCCGCCCACAGCTCGCGCAGGCCGTCCTTGATCTGGTCCTCGCTGCGCCAGCACTTCTCGTTCTCGAACATCATCTGCGCGATGCTCAGGCCGCTGCGCGCGGCCTGCGCCAGCAGTTCGTCGCCACTCTTGAACGGGTAGGGCAGCGGGGTCTGGTCGGGGACGATGCGGTCGTCGGCGGCGTCGTCGGCATTGACCACGAAGCCGCCGCCGACCGAGTAGTAGTCGCGGGTGGCGATGACCTCGTCGTTGCCGTCGAACGCGGTGAAGCGCATGCCATTGGTGTGGTAGGGCAGCTTCTGGCGCTTGTTCAATGCGAGGTCGCGCTTCTCGTCGAAGGCGATCTCGTGTTCGCCCATCAGCTTGATGCGCTTGGACGAACGGATGCGGGCCAGCGTTTCGGGGATGATGTCCGGGTCGATCAGGTTGGGGCGGTTGCCCTCCAGCCCGAGCAGCACCGCGGTGTCGGTGCCGTGGCCGCGGCCGGTCAGGGCGAGTGAGCCGAATACTTCGGCGCGGATGCGCACCACATCATTCAAGCGGCCCGGATCGGACAGCCAGCGGTGGACGAAACGCTCGGCAGCGCGCATTGGCCCGACGGTGTGCGAGGAGCTGGGGCCGATGCCGATCTTGAACAGGTCGAACGTGCTGACGGACATGCTGCTTTCTGTGGCTGCGGTTGAAGCGGAGCCGCTATTCTACGGACTTGCCGCCGCCGGCCATGCCCGCAGCGCAGCAATTCCCCGATGGAGCAATGGATGAACGGCCTGGTCCTCTACCAGCGAGACGATTGCCACCTGTGCGACCAGGCGCTGGCGGTGCTGGCGCAGGCGCGCGCGCCGGAGTTCGAGAGCGTCTTCGTCGACGAGGACGACGCGCTGGAGGCGCGCTACGGCGTGCGCGTGCCGGTGCTGCGCGATGCCGCCGGGCGCGAACTCGACTGGCCGTTCGACGCGGCCGCGCTGGCGGGCTGGCTGGCCCGGTGATGCCCTCGGCGGGGCCAGCCCCGCCGCTGCAATTTGCTTGGCACGGTTTCCCCGGGAAAACCCAATGCCGGGCAAGCCCCGCATCCACGGCACAGGGGCTTGCGTTCCGCGGGTACCGGGCTTTGCCCGGTACGGGGCTTCACCGCGAAGGCTTCATGCGGGGTGCCGGGCTTACCTGGCGTTGAAGCGGACGATGGTGCTGATCGCGGTTTCGTCGGGGATGGTCTTGGTATCGCTCCAGTCGCCGCCGCCGATGCCGAAGTCCAGCCGCTTCACCGTCGCCCGGCCGGTCAATACCGGCTGCGCGCCGGGCGTCCAGGTGAAGGTCAGGGTGACCGGCTTGCTGACGCCGTGCAGCTCCAGCGCGCCGTCGGCGGCGTACTGGTTGTCGCCCAGTGCGCGGAAGCCGTTGGCGGTGTAGCGCGCCTGCGCGAAGCGGGCGACGTCGAAGAAATCCTTGCCCAGCAGGGTCGAGTCGCGGTCGCTGTTGCCGCTGCTGGTGCCGGCCAGCGGGATGGTGACGTCGAGCTTGCCGGCGGCCGGGTCGGCCGGGTCGAAGCTCAATTCGGTGCGGAAGCCGGGGAAGTTGCCGGTGAAGATTTCGCCATCGTATTTGCTGGCGAAGACCAGCGCCGAGCCGGGGGCCTGTTCGTAGTCCGCGGCCAGCGCGGGCGTGGCCGCGAGCATGCCGGCCAGGGCGGCGGCCACGGCGGCCGGAGTGGTGAGCTTGATGTTCATGCGGATTCCTTCTGGGGGGAGGCGAGCCAGCCTCGCGGCAGCATGCGCGACAAGGTGGCATCGCCTTGGTGGACGTGGTGGTAGAACGCGGCACCGGCGTGCGCCAGCACCGCCAGGATCAGCAGCCAGAAGCCCCACTCGTGCAGCGCGTGCGAGAGCTGCGCGGCCTGCTCGTCGGGTGCGACCAGCTTGGGCATCTCGACCAGGCCGAACAGCTTGAACGGGCGCAACCCGCTGGCCGAGTCGTACAGCCAGCCCGACAGCGGGATGGCGAACATCAGCACGTACAGCAGCCAGTGCGTGGCGCTGGCGATGCGCTCCTGCCAGCCGGGCGTGCCCGCTACCGGTTGCGGTGCGCCGGCGTGCAGCCGCCAGCCCAGCCGCAGCACCACCAGCGCCAGCACGGTGATGCCGATCGACTTGTGCGCGGTGTAGACCCAGAAATACTTCGGCGTCTTCGGCAGCTCGCCCATGAGCAGGCCGACGATGCCAAGGGCGAGGATCAGCAGGGCGATCAGCCAATGCAGGATCTTGCTGACGCTGCCCCAATGCTGGGGGGTGTTCTTCAGGCTCATGGGCGCGGTTCCGGTTCGGGGAATGAGGGCTCGGCGGGAGCAGGGGGAATGCCGTCGGTGGCGTGGTTGTCGAGTATTGCTTCGGCCTCGATACGCAGTTGCACGGTGTCGCCGATCATGGATTTCCACGCGTCGATGCCGAAATCGGCGCGGCTCAGCGTGGCGGTGGCGGAAAAGCCGGCGGTGCGGCGGAACGGCGGCAGCGGATGGCGCTTGAGCGCATTGAGGGTGACGTCGAGCGCGACCTCGCGGCTGACCCCGCGCAGGGTCAGCAGGCCGTGGACGCGGGCGTGTTGCGGGTCCAGCGGTTCGACGCGGGTGGAGACGAAGCGCGCTTGCGGGAAGCGTTCGCCGTCGAGCAGGTTGCGCGCCAGCGTGGCGCGGTTCCACTTGTCGTCGCCCAGCTCCAGCCGTGCGAGGGGGATGATGACGTCCAGCCGTGCGCCGGCCCAGTCGTCCGGGTCGAAGTCGAGCGTGCCCTCGCTGCCGGACAGCGTGCCCAGCGCCTGCGAGAAGCCGGCGTGCTCGACGGCGAACAGCACGCGCGTATGCACCGGGTCGAGCCGGTAGCGCGCGGCGCCGGCCGACAGCGGCAGCAGGCACAGCAGGAGCAGGGCGAGGCAGCGTGGCAAGGTTCGGCTCCGCGACGGGTTGCGGGGATTCTAGACATGTTCGCCGTCATGGTTTGCTCCTGCGCCGCGCAATGGATTGTTGCGCGGGTGCCGGTGGCCCCGGTGCCACGGAGGTTGAAGCCCCGCGGTGACTTCGGTCTAATCGTGCGGTCCCGTGGGGGCGCATGCGCCGGGACGAGGGGGTTCCGGATGGTTCGGGGGAGGGTGCCGACATCGGGCTGCCTCTGCGAGGAGGTCGTGCGGTGAGATGCGTGTGCCTTGCGTTGTTGTGGCTGTTGCCGATCCTCGGCACGGTTGCGCGCGCCGACGTTCCGGCCACCCCGCAGCCGCGCCAGCTGGAAGTGGTCGATGGCCTGCCGTCCACCGGCATCAATGCATTCGCCGAAGACCATCTGGGTTACCTGTGGCTGGCCAGCCGCGATGGCCTGGCGCGTTTCGACGGGCGCAACTACCGCATCTGGCGGGCCGAGGACGGCCTGCGCGACAACTTGGTCTGGAGCCTGCACGTCGATGCGCAGAACCGGCTGTGGATGGGCACGCAGAGTGCGGGGCTGGTGATGCTGTCGGCGGACCGCCGCAGCTTCCGTTATTTCGACCGGGACACGCTGCCGCAGCTGGGCAGCAACACCATATGGAGCATCACCTCCACGCAGGACGGCAGCGTCTGGTTCGGTACGCCGACCGCCGGCCTGTACCGCCTGGCGGCCGATGGTGGGCTCCAGCAGTTCATGCCCACGCCGGGCCGGGGCGGTGGCCTGCCGTCGGCGTCGGTGGCGTACCTGGCGGTCACTCCCGACGGCGTGCTCTGGGTGGGCACCAAGGGCGGCCTCGCGCGCTGGACCGGCAGCGGCTTCGAGTGCGAGGGGCTGGACGTATTGCCTTCGCCGCGCATCAACGGGTTGAAGGTGGATCGCGAGGGCCGCCTGTGGATCGCCACCAACGGCGGCGTGGCGGTGCGCCAGGCCGATGGCCGCTTCGAGCGCATGACCTGGCCGGGCGCGCAGCCGACCGACGTGCTGAACATGATGCAGTTCGCGGCCGACGGCAATTACTGGCTGGATACGCGGCTGGGCCTGGGCCGCAGCCGCGACGGCGGGCCGGTACGCGACGTGGCGCTGTACAGCGTGCAGGAACGCGGGCGGGTCCGGCCCAACTGGGTCACCGCCCACGAGGACCGCGACGGCGGCCTGTGGTTCGCCAGCACCAATGCCGGGTTGTGGCACCTGCCGCCGAACTGGCGGCAGTTCTCGGTGCTGACCCGGCGCCTGGACGACCCGGCCTCGCTGCGCAATCCCTATGCGCTGGCGTTGGCCGCTTCCGCATCGGGCGGGATATGGATGGTGGGCACCCGCGGCGCGCTGGATCGGCTGGACCCGGAAACCGGTGAGGTCGAGCACCACCTGCAGCCGGTTGATGGCAGCAACTGGCCGCAGTCGGTGGTCGAGGATGCGAACGGGCGGGTGTGGATCGGCAGCCTCGACGCGCTGGTGCGCTATGACCCGGGCGACCGCAGCGTGCGTCGCTGGCACGACGGTGATGCGGCGGATGCGGCGATGCCCGGCGACGGCGACATGCTGCGCTCATGCAATGGTGGGCGACTGTGGGTGTATTCGGAAGACGGCGGCCTGCAGCAGCGCGATGCCGAAGGGCGCGTACTGCTGCGCGTCCATCCCGGCCAGCAGGGCCTGCCCGCCGCGGTGCTGGAGGACATGCAATGCGGGCCGGACGGCCAGTTGTGGCTGTCCAGCGCCACCGGCCTGGTGTCGTGGCAGCCGCAGGCGCAGCTTTTCCTGCCGGTGCGCGGCGGACCGTCCGACCATGCCTACGCCTTCGACGCCACCGCCACCGGCGTGGTCTGGGTGGCGGCGCTCGGCCGGCTCGACCGCTACCGCTGGAATGACGGCCAACTGCTGCGCGAAGCCAGCATCGGCACCGGGCAGGGCTTCCCGGGGTTGGCGGCCAACGGGCTGGCGGTGGACGGCAATGGTGTGGCATGGGCCAGCAGCGCCCGCGGCCTGATCCGGGTCGATCCGGCCAGCGGCTCGGTGCGCCTGTATGGCGTGCACGATGGCCTGCCGGGGCAGGAATTCCGCCGCCGCAGCCTGGTGCGGGCCCGCACCGGGCAGATGGCCGGCGGCACCCCGGAAGGCGTGGTGCTGTTCGAGCCGGCCCTGGTCAAGCCCTCGGGCCGGCAACCGCCGCTGGTGATCGAACGGGTGAGCGTGCGCCGCGGCGACGTGGAGCACGACCTGACCTGGCAGAGCCCGCTGGAAATCAGGGACGGCGACCGCGACCTGCGCATCGTCACGCGCCTGCTGTCCTTCGCCGATTCGGCCAACAACAGCTACCGCTTCCGGCTCAACGGCTACGACACCGGCTGGGTGGAGGTGGGTTCCAGCGGTGAGCGCGTGTTCTCGCGCTTGCCGCCGGGGCATTACCGGCTGGAGGTGCAGGCGGCCACTTCGGACAGGGTCTGGTCGCAGGTGCAGACGCTGGCGTTCGACGTGCAGCCGCCGTGGTGGCGCAGCGCGTGGGCGCTGGTGTTCTGGCTGGCGCTGGCCGCGGCGGCGGTCACGGCACTGGTGGCTGTCTACCGTGCGCGGATGCGGCGCCGCAATGAATGGCAGCTGGCGGTGCAGAAGCGGCAGCTGGCCGAGCAGGCCTCGCTGGCCAAGACCCGTTTCCTGGCCACGCTCGGCCATGAAGTGCGCACGCCGATGACCGGCGTGCTGGGCATGACCGAGCTGCTGCTGGATACCTCGCTGGACACCACCCAGCGCCGCTATGCCGATTCGATCCAGCAGGCCGGCACCCACCTGCTGCGGCTGGTCAACGACACCCTCGACCTTGCGCGCATCGAGGCCGGCCGGCTGGAACTGGAAGCGCGCCCGTTCGAGTTGACGCCGCTGCTGGACGGCATCGCCGGATTGATGGCGCCGGTCGCGGAAAAGCGCGGCCTGCACTTCGTGCGCGAACGGCGACCGCCGATGCCGGTGCTCGTCACCGGCGATGCGACGCGGTTGCGGCAGATCCTGATGAACCTGCTGAACAACGCGATCAAGTTCACCGAGCGCGGACAAGTCGGGCTGGATGCCGAACTGCTGCCCGATGGTGCCGGCCTGCGGCTGGTGGTCAGCGACACCGGCCCCGGCATCCATGCCGACCAGCAGAAGCGGTTGTTCCATCGTTTCGAGCAGGGCGACGGGCCGCGTACCGCGTCGCGTTATGGCGGCAGCGGGCTGGGGCTGGCGATCTGCCAGGAACTGGCGGTGGCGATGGGCGGCCATATCCGCATCGACAGCCGGCTGGGTGCCGGCGCCCGTTTCATCGTCGAGCTGCCGCTGCCGTGGCGGCTGCAGCCTGCCACGGCCGCCGCGCCGGCCATGCCGGCCGCGGCCCCGAAGCAGGCCTTGCGGATATTGCTGGTCGAGGACGACCCCACCGTGGCCGACGTGATTTCCCACCTGCTGCGTGCCCGTGGCCATGAGGTCGTGCACGTGCTGCATGGGCTGGCGGCCTTGTCGGAAGTGGCTGCGCAATCCTTCGATGTCGGCCTGCTCGATCTGGACCTGCCGCTGCTGGACGGCCTGGCGCTGGCCCGGCAGCTGCGTGAGCTCGGCTGCGGTTTCCCGCTGATAGCAGTGACTGCGCGCTCCGACGCCGATGCCGAGCGGCAGGCGCTGGCCGCCGGTTTCGATGGCTTCCGGCGCAAACCGGTCACCGGCGAAATGCTGGTGGAGGCGATTGGCGCAGCGTGCGCGCAGGCGGCACCGGAGCACCCATAGATGCGGGGCTTGCCCTGCATGGGGCCTTCCCGGCAAAGCTCCGTGCCGGGCAAGCCCGGCACCTACGTCGCGGCTGCCAACCGTTGCCGCAGCCAGCCCGCCAGCGCCTCGATCCGCGGGTGCCCGTCGCCGGCGGTGCACAGCGCCCATTGGCCTTCGGTATCGACGAAGCCCCACGGCGCGACCAGGCGCCCGTTGGCGAGGTCGCCGGCCACCAGCGGCTCCGGCGCGATGGCGACGCCCAGCCCGGCGACGGCGGCTTCCAGCAGGTAATACAGGTGTTCGAAACCGGTGCCGTAGCGCAGCTCGCCGGCATCGATGCCGTTGCGCGCCGCCCAGGTCGGCCATGCCTGCGGGCGCGAGCGGGTGTGCAGCAGTGGCCGCTCGCACAGGGCGGCGGCCGGTTGCCGGGCCAGCGCCGCGGCGCCCGGCAGCGCGGGGCTGAACACCGGGCCGATGCGCTCGGCCGCCAGCGGATGCACCCGCCAGTTGGCCGGCCACGGTGCCTGGCCCAGCATCAATGCGGCATCCAGCCCATCGAGGCGTGGGGTGAAGTCGCCTTCCTGCGCGGCCAGGTGCAGGGTCAGGCCCGGCAGGTCGCGCTGCAGTTCCTGCAGGCGCGGGATCATCCAGCGCGCCAGCACGCTGCCGGGGCAACCGAGCACGAGGGCGTCGCCATGTTGGCCCCGGCGCAGCGCGGCCACGCAGTCGCGCAGCTGCGAGAACGCACCGGAAGCCGCTTCCAACAGGCGCTTGCCGGCGGCGGTGGGGCGGATGCCGCGGCCGTCACGCTCGAACAGGGCGATGCCCAGCTCCTCTTCCAGCCCCCGCAACTGCCGGCTGACCGCGCCGTGGGTCACATGCAGTTCGTCGGCGGCCAGGCTGACGCTGCGCAGCCGCGCGGCCGCCTCGAAGGCGCGCAGGGCATTGAGCGAGGGCAGGGTACGTTCGCCATTCATGGCGCACATCTGACCGCCATGGATGGCGGGAATGCCGGTTTTGCAGGAGCAAAAACCGGCCCTGCGCCACCCTTCGGGCGGCTCCGCCGTGAAAAACATCTGTCCTGCTGTTTTTTCATGTGAGTTTTTCTAACACATGCCGGCGCATTTATCGATTTTCATGGCATGGCATGTGCGCTACGGTGCAAGCCTGTCCTGCTTGTCCGTGATGCCATGACCGCCGCGCCAATCACCGATTTCCACGCCTATCCCGATGCCCGTGGCCATTTCGGCCGCTACGGCGGCAGCTTCGTCGCCGAGACGCTGGTCGGGCCGTTGCAGGAACTGGCAGCGGCCTATGACCAGGCGCGGGTCGATCCGGCTTTCATCGCCGCCTACGACAAGGACTTGAAGCACTACGTCGGCCGGCCCAGCCCGATCTACCACGCCGAGCGCTTGAGCCGTGACGTCGGCGGCGCGCAGATCCTGCTCAAGCGCGAAGACCTGAACCACACCGGCGCACACAAGGTGAACAACACCATCGGCCAGGCGCTGCTGGCCGCGCGCATGGGCAAGACCCGGATCATCGCCGAGACCGGCGCAGGCCAGCACGGCGTGGCCAGCGCCACCGTGGCCGCGCGGCTGGGGCTGGAGTGCGTGGTCTACATGGGCGCCACCGACATCGAGCGGCAGAAGATCAACGTCTACCGGATGAAGCTGCTCGGTGCCACGGTGGTGCCGGTGAGCAGCGGCTCGGCCACGCTCAAGGACGCGCTCAACGAGGCGATGCGCGACTGGGTGACCAACGTGCGCGACACCTTCTACATCATCGGCACGGTAGCCGGCCCCGATCCCTACCCGCGCATGGTGCGCGACTTCAACGCCATCGTCGGCCGCGAGGCGCGCGCGCAGATGCTGGAGGATTACGGCCGCCTGCCCGATGCGATCACCGCCTGCGTCGGCGGCGGCTCCAACGCCATCGGCCTGTTCCACGCCTTCCTCAACGACCGCGAGGTGAAGATCTACGGCGCCGAGGCGGCGGGCGACGGCATCCATACCGGCCGCCATGCCGCGTCGATCTCGGCCGGCCGCCCCGGCGTGTTGCACGGCAACCGCACCTACGTGCTGTGCGACGACGATGGCCAGATCACCGAAACCCATTCGATTTCCGCCGGCCTGGACTACCCCGGCGTCGGCCCGGAGCATTCCTTCCTGTCCGACACCGGCCGCGCGCAGTACGTCGGCGTCACCGACGACGAAGCGCTGGCTGCGTTCCACCGCCTGACCCGCACCGAGGGCATCCTGCCGGCGCTGGAATCCAGCCATGCGGTGGCGCAGGCGATCAAGCTGGCACGCGAACTGCCGAAGGACGCGCTGGTGCTGTGCAACCTGTCCGGTCGCGGTGACAAGGACGTGCACACCATCGCCGCGCGCGAAGGGCTGTCGCTGTGAGCGGGCGCTTGTTCCGCATGGGTGCGCTGGCCTGCCTGGGCATGGCACTGGCGGCCTGCGAACCGTCCGAGCCCGAGGTGCGGCCGCTGCCGGCAGGCGCGCAGGCAACGCCGGCGGAAGCCGCGCCAGCGGCCCCGGCGATGGATGCGGCCGCGCAGTTGGCCGGTGTGGGCGAGCTGCATGTCGGCGCGGCGTTCGGCAAGGGGCCGGGCGATGACGCCTTCGCCTCCGCCGGCATGCGCGAGCTGATGGAAGGCGACTGCGAATACTACGAAGGTGGCACGCTGCCGGCGGGCCTGTCGATGATGGTCATCGCCGACCGTATCGCCCGTTTCGACGCCCACGACGAGCGCGCGCCGGGTGCGGAAGGGCCGCCGCTGCCGTTCGGGCTGTGGGTGGGCATGACCGAGGTCGAGGCGCGCGAGCGCCTGCCCGCCGGCGTGGTGGCCAGCCC
The DNA here is from genome assembly GCA_900078405.1 of uncultured Stenotrophomonas sp. Classification (NCBI taxonomy): domain Bacteria; kingdom Pseudomonadati; phylum Pseudomonadota; class Gammaproteobacteria; order Lysobacterales; family Lysobacteraceae; genus Stenotrophomonas; species uncultured Stenotrophomonas sp. The sequence continues at coordinate 1,488,262 of FLTS01000001.1, read as the reverse complement.
GCATGCCTACGCCTCGCCCGATGGCGAGTACCTGACCTGGACCGACCCGCAGGCCGGGCTGGCCCTGCGCCTGGAAACCCTCGACGGCGTGGTGACCTCGATCTACTGGGGCCAGCCCGAGGCGGTCGAACTGATCGAAGGATGTGCCTGAGATGCCCGTGACCCGAATCGACGAATGCTTCGCCCGCCTGCGCGCCTCCGGCCGCAAGGCGCTGATTCCCTTCATCACTGCCGGTGATCCGGCACTGGAAGCCACCGTGCCGGTGATGCACGCGCTGGTTGCCGCCGGCGCCGACGTCCTCGAACTGGGCGTGCCGTTCTCCGACCCGATGGCCGACGGCCCGACCATCCAGCGCAGCTCCGAGCGCGCGTTGGCCCGCGGCGCCGGGCTGCGCTACGTGTTCGACAGCGTGGCCACCTTCCGGCAGCGGGATACGACCACGCCGGTGGTGCTGATGGGCTACCTCAACCCGGTGGAAATCCGCGGCGCGGCACGGTTCGCTGCCGAGGCGGTGGCCGCTGGCGTGGATGGCGTGCTGCTGGTGGACCTGCCGCCGGAGGAGGCCGAGGAAACCCGCACCGCGTTCACCGCCGCCGGGCTGGGGCTGGTCCTGCTGGCCTCGCCGACCAGCAGCGAACAACGGCTCGCCGGCCTGTGCGAAGCGGCGCAGGGCTACCTCTATTACGTCAGCTTCGCCGGTGTCACCGGTGCCTCGGAGCGGCTGGACAGCGCCGCCGCCGGCGAGCGCCTGCGGCAGCTGCGCAGCCGGGCGAAAACACCGGTGGTGGCCGGCTTCGGCATCAAGGACGCGGCCAGCGCCGCGGCGATGGCGGTCGATGCCGACGGCGTGGTGGTCGGCAGCGCACTTGTCGCGGCGATGGCCGGGGCCGGTTCGGTCGAAGAAGCGGTGCGCAGTGCAGGCACGTTCCTCGCGCCGCTGCGGCAGGCGTTGGACGCCTGATTCACGCGGCTGTTGTAGGAGCGACGTGAGTCGCGACCGGGCTTTATCGGGAAAGCTTCATCGCGACTCACGTCGCTCCTACGTTGCTTGGCCGAACAGATCGGTGGCCGGCTTGGGCAAGGCGCCTTCCAGTTCCAGCAAAAACCGCTTGGCCTCCAGCCCGCCACTGAACCCGGTCAGCGCGCCATTGGCGCCGACCACGCGGTGGCAGGGCAGGAGGATGCCCAAAGGGTTGCGGCCATTGGCCGCGCCCACCGCGCGGCTGGCGGTGGGGCGCCCCAGCCGCGCGGCCAACTGCGCGTAGGTGCGGGTCTGTCCATAGGGAATGTCCGCAAGCGCGAACCAGACTTCGCGCTGGAACGGCGTGCCCTGCGGCGCCAGCGGCAGGTCGAAGGCGCGCCTGCGCCCGGCGAAATATTCGTCCAGTTGCACCCGCGCCCGTGACAGCAGCGGGTGGTCGGCCTCGTGCCAGCCGTCGCGGGGCAGGAACCAGCTGTCCTGCGGGAATTCGAGCGCATGCAGCCCGTGTTCGGACGCGGACACGGTGAGCGGCCCCAGCGGGCTGTCGATCTGGCGGAAATGGATGGTCACTGCGGTTTTCGGGCGGTACGGGGCAGGGGCGCCGGGCTCTGTACGCTACCGTCGGTTTGCCGCCGCGCGCTAGACTGTCGGCCTTCTCGCGGCCCCCGGCCGCCCTGAACGGAACCGTCATCCCGCATGAGCTGGATCAGCAAATTGATGCCGTCCGGCATCCGCACCGACAACTCGCCGACCAAGAAGCGCAGCGTCCCCGAGGGCCTGTGGGAAAAGTGCAGCAGCTGCGGCGCGGCGCTGTACCGGCCGGAGCTGGAGGAGAACCTGGAGGTCTGCCCGAAGTGCGGCCACCACATGGCCATCCGCGCCCGTGCCCGCCTGGCGGCGCTGTTCGACGCCGACAGCACCACCGAGATCGCGGCCCGCCTCGGCCCGACCGACCTGCTCAAGTTCAAGGACCAGAAGAAGTACGCCGAGCGGATCAAGGCCGCGCAGAAGAACACCGGCGAGTACGACGCGCTGGTGGCCATGCGCGGCACCCTCAAGGGCCGTCCGCTGGTGGCGTCCTCGTTCGACTTCGCCTTCATGGGCGGCTCGATGGGCTCGGTGGTCGGCGAGCGCTTCGCGCTGGCGGCCGAAACCGCGCTGGAGCTGGGCTGTCCGTTCGTCAACTTCTCCGCCAGTGGCGGCGCGCGCATGCAGGAAGGCCTGTTCTCGCTGATGCAGATGGCCAAGACCTCGGCCGCGCTGGCCAAGCTGCGCGAGGCCGGGCTGCCGTACATCTCGGTGCTCACCCACCCGACCACCGGCGGCGTGTCGGCCTCGTTCGCGATGCTGGGCGACATCAACATCGCCGAGCCGCAGGCGCTGATCGGCTTCGCCGGTCCGCGGGTGATCGAACAGACCGTGCGCGAGAAACTGCCCGAAGGCTTCCAGCGCTCGGAGTTCCTGCTCGAACACGGCGCCATCGACCAGATCTGCGACCGCCGTCAGATGCGCGAGCGCCTGGCCGACCTGCTGGCGATGCTGATGCGCCAGTCGCGCCCGGGCGACGACACGGCGGCAGCCTGATGGCCGCGCGCAGGTATTTCGGCACCGACGGCATCCGCGGCCGGGTCGGCGAAGGGGCGATTTCCGCCGATTTCGTGCTGCGTCTGGGCAACGCCTACGGGCAGACGCTGGTGAAGGCGCTGCAGGCGCGGGGCAGTGCTCGCAAGCCGCTGGTGGTGATCGGCAAGGACACCCGCATCTCCAACTACATGTTCGAGGCCGCGCTGGAAGCCGGGCTGGTCGCTGCCGGCGTGCACGTGCAGCTGATGGGGCCGATGCCGACCCCGGCGGTCGCGCACCTGACCCGCTCGCTGCGCGCCGACGGCGGCATCGTCATCTCCGCCTCGCACAACCCGCACCACGACAACGGCATCAAGTTCTTCTCGGCCCAGGGCATGAAGAACTTGATGCCGTTGTCATCAGCGCTTCGCACAACCCTTACCAGGACAACGGCATCAAGTTCTTTACTGCGCAGGGCGAGAAGCTCGATGACGACACCGAGCTGTCGATCGAGGCCGCGCTCGACCTGCCGTTCTCGACCGTGCCGTCCGAGCAGCTGGGCAAGGCGGTGCGTACCCGCGACGCCATCGGGCGCTACGTCGAGGCCTGCAAGAACTCGGTGCCGCGCGATTTCGACCTGTCCGGCATGCGTATCGCGGTGGATTGCGCGCATGGCGCGACCTACCAGGTGGCGCCGCTGGTGCTGCGCGAACTGGGCGCCAGCGTCGATGCCATCGGCGTCGAGCCCAATGGCGTGAACATCAACGACGGTGTCGGCTCGCTGTACCCGCAGGCGTTGGCCGAACGCGTGCGCGCGATTGGCGCGCACCTGGGCATCGCTTTCGACGGCGACGGCGACCGCCTGCTGTTCGTGGACAGCGACGGCAACGTCCACGACGGCGATGACCTGCTGTACCTGCTGGCGCTGGATTGGCAGGCCAGCGGCCGCCTGCGCGGCCCGGTGGTGGGCACGCTGATGACCAACTTCGGTTTCGAACAGGCATTGGCGAAGGCGGGCATCGGCTTCATCCGTGCCAACGTCGGCGACCGCTACGTCCACCACGCGTTGCTGGAACACGACGGCGTGCTCGGTGGTGAAGCCTCCGGCCACCTTTTGTGCCTGGACCGGGCGACCACCGGCGACGGCATCATCAGTGCCTTGCAGGTGCTGGAGGTGCTCAAGCACCGCGGCATCACCCTGCAGCAGGCGCTGGCCGGCCTGAACCGGGTGCCGCAGCAGACCATCAACGTCCGGATCGGGCAGGGCGTGCCGGCCAGGGCGGTGGTGCAGTCCGACGCCGTGGCGGCAGCGCTGGCGACCGCGCAGCAGGCGGTGGCCGGCCACGGCCGCGCCTTCCTGCGCCCGTCCGGCACCGAGCCGGTGGTGCGGGTGACGGTGGAGGCCGACGATGCCAAGCTGGTGCAGGCCACGCTCGAGCACCTCGCCGAGGCAGTCAGGACCGCCGCCGGAGCGGCCTGACCCCGATCAATGCATTTCCCGGGGCATGGCGGCAACGTCGGTGCCCTGATTCTTCCCCCAGGAGTAGTCCCGTGAGTTCCCGCATTCCCACCCTCGACATCACCCGCTTCGACAGCGACCGCGACGCCTTCGTGGCCGAGCTGGGCGCAGCCTACCGCCAGTGGGGCTTTGCCGGTATCCGCAACCACGGCATCGCGCAGGCCGACATCGACGCCGCCTATGGCGTGTTCAAGGCGTTCTTCGCCCTGCCCGAGGAGGTGAAGAAGCAGTACCACGTCCCCGGCGGTGGCGGCGCCCGCGGCTACACCCCGTTCGGCGTGGAAACCGCCAAGGGCTCCAAACATTTCGATCTGAAGGAGTTCTGGCATATCGGCCGCGAGATTGCCGACGACTCGAAGTACCGCGAGGTGATGCCGCCGAACCTGTGGCCGGCCGAAGTGCCGGGCTTCCGCGAGCATGGCTACGGGCTGTACCAGAAGCTCGACGCGCTCGGTTCGCGGGTGCTGTCGGCGCTGGCGCTGCACATCGGCCTTCCGGAAAACTATTTCGCCGACAAGACCAACAACGGCAATTCGATCCTGCGCCCGATCCACTACCCGCCGATCACCACCGACGACATCCCCAACGTGCGCGCCGGCGCGCATGGCGACATCAACTTCATCACCCTGCTGGTCGGCGCCAGCGCTGCCGGGCTGGAGGTGCAGTCGCACGAGGGCGAGTGGGTGCCGTTCACCTCGGACGCGGACACCATCGTGGTCAACATCGGTGACATGCTGCAGCGCCTGACCAACCACGTGTACCCGTCCACCATCCACCGCGTGGTCAATCCCCCGGGTGAACTGGCACGGCAGCCGCGCTACTCGGTGCCGTTCTTCCTGCACCCGAACCCGGATTTCCTGATCGACGTGCTGCCCTCGTGCATCAGCGCCGACAATCCCAGTCGCTATCCGGAGCCGATCACCGCCCACGGCTTCCTCGAAGAGCGCCTGCGCGAGATCAAGCTGAAATGAGTGCCGAAGGCCGCCGCAAGGCGGCCTTCCGGTTTTTGCGGACACCACCACGTAGGCACCGGGCTTGCCCGGTGCGGGGCTTTGCCGGGAAATCCCCATGCGGGGCAAGCCCCGCATCTACGAGGGAGTGCTGCTCTGTCTCGCCTTGTCCACTAGTTGTCCTGCCCGCGTCTGTATTTCGGCTATCCTTCGCCCACTTTTCAAGGGAGTCGTTCCTGAATGCGCCGCAAGATCGTTGCCGGTAACTGGAAGCTGCATGGCAGCCGTCAATTCGCCAGCGAGCTGGTGGGGCAGGTGGCCGCTGGCCTGCCGCTGGAAGGGGTGGAGCTGGTGATCCTGCCGCCGCTGCCCTACCTGGGCGACCTGGTCGAGGATTTCGAGGGCACGGCGCTGGCCTTTGGCGCGCAGGATGTCAGCAGCAACGAAAAGGGCGCCTATACCGGCGAGGTGTCGGCGTCGATGCTGGTGGACGTGGGGGCGGGCTACGGCCTGGTCGGCCATTCCGAGCGCCGCCAGTACCACCACGAAAGCAGCGAGCTGGTGGCGCGCAAATTCGTCGCCGCGGCCAATGCCGGGTTGGTTCCGGTGCTGTGCGTGGGCGAGACGCTGGAGCAGCGCGAGGCCGGAGCGACCGGGCAGGTCATCGCCGCGCAGCTGGCGCCGGTGCTGGAACTGGCCGGCGTGGCCGCCTTCGCGCGGGCGGTGGTGGCCTACGAGCCGGTCTGGGCCATCGGCACCGGCCGTACCGCCACCCCGGAGCAGGCGCAGGCCATGCATGCGTTCATCCGTGGCGAAGTTGCCGGGCACGATGCTAGAATCGCCGATTCGTTGCCGATCCTGTATGGCGGCAGCGTCAAGCCCGACAACGCCGCCGAGCTGTTTGCACAGCCCGATGTCGACGGCGGGCTGGTAGGTGGCGCCTCGCTGGTGGCCGCCGATTTCCTGGCCATCGCACAGGCGGCGGCCAGCCGCTAACGTGTGAATGCTCGGGACGGTTTTGCGATGTTGATGACGATCCTCAATGTGATCTATGTGCTGGTGGCGATCGCGATGATCGCGCTGATCCTGATGCAGCGCGGTTCCGGCGCGGCCGCCGGCTCGGGTTTCGGCGCCGGTGCCTCGGGCACGGTGTTCGGTGCGCGTGGTGCGTCCAACTTCATGTCCAAGAGCACCAAGTGGCTGGCCGTGGTGTTCTTCGGCATCAGCCTGTTCATGGCCTGGTACGCCAGCCGTGGCAGCCGCCCCGCCGACGAAGGCCTGGGCGTGATGTCGCAGATCGAAGCGCCGGTGGCGCCGGTGAGCGAGTCGCAGGCCGTGCCGCAGGCGACCGTGCCGGTCGAGGCCGAAGTGCCGCAGGCTGTGGCACCGGCGGCCGACGTGCCGCAACAGGGCGAAGAAAAGCCCGCCGAAAGCGCACACTGAAGACTGAAGGCGGTTACAATGCGCGGCGCACTGCGCAGGCAGATGCGCGGATGCAAAGCCCAGGTGGCGGAATTGGTAGACGCACTACCTTGAGGTGGTAGCGACGAGAGTCGTAGGGGTTCGAGTCCCCTCTTGGGCACCATTGTTTGTACGCGGGTACGCGGGTTGCAGCAGCACCCGCCGTGGCAAATCCCGTCAACCCCATGCCTTGGCACCCGCAGGTGCCCGGGCAGAGGCAAGAGAGAATCGCTGTGCTGGCCGAATATTTGCCGTCCCTGCTGTTCCTGATCGTCGCCACCGGCATTGGCATCGCTCTGATGCTGGTCGGTCGCTTCCTTGGTCCCCGCAGCCCCGACGAGCAGAAACTCTCGCCGTATGAATGCGGCTTCGAGGCGTTCGAGAACGCGCGCATGAAGTTCGACGTGCGCTACTACCTGATCGCCATCCAGTTCATCGTCTTCGACCTGGAAATCATCTTCATCGTGCCTTGGACCCAGGTGTTCATGGAGCTGGGCGCCCGCTCGCTCGTCACCATGGGCCTGTTCGTGGGCATGCTGTTCCTCGGCTTTGTCTACGTGTGGAAGAAGGGAGCGCTGGAATGGGAGTGATTCAGACGCTCGATGGCCTGGTGAACAACCCCATCCCGGAAGGGCGGGTTGACGACATCCTGCGGCCCGAAGGCGACAATCCGCTGCTCGACAAGGGCTACGTGACCACCAGCGTCGACGCGCTGCTGAACTGGGCGCGTACCGGCTCGATGTGGCCGATGACCTTCGGCCTGGCCTGCTGCGCGGTGGAAATGATGCACGCCGGCGCCTCGCGCCTGGACCTGGACCGCTACGGCGTGGTGTTCCGCCCGTCACCGCGCCAGTCCGACGTGATGATCGTCGCCGGTACCCTGGTCAACAAGATGGCCCCGGCGCTGCGCAAGGTCTACGACCAGATGCCCGACCCGAAGTGGGTGATCTCGATGGGCAGCTGCGCCAACGGTGGCGGCTACTACCATTATTCGTACTCGGTGGTGCGCGGTTGCGACCGCGTGGTGCCGGTGGACGTGTATGTCCCGGGTTGCCCACCGACCGCCGAGGCGCTGGTCTACGGCATCCTGCAGTTGCAGAAGAAGATCTGGCGCACCCAGACCATCGCCCGCTGATTCCCCCTTCAAGTTCAAGAGCACGCCAGCCTCATGGCCCAGCAAGCAGCACCACTCATCGACCGACTTCGCGCGCGCTTCGCCGGTGCGCAGATCACCGTGGTCGAACCGCGCGGCGAAGTGACGCTGGAGGTTCCTGCGGTCGATTGGCATGCCACGGCGCTGGCGCTGCGTGACGAGCTCGGCTTCGAGCACGCCACCGACCTGTGCGGCGTCGATTACCTTGGCTACGGCAGCGACGAGTGGGATACCGCAGACGTGTCCTCTCAGGGTTTCAGTCGCGGCGTCGAGGGCAAGGCCACCGGCCGTTTCGCCTGGGGCGAGTTCCCCAGCCACGAGGAGGGAGACAGCGTGCAGCCAGACACGATGCCGCAGCAGCGTTTCGCCGTCGTCGTCCAGCTGCGCTCCTACCGGCACAATCAACTGCTGCGCATCCGCTGCTTCGCGCCGAGCGAGTCGCTGCCGGTGGTGGCCTCGCTGACCGGCGTGTGGCCGGGCCTGAACTGGTTCGAGCGCGAGGCGTTCGACCTGTACGGCGTGATTTTCGAGGGCCACCCGGACCTGCGTCGCATCCTGACCGACTACGGCTTCGTCGGCCATCCGTTCCGCAAGGATTTCCCGCTGATCGGCAACGTCGAAGTGCGTTACGACAAAGAGAAGAAGCGCGTGATCTACGAGCCGGTGACCTCGGTCGAACCGCGTGTCGGCGTGGCCCGCGTGATCCGCGACGACGCCCGCTACCAGACCGCCGAAGGCGAGCGCGTGCAGACGGAGGCAAGCAAGTGAGCGCGGACGTAAAAAAAGAATTCCAGCAGGCGCAAGGCGCCTTTGCCAGCAATCCCGCCGAAGCCCGGCAGGAGATCCGCAACTACACGATGAACTTCGGCCCGCAGCATCCGGCCGCGCATGGTGTGCTGCGCCTGATCCTGGAGATGGACGGCGAGACCATCGTCCGCGCCGACCCGCACGTCGGCCTGCTGCACCGGGCCACCGAAAAGCTGGCCGAACACAAGACCTACATCCAGGCGCTGCCCTACATGGACCGCCTCGACTACGTCTCCATGATGTGCAACGAGCACGCCTACGTGCGCGCCATCGAGAACCTGATGGGCATCGAGGTGCCGGAGCGGGCGCAGTACATCCGCACCATGTTCGATGAGATCACCCGCATCCTGAACCACCTGATGTGGCTTGGTTCCAACGGTCTGGACCTGGGCGCGATGGCGGTGATGCTGTACGCGTTCCGCGAGCGCGAGGAGCTGATGGACTGCTACGAGGCGGTGTCCGGCGCGCGCATGCACGCGACCTACTACCGCCCGGGCGGCGTGTACCGCGACCTGCCTGACGCGATGCCGAAGTACAAGGAATCGCGCTGGCACAAGGGTGGCGCGCTCAAGCGCCTGAACGCCGCACGCGAAGGCTCGCTGCTGGACTTCCTTGAGAACTTCACCAACGAGTTCCCCGGTCGCGTCGACGAATACGAAACCCTGCTTACCGACAACCGCATCTGGAAGCAGCGTACCGTCGGCATCGGCGTGATCACCCCGGAGCACGCGCTGGCGTGGGGCATGACCGGCGTAATGCTGCGCGGCTCGGGCATCGAGTGGGACCTGCGCAAGAAGCAGCCCTACGCCAAGTACGACGTGGTGGACTTCGACATCCCGCTGGGCAGGGAAGGCGACTGCTACGACCGCTACCTGGTCCGCATCGCCGAGATGCGCGAATCCAACCGCATCATCAAGCAGTGCGTGCAGTGGCTGAAGGCCAACCCCGGCCCGGTCATGGTCAGAAACTTCAAGGTCGCCCCGCCGAAGCGGGCGGAAATGAAGGAAGACATGGAAGCCCTGATCCACCATTTCAAGCTCTTCACTGAAGGTTTCCACGTGCCGCCGGGCGAAGCTTTCGCCTCGATCGAGCACCCGAAAGGCGAATTCGGCATCTACCTGGTGTCCGACGGCGCCAACAAGCCGTTCCGCGTGCACCTGCGCGCGCCCGGCTTCGCCCACCTGTCGTCGATCGACTCGGTGGTGCGCGGTCACATGCTGGCCGATGTGGTGGCGATGGTCGGCACCTACGACCTCGTGTTCGGCGAGGTCGACCGGTAATGCCGGGCCATCGCACAACGCCCGGTGCCTGCGCGGCTTCGCTGCCGCGGGCATCGGTTTTCCGGAATCTGGTATTCGTTGAGGTCGGCCGATGAAGGCGACAGGCAATTTCGAGGCGGCGCGCGACGTCGACCCGATGGTGGTGCTGAGCGACAAGACCCGTGCTCACATCGATCACTGGCTGGCGAAGTTCCCGCCGGAGCGCAAGCGTTCGGCGGTGTTGCAGGGCCTGCATGCCGCGCAGGAGCAGAACCAGGGCTGGCTCAACGACGAGTTGATCGCCGCTGTGGCCAAGTACCTGGACCTGCCGTTCGTGTGGGCCTACGAGGTCGCCAGCTTCTATTCGATGTTCGAGACCGGGAAAGTCGGCCGCAACAACGTCGCCATCTGCACCAACATCAGCTGCTGGCTCAACGGCGCCGAGGACATCGTGCGCCACTGCGAGAAGAAGCTGGGCATCAAGCATGGCGAATCGACCCCGGACGGCCGCGTCTACCTCAAGCGCGAGGAAGAGTGCCTGGCCGGCTGCGCGGGCGCGCCGATGATGGTCATCAACGGCCACTACCACGAGCGCCTGACGCTGGACCAGGTCGATGCGCTGCTGGACGGGCTGGAGTAAGGCATGGCACACCACGAAACCAGGGGCCCGGTCGGACCGGCGCCGCTTCCGCACCAGGTGGTCTACACCACGCTGCACTACGACACCCCGTGGTCGTACGAGAACTACCTCAAGACCGGTGGCTATGCCGCGTTGCGCAAGATTCTTGAAGAGAAGATCGCGCCGGCCGACGTCATCGAGATGGTCAAGCAGTCCGGCCTGCGTGGCCGTGGCGGCGCAGGTTTCCCGACCGGCCTGAAGTGGTCGTTCATGCCCAAGGATGCGCCGGTCAAGTACATCCTGTGCAACTCGGACGAATCCGAGCCGGGCACCTGCAAGGACCGCGACATCCTGCGCTACAACCCGCATTCGGTGGTCGAAGGCATGGCGATCGCCTGCTACGCCACCGGTTCGACCGTGGCCTACAACTACCTGCGCGGCGAATTCCATCACGAGCCGTTCGAGCATTTCGAGCAGGCCTTGGCCGATGCCTACAAGCACGGTTGGCTGGGCAAGAACGTGCTGGGCAGCGGCGTGGACATCGACATCTACGGCGCGCTGGGTGCCGGCGCCTATATCTGCGGCGAGGAAACCGCGCTGATGGAGTCGCTGGAAGGCAAGAAGGGCCAGCCGCGCTACAAGCCGCCGTTCCCGGCCAACTTCGGCCTGTACGGCAAGCCGAGCACGATCAACAACACCGAAACTTATGCGTCGGTGCCGGCGATCATCCGCAATGGCCCGGAGTGGTTCAAGGGCCTGAGCAAGACCGCCAACGGCGGCCCGAAGATCTTCTCGGTCTCCGGCTGCGTGCAGAAGGGCGGCAACTTCGAAGTGCCGCTGGGCACCACCTTCGACGAGCTGCTGGAAATGGCCGGCGGCCTGCGTCCGGGCCGCACGCTGAAGGCGGCAGTGCCGGGCGGCGTGTCGATGCCGGTGCTCAAGGCCGAGCAGCTCAAGGGCCTGCAGATGGACTACGACACCCTGCGCGCGCTCGGCACCGGTCTGGGCTCGGGCGCCATCGTGGTGCTGGACGACAGCGTGTGCTGCGTCAAGTTCGCCTGTCGCATCAGCCAGTTCTTCCACAAGGAATCCTGCGGCCAGTGCACCCCGTGCCGCGAGGGCACCGGCTGGATGCATCGGGTGCTGGAGCGCATCGTCGCCGGCAAGGCCACGATGGAGGACCTGCACCAGCTGCGCACTGTCGCCGGGCAGATCGAGGGCCACACCATCTGTGCCTTCGGCGAAGCGGCGGCGTGGCCGATCCAGGGGTTCCTGCGCCAGTTCTGGGACGAATTCGAGTACTACATCGTCAACGGTCATTCGATGGTTGACGGCAAGAAGGTGGAGGCTGCTGCCGCATGAGCGCGCAACCCATGAACCCGAGCGAGGCGCCGGTGGCGCCGGAAGGACACGTCACCATCGAGATCGATGGACAGACGCTGTTTGCGCCCAAGGGCTCGATGATCATCCAGGCCGCCGACAAGGCCGGCATCCCGATCCCGCGCTTCTGCTACCACGAGAAGCTGCCGATCGCGGCCAACTGCCGCATGTGCCTGGTGGACGTGGAGAAGTCGCCGAAGCCGTCGCCGGCCTGCGCCACGCCGGTCATGGACGGCATGAAGGTCCAGACCCGCAACGAGAAAGCGCTCAAGTACCAGCGCTCGGTGATGGAGTTCCTGCTGATCAACCACCCGCTGGACTGCCCGGTCTGCGACCAGGGCGGCGAATGCGAGCTGCAGGACGTCTCGCTCGGCTACGGCCGCTCGGTCAGCCGCTTCAACGAGCGCAAGCGCGTGGTCGCCGACGAGGACATGGGCCCGCTGGTCGCCACCGAGATGACCCGCTGCATCCAGTGCACCCGCTGCATCCGCTTCACCGCGGAGATCGCCGGTACCTACGAACTGGGCGGCATGTACCGCGGCGAGAACCTGCAGATCGGCACCTACGACGGCAAGCCGCTGACCACCGAACTGTCCGGCAACGTCATCGACGTATGCCCGGTGGGCGCGCTGACCAACAAGGTGTTCCAGTTCCGCGCCCGCCCGTGGGAACTGACCGCGCGCGAATCGCTGGGCTACCACGACGCGATGGGCTCGAACCTGTTCCTGCACGTGCGCCGTGGCGAAGTGCTGCGCACCGTGCCGCGCGACAACGAGATGGTCAACGAGTGCTGGCTGTCCGACCGCGACCGTTATTCGCACCAGGGGCTGTACGCCGCCGACCGCGCAGTCAAGCCGCTGCGCAAGGTCAACGGCGAGTGGCAGGAAGTGAGCTGGGCCGAGGGCTTGGCCGCTGCCCGTGAAATCCTCGAAGCCCACCGTGGCGACGACCTCGGCGTGCTGGTGCACCCGTCCACCTCGAATGAGGAAGGCGCGCTGCTGGCGCGACTGGCCACGGGCTTGGGGTCGGGCAACATCGACCACCGCATCAACAACCGCGATTTCTCCGACGCCGCCGTGGCCGAGCCGTTCGGCATGCTGATGGCCGAGATCGAGAACGCCGACCGCATCGTGCTGCTGGGTAGCAACATCCGCCACGAACTGCCGCTGCTGCACGCTCGCCTGCGCAAGGCGCAGACCGGCAAGAACGCGCGGATCTTCGCGATCAACCCGGTCGATTTCGATTTTGCCTTCACCCTGGCCGGCAAGCAGATCGTCGCCCCGTCGAAGTTCGTCGAAGCCTTGGGCAATGCCGAGCTGCGCGAGGCGGTGAAGGCCGGTGGCAACACCGTTGTCATCGTCGGTGCGATCGCCGAGAACCACCCGCAGGCCGCCGCGATCCGCGCCGCCGCGCGTGACTTCGCCGCCACCACCGGCGCCAGGCTGTGCCGCATCCCGCAGGGTGCCAACGCCGTTGGCCTGTCGCGCGTCGGCGTGCTGCCGGCCGGCAAGGACGTCGCCGCGATGCTGGCGCAGCCGCGCAAGGCCTACGTGCTGTACGGCATCGAGCCGGGCCTGGACTTCGCCGATGCGCCGGCCGCGCGCAAGCCGCTGCTGGAGGGCAAGGTCGTGGCGTTCAGCCAGTTCGCCTGCGTCTCCACCCGCGACGTCGCCGACGTGATCCTGCCGATCGGCGCGCTGCCGGAAATCGACGCCACCCTGACCAACCTCGATGGCCGCGACCAGCAGGCCCGCGCCGGCGGCAAGCTACCGGGCGAGGCCCGTGAAGGCTGGCGCGTGCTGCGCGCGCTGGGCGGCGAGCTGCAACTGGCCGGTTTCGACTTCACCGACCTGGCCGGCCTGCGCGCCGGCATGCAGCCGGTGCAGGTCAACGTGGCCACCTCGGTACAGCCGCAGGTGGCGGGTGAGGGACTGGAAGTGGCCTGCACGCCGGCAATCTACCGCACCGACGCGGTGGTACGCCGTGCCGAAGCACTGCAGGCGCACCCGCTGAACAATGCGCCGCGCATCGTGCTCAATGCCGACGATGCCGCGCGCCTGCAACTGGTCGAAGGGCAGATGGCCAAGGTCGGCACCGCTGCCGGCAAGGCGGCCCTGCCGGTCGTGGTCGACGCCCGCGTCGCCGTCGGCACGGTCTGGATTGAATCGGGCCACGGCGCCACTGCGCCGCTGGGTGCCGCTCGGGTAACGGTGGTGGCTGCATGAACGAGTTGCTGTTGAACGCGGTCGACCCGCTGCACCAGTGGTTCCTGTCGCTGGGCGAGATCGGCCTGGTGCTGTGGACCGTGCTGAAGATCCTGCTGATCGCCATGCCGGTGATCATCTCCGTGGCCTTCTACGTGGTCTGGGAGCGCAAGCTGATCGGCTGGATGCACGTGCGCCACGGGCCGATGTATGTCGGCATGGGCATCTTCCAGGCGTTCGCCGACGTCTTCAAACTGCTGTTCAAGGAAATCATCCGCCCCGCCAGTGCGCACAAGGCGATCTACATACTGGCACCGTTGATCGTGCTGGCGCCGTCGTTCGCGGCGTGGTCGGTGGTGCCGTTCGACTACAAGCTGGTGCTGTCCAACGCCAACGTCGGCCTGCTGTACCTGCTGGCGATGACCTCGCTGGGTATCTACGGCGTGATCCTGGCCGGCTGGGCGTCCAACTCCAAGTACGCCTTCCTCGGCGCGATGCGTTCGGCCGCGCAGATGGTCAGCTACGAGATTGCGATGGGTTTCGCACTGGTCGGCGTGATGATCGCCGCCGGCAGCCTGAACCTGAGCCAGATCGTGCTGGCGCAGCAGGGCAACTCGGGCTTCTTCGACTGGTTCCTGCTGCCGCTGCTGCCGCTGTTCGTCGTGTACTGGGTGTCCGGCGTGGCCGAGACCAACCGTTCGCCGTTCGACGTGGTCGAGGGCGAATCGGAAATCGTCGCCGGGCACATGGTCGAGTACTCCGGCAGTGCGTTCGCGCTGTTCTTCCTGGCCGAGTACGCCAACATGATCCTGATCAGCTTCCTGATCGCGATCTTCTTCGTCGGCGGCTGGCTGAGCCCGCTGCAGGGCTGGATCACGGCCGACGTGTCGCCGTGGATCAACTGGGTCTGGACCGGCGGCTGGCCGTGGCTGCTGCTCAAGGTCTTCTTCTTCGCAAGTTCGTACATCTGGTTCCGTGCCACATTCCCGCGCTTCCGTTACGACCAGATCATGCGTCTGGGCTGGAAGGTGTTCATCCCGCTGACCATCGCGTGGATCGCGGTGACCGCGTTGATGGTGTTCTACGGCGTGATCCAGAGGGGCGTTTGATTCATGAAAAAGATCACCCACTATTTCAAGAGCCTGCTGCTGCTGGAGCTTGTCGCCGGCATGTGGCTGACGCTGAAGTACGCGTTCCGGCCGAAGTACACCGTGCTGTACCCGATGGAGAAGTTCCCGCAGTCGCCGCGTTTCCGCGGCCTGCACGCGCTGCGCCGCTACCCCAACGGGGAAGAGCGCTGCATCGCCTGCAAGCTGTGTGAGGCGGTGTGCCCGGCGCTGGCGATCACCATCGATTCGGCCAAGCGCGAGGACGGCACCCGCCGCACCACGCGCTACGAGATCGACCTGTTCAAGTGCATCTTCTGCGGTTTCTGCGAGGAGAGCTGCCCGGTGGATTCGATCGTGGAAACCCACGTCCTCGAATACCACTTCGAGAACCGTGGCGAGAATATCGTCACCAAGCCGCAGCTGCTGGCGCTGGGCGATCGGCTGGAAGCCGAGATCGCAGAGCGCCGCGCCGCCGACGCCGCCTTCCGCTGAGGACCGAAAGATGGATTGGGTAAATATCGCTTTCTGGTTCTTCGCGGTCGTGGCCGGCGTCGCCGCCGCCTCGGTGATCAGCGTGCGCAACCCGGTGTATGCCGTGCTGTGCCTGATCCTGACCTTCTTCTCCGTCGCCTGCGTGTGGCTGCTGGTGGGTGCCGAGTTCCTCGGCGTGACCCTGGTGCTGGTCTACGTCGGCGCGGTGATGGTGCTGTTCCTGTTCGTGGTGATGATGCTCGACGTCGATACCTCCAGCCTGCGCGAGGGCTGGGTGCGCTACCTGCCGGTCGGTCTCGTGGTCGCGGTGGTGATGCTGGTGCAGATGCTGACCCTGATCGGTATCAAGGCACGCTCGGTCGAGGCGTTCCCGGCCGACAACGCCGCCGCGCTGGCCGCCGACAGCTCCAACATCACCTGGCTGGCGCGCAGCCTGTTCACCGAATACCTGCTGCCGTTCGAGTTCGCCGCGGTGATCCTGACCGTGGCGGTGGTCGCCGCGGTGATGCTGACCCTGCGCCGCCGCACCGGCGTGAAGAAGCAGGACCCGACCGCGCAGACCATGGTCAGGGCCGGCGATCGCCTGCGCGTGATCAAGATGGCGGCCGAGAAGCCGGTCGCGCCGGCCGCAACCAAGAACGAAGGCGGCGAGGAGGCCAAGCCATGATTTCCCTGGGCCACATGCTCGCGCTGGGTGCGGTGATGTTCTGCATCTCCGTCGCCGGCATCTTCCTCAACCGCAAGAACATCATCGTGCTGCTGATGTCGATCGAGCTGATGCTGCTGTCGGTGAACATCAACTTCGTCGCCTTTTCGCGCGAGCTTGGCGACACCGCCGGCCAGCTGTTCGTGTTCTTCATTCTCACCGTGGCCGCGGCCGAGGCCGCCATCGGCCTGGCGATCCTGGTGACCTTGTTCCGTACCCGCCACACCATCAACGTGGGCGAAGTCGATTCGTTGAAGGGCTGAACCGCAGATGGAAATCACTCTCTCCAAGAGTCTGTTGATTGCAGTGGTGCTGGCGCCGCTGTTCGGCAGCATCATCGCCGGCCTGTTCGGTCGCCAGGTGGGGCGCAAGGGCGCGCAGTACATCACCATCCTTGGCGTGGCGGTCAGCTGCGCGCTGTCGCTGCACGTGCTGTACCAGCTGCTGTGGGGCGGGGCGCAGCCGTTCAACCAGAACGTCTACACCTTCTTCGAGGTCGGCCAGTACTCGGCGCACGTGGGTTTCATGGTCGACCGCCTGACCGCGATGATGATGGCGGTGGTGACCTTCGTGTCGCTGCTGGTGCACATCTACTCGATCGGCTACATGGCCGATGACGATGGCTACCAGCGTTTTTTCAGCTACATCTCGCTGTTCACCTTCTCGATGCTCGCGCTGGTGATGAGCAACAACTTCCTGCAGCTGTTCTTCGGCTGGGAAGCAGTGGGTCTGGTGTCATACCTGCTGATCGGCTTCTACTTCAAGAAGCCCAGCGCGATCTTCGCCAACATGAAGGCGTTCCTGGTCAACCGCGTCGGTGACTTCGGCTTCCTGCTCGGCATCGCCGGCGTGCTGTGGGTGTTCGGTTCGCTGGATTACGCCACCGTGTTCGCCAATGCCGGCACCTTGCTCGGCAACGACGTGGTCGGCCACGCCACGATCCAGCTGATCGGCAACCATCAGTGGAGCATCGCCACGGTGATCTGCATCTGCCTGTTCGTCGGCGCTATGGGCAAGTCGGCGCAGGTGCCGCTGCACGTCTGGCTGCCGGACTCGATGGAAGGCCCGACCCCGATCTCGGCCCTGATCCATGCCGCGACGATGGTGACCGCGGGCATCTTCATGGTTACCCGCATGTCGCCGCTGTTCGAGCTGTCGCAGGCGGCACTGGACTTCATCCTGTTCATCGGCGCCACCACCGCGTTCTTCACCGGCCTGATCGGCATCGTGCAGAGTGACATCAAGCGCGTGGTCGCCTACTCGACGCTGTCGCAGCTGGGCTACATGACCGTGGCGCTGGGCGTTTCGGCCTACTCGGGCGCGGTGTTCCACCTGATGACCCACGCCTTCTTCAAGGCATTGCTGTTCCTCGGCGCCGGCTCGGTCATCATCGGCATGCACCACGAGCAGAACATGCTGAAGATGGGCGGCCTGCGCAAATACATGCCGATCACCCACATCACCATGTGGATCGGTACGCTGGCGCTGGTCGGCACCCCGTTCTTCTCCGGTTTCTACTCGAAGGACACCATCATCGAGGCGGCCGAGCTGCATGCCCACGTTTCGCACAGCTGGGTGGCCACCTACGGCTACTGGGCGGTGCTGGGCGGGGTGATCGTCACCAGCTTCTACAGCTTCCGCCTGCTGTTCCTGACCTTCTTCGGCAAGGAACGCTTCCGCGACGCGCACGACGATCATGGCCACGGCCATCACGACGACGACCACGGCCACGGCGCGCATGAGCCGCACGAGTCGCCGTGGGTGGTGACGCTGCCGCTGGTGCTGCTGGCGATCCCGTCGGTGCTGATCGGCTTCTTCACCATCGGCCCGATGCTGTTCGGTACCGACTGGGCCGGTCATGCCCACGGCAACGGCATCCCGGGGCAGGCGATGTCGTTCTTCACCGGCATCGTCGACTTCACCAACCCGGCACGCGACACCATCGCCGAGCTGGGCAAGGAAGGCTGGCATGGCGCGGTGCAGTTCGCGCTGCATGGCCTGACCGCGCCGGCATTCTGGCTGACCGTGGCCGGTTTCGTGCTGGCCTGGGTGTTCTACATCTGGAAGCCGGAGCTGGCCGGCAAGTCGCGCAAGGCGTTGGCACCGGTGGTGTCGGTGCTGGAGAACAAGTACGGCTTCGACAAGCTGTGGATCGACGGCTTTGCCGGCGGCAGCGTGCAGCTGGGCAAGGCCTCGCGCGCCATCGACAGCAAGCTGGTGGACGGGGTGATGGTCAACGGTGCGGCCCGCGTGGTCGAGCTGGCCGCCAACCTGCTGCGTCGCACCCAATCCGGTTTCCTCTACCACTACGCGTTCGTGATGATCATCGGCCTGATCGCCCTGCTGGGCGTGCTGATGCATTTCTGGCGCTGACCTGTACGGAATAGAAAACGTGTCGAACTGGCCCCTGCTTAGTCTCCTCATCTGGCTGCCGATCCTCGGCGGTGCGTTGATCCTCGCCGTGCGCAACGCCCAGGCCGCCCGTTGGGCGTCGCTGGCAGTGGCATTGCTCACCTTCCTGTTGAGCATCGGCCTGCTCACCGGTTACGACCGCGGCGCCGCCGAGGTGATGCAGTTCGTCGAGCAGCGGCCGTGGATCCCGGCCTTCGGCATCGGCTACAACCTTGCCGTGGACGGCATCGCCATTGCGCTGGTGCTGCTGACCACGTTGGTGGGCGTGTTGGTGCTGGTCGGCGCCTGGAGCGTGATCAACAAGCGCGTCAACCAGTACGTGTCGGCCTTGCTGATCCTGGAAGGCATCACCGTCGGCATCTTCTCGGCTACCGACGCGATGCTGTTCTACGTGTTCTTCGAGGCGATGCTGATCCCGATGTTCCTGATCATCGGCGTATGGGGCGGCCCGCGCCGCATCTATGCGGCGATCAAGTTCTTCCTCTACACCTTCCTCGGCTCGGTGCTGATGCTGGTGGCACTGGTCTACCTGTATATGAAGGGCGGCAGCTTCCAGCTGGCCGACCTGTACCAGCTGCAGCTGTCGGCCAGGGAGCAGACCTGGATCTTCCTCGCGTTCCTGATCGCCTTCGCGGTCAAGGTGCCGATGTTCCCGGTGCATACGTGGCTGCCGGACGCGCACGTGGAAGCGCCGACCGCCGGCTCGGTGATCCTGGCCGCGATCGCGTTGAAGATCGGTGGCTACGGCTTTCTGCGCTTCAACCTGCCGATCGTGCCCGATGCCAGCCACGAGTTGGCGTGGCTGGTGATCGCGCTGTCGCTCATCGCTGTCATCTACATCGGCCTGGTTGCGATCGTCCAGGATGACATGAAGAAGCTGGTCGCCTATTCGTCGATCGCGCACATGGGCTTCGTGACCCTGGGTACCTTCGTCGCCCTGTGGCTGGTGCGCGAGGCCGGCAACAGCGATGCCGCGCGACTGGGCCTGCAGGGTGCGATGGTGCAGATGGTCTCGCACGGCTTCGTTTCCGGCGCGATGTTCTCCTGCATCGGCGTGCTCTACGACCGTCTGCATACCCGCCGCATCGCCGACTACGGCGGCGTGGTCAACGTGATGCCGTGGTTTGCCGCGTTCGCACTGCTGTTCTTCATGGCCAATTCGGGCCTGCCGGGCACCAGCGGCTTCGTCGGCGAATTCATGGTGGTGCTGGCCAGCTTCCAGTGGCATCCGCTGGCGGCCTTCGGCGCGGCGACCACGCTGATCATCGGCGCCGGCTATTCGTTGTGGCTGTACAAGCGCGTGTTCTTCGGTGAGGTGGGCAACGCGCACGTGGCCGAAATGAAGGACATCAACGGCCGCGAATGGCTGGTGCTGGGCGTGTTCGCCGTCGGCACCCTGGTGCTGGGTTTCTACCCGCGGCCGCTGACCGAACTGATGGAGCCGTCCATCGCCAAGCTGGCGATGCAGATCGCTTCGAGCAAGCTGCTGTAAGCGGCCCCGTCGAGAGTATTGATTCCAGGATTTGATGATGACCACGCCGACGCTTCTGCCGTTGACCGCTGCCGACCTTCCGCCGTTGCTGCCTGAACTGGTGGTGGTCGGTGGTGCCTTTGCCCTGCTGATCCTCGACCTGTTCATCAGCCAGCGGCACAAGGTCTGGACCCACTTCCTGTCGGTCGCCGTCCTCGTCGTCGCCTTCGCGCTGCTGCTGGGCGGCGTGGGCGGGCAGGGCGAGGTGTTCCAGGGCATGTTCATCCGTGACGCCGCTGCCGATGCGATGAAGATCGTGGTGGTGCTGGTCACCGGCCTGACCCTGCTGTACGGCTGGAGCTACCTGCGCGAGCGCAACCAGTACCAGGGCGAGATCGCGGTGCTGCTGCTGTTCGCCGCCGCCGGCATGATGGTGCTGGTCTCGGCCGGCAGCCTGCTGATGGTCTACCTGGGCCTGGAACTGCTGGCGCTGAGCTCTTACGCGCTTGTTGCCAGCAATCGCGAGAACAAGCTGGCCGCCGAGGCCGGCATGAAGTACATCGTGCTCGGTTCGCTGGCTTCGGGCCTGCTGCTGTACGGCATGTCGCTGGTCTACGGCGCCACCGGCTCGCTGCATCTGGACGCGATCCGTGCGGCTGCCGTGCATTCGGACGAGCGCCTGCTGCTGTTGACCGGCGCGGTGTTCATGGTCGCCGGCGTGGCATTCAAGCTCGGTGCGGCGCCGTTCCACATGTGGCTGCCTGACGTCTACCAGGGGGCGCCAGCGCCGATCGCGCTGTTCATCAGTTCGGCGCCGAAGCTGGCCGCGTTCGGCATGGCCTACCGCCTGCTGGAGACCGGCGTCGGCCCGTTGTCGGCCGAGCTGCAATACGTGCTGGCCGGGCTGGCGGCGCTGTCGCTGCTGGTCGGCAACCTGATGGCGATCGCGCAGACCAACCTCAAGCGCATGCTGGCCTACTCGACCGTCTCGCACATCGGCTTCCTGCTGATGGGCGTTGCCGGCGGCGGTGCGCAGGGCTATTCGGCGGCGATGTTCTACGCGATGGTCTATGCGCTGATGTCCACTGCCGCGTTCGGCGTGATCATCGCGCTGTCGCGCGCCGGCTTCGAGGCCGAGAACATCGAGGACTTCAAGGGCCTGAACGCGCGCAACCCGTGGATGGCCGGGCTGATGCTGTGCGCGATGTTCTCGCTGGCCGGCATCCCGCCGTTCCTCGGCTTCTGGGCCAAGCTGGCGGTGCTGGGCGCGACGATCCACGGCGGCCTGCTGTGGCTGGCGATCCTCGGCGTGATCAGTGCGGTGATGGGCTGCTTCTACTACCTGCGCGTGGTCAAGGTGATGTATTTCGACGAGCCGGTCGGCGAGCCGCTGCCGCGCCACAACGACCGCGTGCTGGGCATCGTGCTGGGCGTGAACTGCGTGGGCCTGCTGGTGCTGCCGCTGGGCCTGGGCGTGCTGGCTGAATGGGTGCGTACCGCATTCATGCATTTGTCCTGAAGTGGACACAAAGCGGCGTGCATCGTGTAAGATGCGCGCCCTGAGTTGAGGGCAACGGCGCGATCCGCGGTTGCCCAGGGTCGCCGGGAGGCGATCCGGCGGAAGGCTTCGGCCTTCCGCGGTTTCTCCGGAGCTTTCCGGTTCGGGAGAAACAATGTGGCAATGAAGCTTGCACTATCAGCGACATTGCCTCATAATTCCGCTTCTGCTGCGGGGTGGAGCAGTCTGGCAGCTCGTCGGGCTCATAACCCGAAGGTCGCAGGTTCAAATCCTGCCCCCGCTACCAGTTCCGGCCTTCTCAACATGCGTTGTCGAAGGCAGGATCTGGGCTCGCAGGAACGTTTGCTTCCGTTCCTGCAACCGGAATCCAGTCACCGGATTCATACCGGACAAAGGGCCCAGTCGGGCCCTTTGTTGTTTCCGCGAAACGAAAAGTCCGGCCGGTCTTCCACGTTTTCCCATTACCGAAACCAAGAGCAGGCTGTGAGCGACAAGGCTACTGAAATCGCGAATCTGCTGGGTCCCACCGTGCAGGCGCTGGGGCTGGATCTGCTGGGCGCGGAGTATCTGCCGGCGCCGGGCGGCGCGACCCTGCGCCTGTACATCGACGTGCCGCTGGCCGAGCAGCCCGAGCGCGTGGTCAATATCGACGACTGTGAGCGGGTGAGCCGCGAGGTTTCCGCGCAGCTGGACGTGGAGGACCCGATCAGCGGCAACTACACGCTGGAAGTGTCCTCGCCGGGCGTCGACCGCCCGCTGTTCACGCTGGAGCAGTTCGAGCGCCACCTTGGCGAATCGGCCAAGGTCGGCCTGAAGCTGCCGCAGGAAAACCGCCGCCGCCTGCAGGGCGGGATCGTCGCGGTGGACCATGCACAGGGCACGGTGACCTTCGACGTCGACGGCAAGCCGTTCGTGGCCGCTTTCGACAACATCGACAAGGCGCGCATCATTCCGGACTGGGCCGCTCTCGGCCTGGCTCCCGTCAAACCCGTTGGCCCAGCCCCCAAGGGCGGCAAGGCCGGCAACAAATCCAACAACGAAACCGCGGCCGGCAAGCCGCGTGCGGAGTAAGCCGATGAGCAAGGAACTTTTGCTGGTAGTCGACGCGGTCGCCAACGAGAAGGGCGTGCCGCGCGAAGTGATCTTCGAGGCGATCGAGGCCGCATTGGCCTCGGCGGCGAAGAAGCGTTACCCCGACCAGGACGTGCTGGCGCGCGTGTCCATCGACCACAAGGACGGCAGCTACGAAACCTTCCGCCGCTGGGAAGTGGTGGCCGACGACGTGGTGATGGAATCGCCGGACCGCCAGATCCGCCTGATGGACGCGGTCGACGAGGCCGACGGCGTCGAGGTCGGCGACTACATCGAAGAGCAGATCGAGAACCCGGACTTCGGCCGCATCGCCGCGCAGGCCGCCAAGCAGGTGATCGTGCAGCGCGTGCGCGAGGCCGAGCGCCAGCAGGTCGTGGACGCGTGGAAGGACCGGGTTGGCGAGCTGGTCACCGGCGTGGTCAAGCGCGCCGAGCGCGGCAACATCTACGTCGACCTGGGCGGCAACGCCGAGGCGTTCATCCCGAAGGACAAGGGCATTCCGCGCGACGTGCTGCGCGCCGGCGACCGCGTGCGCGGCTACCTTGCCGAAGTGCGCTCCGAGCCGCGCGGCCCGCAGCTGTTCATCAGCCGCGCCGCGCCGGAGTTCATGATCGAGCTGTTCAAGCTGGAAGTGCCGGAAGTCGGCCAGGGGCTGGTCGAGATCAAGGCCTGCGCCCGCGACCCGGGCGACCGCGCCAAGATCGCGGTGCTGGCCCACGATACCCGCACCGATCCGATCGGCGCCTGCATCGGCATGCGTGGTTCGCGCGTGCAGGCCGTGTCCAACGAGCTCAATGGCGAGCGCGTGGACATCGTGCTGTGGAACGACAGCCCGGCCAATTTCGTCATCAACGCGATGGCGCCGGCCGAGGTGCAGTCGATCATCGTCGATGAGGAAAAGCACTCGATGGACCTGGCCGTGGCCGAGGACCGGCTGGCCCAGGCCATCGGCAAGGGCGGCCAGAACGTGCGCCTGGCCAGCCGCCTGACCGGCTGGCAGCTCAATGTGATGACCCAGGACCAGGTCACCGCCAAGTCCGAGGCCGAGCAGGCCGTCGCCCGCCAGCTGTTCATGGACAAGCTGGAAGTGGACGAGGAAATCGCCGGCATCCTGGTCAGCGAGGGTTTCAGCACCGTCGAGGAAATCGCCTACGTGCCGATCGGCGAGCTGCTGGCGGTGGAAGGCTTCGACGAGGACATCGTCGAGGAGCTGCGTGCGCGTGCCCGTGATGCGCTGCTCAACGAGGCACTGGCGGTGGAAGAGGGTGCAGATGGCGCGCCGGCCGACGACCTGCTGGCGCTGCCGGGCATGGATCAGGCCACCGCCCATGCGCTGGCCGCCCACGGTGTGAGCACCAGTGAGGACCTGTCGGATCTGGCGGCCGACGAGATCGTCGAGTTCGGCATCGAGGGCGTGGACCTGGAGCGCGCCGCGGCGCTGGTCCTGGCTGCCCGCGCCGAAGAAATCG
Source organism: uncultured Stenotrophomonas sp. (assembly GCA_900078405.1). Lineage (NCBI taxonomy): Bacteria > Pseudomonadati > Pseudomonadota > Gammaproteobacteria > Lysobacterales > Lysobacteraceae > Stenotrophomonas > uncultured Stenotrophomonas sp. Next base: position 1,464,094 of record FLTS01000001.1, on the reverse strand, counting down.
CCAGGCTGGAGCGTGGCGAATGATCGCCACGCAGGCACACCTGGAGCGCGGCGAATGAGCCAGCGATGAACAGTGCCCTGAGCCGCTCAGGGCGTAGACTCCGCGCTGCCTTCGTACTTGTCGAGGGGGCGCCCAAAAGATCATAGGATCCGAATGTCGCAGCAAACCACCATCCGCAAGCTCGCCCAACTGGTCAACACGCCGGTGGAGAAACTGCTGGAACAGCTGGCCCAGGCCGGCATGAAGTTCAGCGGTCCCGACCAGGTCGTGACCAGTGCCGAGAAAGTGAAGCTGCTCGGTTTCCTTCGCCGTTCCCACGGCAAGGACGAGCAGGTTGCCGACGAGGCCGACGCCGCGCCGAAGAAGATCACCCTGAGCCGTCGCACGCAGCAGGAGGTGACCGTCAGCACTGGCCGCAGCAAGGCCACGGTGAATGTCGAGGTGCGCCAGAAGCGCACCTATGTCAAGCCGAGCAGTGGCGGTAGTGCAGCGGTGGTGGATCCCAGTGCAGAGCGCGAGGAAATCCTGCGCAAGCTCGAGGAATCGCGCCAGCGCAACCTCGACGAACAGCGCATGCTGGCCGAGAAGGACCGTGCGCGCGCCGAGGAAGCCGCCCAGCAGAAGGCGGCCGAAGAGGCCGAGCGCCTGCGCGTGGAAGCCGAGCAGAAGGCCGCCGAGGCAGCGGCACGGGTCGCCAGCACTCCGGCGGCGGATGAGGGCGACGAGCCGGCGGCCAAGAGCGTGCGCCATGCGCCGCCGCCGAGCCGCGCTGCCGAACGTCCCTCCTCGCACGCCAAGCCGGGCAACCGTGCCCGCGGTGCGGCGGGCGATGACAATGGCCGTTTCGGTGGCCAGCTGCACCTGTCGGCCTCCGACCGCGCCCGTCGCGGCAGCAACAACGGCAATACGCGTGGCCGTCCGGGCGGGCGCCCGCAGCACGGCCGTCGCGGCTCCGAGCAGTCGCGCGGCGGTGGCGGCAGCCACGGCTTCGAGCGTCCGACCGCACCGGTGGTGCGCGAGGTGGCCATCGGCGAGACCGTCACCGTGGCCGATCTGGCGCAGAAGCTGGCGCTGAAGGGCGGTGAAGTGGTCAAGGCGCTGTTCAAGATGGGCGTGATGGCCACCATCACCCAGTCCATCGACCACGACACCGCGGTACTGGTGACCGAGGAACTGGGTCACAAGGCCGTGCGCGCCGACAACAACGACGCCGAAGACGCGCTGCTGGCCATGACCGATGCCAACCAAGGCGACGCGGTGTCGCGTCCGCCGGTGGTCACCATCATGGGCCACGTCGACCACGGCAAGACCTCGCTGCTGGACTACATCCGCCGCACCAAGGTCGCCACCGGCGAAGCCGGCGGTATCACCCAGCATATCGGTGCCTACCACGTGACCACGCCGAAGGGCGTGATCAGCTTCCTCGACACCCCCGGCCATGCCGCGTTCACCTCGATGCGCGCCCGTGGCGCGCAGCTGACCGACGTGGTGGTGGTGGTGGTGGCCGCCGATGACGGCGTCATGCCGCAGACCAAGGAAGCCATCCAGCACGCCCGCGCCGCGAACGCGCCGATCGTGGTGGCGATCAACAAGATCGACAAGTCCTCGGCCGACCCGATGCGGGTGAAGAACGAACTGCTCGCCGAGCAGGTCGTGGCCGAGGAGTTCGGCGGTGACATCCAGATGGTGGAAATCTCGGCCAAGACCGGCCAAGGCATCGACGACCTGCTGGACGCGATTTCGCTGCAGGCCGAAGTGCTGGAACTGAAGGCGGTGGCCGAAGGCCGCGCCGCCGGCGTGGTCATCGAATCCGCGCTGGACAAGGGTCGCGGCCCGGTGGCGACGGTGCTGGTGCAGCAGGGCCAGCTCAAGAAGGGCGACTACCTGGTGTGCGGCATCCAGTACGGCCGCGTGCGCGCGCTGTTCGACGAGACCGGCAGCCAGGTGGCCGAGGCAGGCCCGTCGATCCCGGTGCAGGTGCTGGGCCTGTCCGGTGTGCCGGATGCCGGCGACGACTTCGTGGTCGTCGAGGACGAGCGCCTGGCCAAGGACGTGGCGCAGCAGCGCGAGACCAAGCGCCGCGAATCGCGCCTGGTCGCCAGCGCGGGCAGCCGCATGGAAGACATCATGGCGCAGTTGGGCAAGGGCGACGGCCAGCAGGTGTTGAACCTGCTGATCAAGGCCGACGTCCAGGGCTCGGTGCAGGCGCTGTGCCAGTCGCTGGTGGGCTTGTCCAACGACGACATCCGCATCAACGTGATCCACTCCGGCGTGGGCGGCATCACCGAATCGGACGCCAACTCGGCGGTTGCCTCCAAGGCCACGGTCATCGGCTTCAACGTGCGTGCGGACGCCTCGGCGCGCCGCATCATCGAATCCAATGGCGTCGACCTGCGTTACTTCTCGATCATCTACGACGTGATCGACCAGGTGAAGCAGGTGGCTTCGGGCCTGCTGGGCGTGGAAATCCGCGAGGAGATCATCGGCATCGCCGAGGTCCGCGACGTGTTCCGCAGTTCCAAGCTCGGCGCCGTGGCCGGTTGCATGGTCGTGGAGGGCGTGGTCAAGCGCAACAAGCCGATCCGCGTGCTGCGCGACAGCGTGGTGGTGTTCGAGGGCGAACTGGAATCGCTGCGCCGTTTCAAGGAGAACGTGGACGAGGTGCGCAACGGCACCGAGTGCGGCATCGGCGTGAAGGCCTACAACGACGTCAAGGCCGGCGACCAGATCGAGTGCTTCGAGCGCATCGAAGTGCCGCGCACCCTGTAATACGCAATACCGGCCGGCCTGCATGACGCGGGCCGGCCGTGCTTTCCGACGCAGCAACCAGACGAGCGAGAATCCGTGCCCAAGACCTTCCACCGTACCGACCGAGTTTCCGCGCAGATCCGCCGCGATCTGGGCACGCTGGTGCATGCCGCCGTGCGCGAGCACGGGCTGCCGTCGGTCAGCGTTTCGGACGTGGAGGTCACCCGCGACATGGCCCATGCCAAGGTATTCGTCACCGCGCTGATGCCGGAGCGTTCGGCCGAGGCGGTCAAGGGCCTGCGCGAGCTGGCCGGCGAACTGCGCACCGGCCTGGCCCGGGCGATGAAGCTGCGCCACGTGCCGGAGCTGCACTTCCATTACGACGACTCGGTCGATCGCGGCGAGCGCATCGACAACCTGCTGCGTGACCTGCCCGATACGCAGGCGGCGCAGACCAAGGCCGACGAAGAGTAACGTCGAGACAGCCCGCAAGGGCTGTTCTGGTATCCGGCCGATCCTCCCGATATTTGCCGACCGCGGTGGTGTCCCGCCGTGGCCGGCCCGACAATGGTTCCCATGCGTCCCCGTATCCAATTCCGCCGCCTGGACGGCATCGTCCTGCTCGACAAGCCTGCCGGCATGAGCTCCAACACCGCCCTGCAGGTGGCGCGGCGCCTGTTCCGCGCGGAGAAGGGCGGGCATACCGGCAGCCTCGATCCGCTGGCCACCGGCCTGCTGCCGCTGTGCTTCGGCGAGGCGACCAAGATCGCCGGCCTGCTGCTCGGCTCGGCCAAGGCCTACGACGCCGACATCGCGCTGGGCACGACCACCGACACCGACGATGCCGATGGCGCGGTGCTGTTGCAGCGGCCGGTACCGGCGATCGACGCAGCGACCCTGCAACGGGCGCTGGACGCGCTGACCGGCCACATCCGCCAGCGCGCGCCGATCTATTCGGCGCTGAAACAGGGCGGCGAGCCACTGTACGTGAAGGCGCGCCGCGGCGAGGCCATCGAGGCGCCGGAGCGCGAGGTGCACGTGCAGGCCATCGAGGTGCTGGAGCGGCAGCCGGAATGCCTGCGCCTGCGCGTGACCTGCGGCTCGGGCACCTACATCCGCAGTCTGGCCCGTGACTTGGGCGAAGCGCTCGGCTGCGGCGCACACATCACCGCGCTGCGCCGGCTGTGGGTGGAACCGTTCCGGTCGCCGCGGATGATCGGGCTGGACGAACTGCGCGCGCTGGCCGAAGGCGGCGATGACGCGGCCCTGCTGCAATGGCTGCTGCCGTTGGAGGCCGGGCTGGGCCATTTCAGCCGGGTCGATCTGGACGCCGGGCAGGCCGCCCGCTTCAACATGGGCCAGCGTCTGCGCAACCCGGCCTGGCCGCGGGGGCAGGTGGTGGTGTTCGATGCAGAACGGGCGCTCGGCCTGGGCCAGGTGGATGCGGCCGGGTTGCTGGCGCCGCAGCGCCGCTTCAACGCCTGAACGCCGCTGCCTGAACGGCGCCGGCACCCCCGCTCCTTGTGGCGGGTGCGCCGGGTCGCTACAATTTTGCGGCCCTTCGACGGGCACCGGCCCGCCCGTGGTGGGCCATCTTCCGATATTTCCGCAAACGGCGAGCTGCGCGGTGCGTCATCAGCACGTTCCTGCCGGCCACGCATCCAAGAGAAAAGCATCATGTCTATCGACACCCAGAGCGTCATTGAAAACAACAAGCGCGGCGCCAACGACACCGGTTCGCCGGAGGTCCAGGTGGCCCTGCTGACCGCCCGCATCGGCCAGCTGACCGAGCACTTCAAGGTCCACAAGAAGGACCACCACAGCCGCCGCGGCCTGCTGCAACTGGTCAACCGCCGCCGCAGCCTGCTCGACTACCTGAAGAAGAAGGACGTCGAGCGCTACAAGGCCCTGATCGAAAAGCTTGGCCTGCGTCGCTAAGCAGCTCTCCCGCCGCGGCGCAGCGATGCGCCGCGGTTTTGTTTTTGCAGCATCGAAGTACCCAGCGGCCGGGATGACCGGCCACCCGCCGACCGGCAAGGGCCGCAGGCGGTCCATTCGCAGACAGCATTCCCAAGGACACCCTCCGTGGCAAAAATCACCAAAACCTTCCAGTACGGCAAACACACCGTCACGCTCGAAACCGGCGAAGTCGCCCGCCAGGCCAGCGGTGCGGTCATCGTCAAGATGGACGACACCGTGCTGCTGGTCTCCGCCGTCGCCGCCAAGAGCGCGCGTGAGGGCCAGGACTTCTTCCCGTTGACCGTCGATTACCAGGAGAAGTTCTACGCCGGTGGCCGTATCCCGGGTGGCTTCTTCAAGCGCGAAGGCCGCGCCACGGAGAAGGAAACGCTGATTTCGCGCCTGATCGACCGTCCGATCCGCCCGCTGTTCCCGGACGACTACAAAAACGAAGTGCAGATCATCGCCACGGTGATGTCGCTGAACCCGGACATCGACGGCGACATCGCCGCGCTGATCGGTGCTTCGGCCGCCCTGTCGCTGGCCGGCACACCGTTCAAGGGCCCGATCGGCGCCGCCAAGGTCGGCTACAAGAACGGCGAGTACATCCTCAACCCGACCGTGTCGGAGCTGAAGGAATCGCAGCTGGAACTGGTCGTCGCCGGTACCGCCAACGCCGTGCTGATGGTCGAGTCCGAGGCCGCGCTGCTGTCCGAGGACGTGATGCTGGGTGCGGTCACCTTCGGCCACCGCGAGATGCAGAAGGTCATCAACGCGATCAACGAGCTGACCGCGGAAGCCGGCACCAAGCCGAGTGACTGGGTTGCCCCGGCCAAGAACGACGCGCTGATCTCCGCGCTGAAGGAAGCCGTCGGCGGCAAGCTGGCCGAGGCCTTCCAGGTGCGTGACAAGCTGCAGCGCCGCGACGCCATCTCGGCGATCAAGAAGGGCGTGATCGAGCAGCTGGCTGGCCGCGTCGAGGCCGAGGGCTGGAACCCGGCCGAGCTGGGCAAGGAGTTCGGCGAGCTGGAATACCACACCATGCGCGACTCGGTGCTGGACACCAAGGTCCGCATCGATGGCCGCGCGCTGGACACCGTGCGCCCGATCAGCGTGAAGGCCGGTGTGCTGCCGCGCACCCACGGCTCGGCGCTGTTCACCCGTGGTGAAACCCAGGCGATCGTGGTGACCACGCTGGGCACCGCCCGCGACGGCCAGATCATCGATGCCGTTGCCGGTGAGTACAAGGAAAACTTCCTGTTCCACTACAACTTCCCGCCCTACTCGGTGGGTGAGTGCGGCCGCATGATGGGCCCGAAGCGTCGCGAGATCGGCCACGGCCGCCTCGCCAAGCGCGCTCTGGTGTCGCTGCTGCCGGCCCACGAAGATTTCCAATACACCATCCGCCTGGTGTCCGAAATCACCGAATCCAACGGTTCCTCGTCGATGGCCTCGGTGTGCGGTTCCTCGCTGGCGCTGATGGATGCCGGCGTGCCGGTCAAGGCGCCGGTGGCGGGCATCGCGATGGGCCTGGTCAAGGAAGACGACCGCTTCGTCGTGCTCAGCGACATCCTGGGTGACGAAGACCACCTGGGTGATATGGACTTCAAGGTCGCCGGTACCTCCGAAGGCGTGTCCGCGCTGCAGATGGACATCAAGATCGAAGGCATCACCGAAGAGATCATGAAGCAGGCGCTGCAGCAGGCCAAGGCCGGCCGCCTGCACATCCTCGGCGAAATGGCCAAGGCGCTGACCGCGCCGCGCGAGGAGCTTTCCGACTACGCGCCGCGCCTGCTGACCATCAAGATCCATCCGGACAAGATCCGCGAAGTGATCGGCAAGGGCGGTTCGGTGATCCAGGCGATCACCAAGGAAACCGGCACCCAGATCGACATCCAGGACGACGGCACCATCACCATCGCCTCGGTGAACAACGCCGCCGCGCAGGAAGCCAAGCGCCGCATCGAGCAGATCACCTCCGACGTCGAGCCGGGTCGCATCTACGAAGGCAAGGTCGCCAAGATCATGGACTTCGGCGCGTTCGTGACCATCCTGCCGGGCAAGGACGGCCTGGTGCACGTCTCGCAGATTTCTTCCGAGCGCGTGGAGAAGGTCGGCGACAAGCTGAAGGAAGGCGACGTGGTCAAGGTCAAGGTGCTGGAAGTGGACAAGCAGGGCCGTATCCGCCTGTCGATGAAGGCCGTGGAAGAAGGCGAGGGCGTTTCGGCCGAATAAGCCGGGCATCCTCCAGCGCCACACCGGGAAAGCGGGCCTCGTGCCCGCTTTTCTTTTGCGTGTATGTCGGGGCGGCTTCCCGGCGGATTTCCCACGTCCCTCGCGGGGCTTGCCCGATGGTGGCTTCGGCCCTGCGCCCTGCACGATGGTTCCGGACCGGGATGGAGTGGCGCGGGTGGTCGAGTGGCGGCGATGGATGCAGGCCGGAGCGGTGGCACGGCCTGCACTCGGCAAGGTGGTGACCGCAGGTTTCACCGCGGGGGTCTGCATCGCACTATGGGCGCCGGCGCTGCCGCCGGGCTGGCTGCGCTGGGGGCTGCTGGCCCTTGGCCTGTGCGCATGGCTGCGCATGCACCGGTGGCGCTGGTCCGGCGCGCTGCTCGCCGGCGCCGGTTGGGCCGCGCTGCAGGCCGGCTGGGTGCTGGACGCACAGTTGCCGCATCGGCTGGAAGGCAGCGAAATCACCGTCGCCGGCACGGTGGTCTCGCTGCCGGAGGTCGAGCCGCGGCGCACGCGTTTCCGTTTCCATGTCGATGATGTGGCCGACCAGCACCCCGCCTTGCGGGGCAGGCAGTTGCAACTGGCCTGGTATGACGATTTTTCCGCCACGCAGGCGGGGCCTCGGATGCAGTTGGGGGCAGGCGCACGCTGGCGTTTCACATTGCGGCTGCGTGCGCCGCGCGGGCTGGCCAACCCCGGTGGTTTCGATGCCGAGCGGCATGCGCTCGCGCAGCGGATCACCGCCAGCGGGCTGGTGCGGGCGGAGACGGCGCGGCGGTTGGCGGCCTCGTCCGGCCTGCAGGCGTGGCGCGAGCGCGGCGCGTCGGCCGGGTCCACCGCGCCCAGGCCAGCCTGCAGGCGTGGCGCGAGCGGATGGCAGCGCGGATCGGGGAGGGGATTGGCCGACGCTCGGCGCGCTATGTGCAGGCCTTGGCGGTGGGCGATACCCGCGGGTTGGACGATGCCGATTGGCAGATGTTGCGGGCTACCGGTTTGACCCACCTGATCGCCATCTCCGGCTTCCATGTCGGCATGGTCGCCGGCTTTGTCGCGCTGCTGGCGGGTGGCGCGTGGCGCCTGCTGCCGTGGCTCGGGCGGTATTGCCCGCGCCCGCATGCCGCCGCCTTGGCCGCGCTGTGCGGGGCTGTGGGTTATGCGGCGGTCGCCGGTTTCGCGCTGCCGACGGTGCGCACGGTGCTGATGATCGCGGTGGTGGTGCTGGCGCGGCTCGGGCGGCGTCCCGGCAGTGTCGCCGGAGCATTGGCGCTGGCCGCGCTCGTGGTACTGGCGTGGGATCCGTTGTCGGTGCTGATGGCCGGTTTCTGGCTGAGTTTTGCCGGCGTGGCCTGGCTGGTCTGGTGCCTGCCGGGGCGGCTGCACTGGCTGCGCGGTTTCCTGTCGGCGCAGGTGGTGGCGACGGTGGGCCTGCTGCCACTCACCGCGATGTTGTTCGATCAGGCTTCGCTGGCCGGGCCGTTGGCCAACCTGTTGGCGATTCCGTGGTGGAGCCTGGTGGTGGTGCCGCTGGCGCTGCTGGGTACCAGCTTGGAGGCGCTCTGGCCCGGCGCCGGACTGTGGCCGTGGCAGGCCTCTGCGTGGTGTTTCGAACTGAGCCTGGCGCCGCTGTCGTGGCTGGCCGAAAGCCGTTTCGCTTTGTGGTGGCTGCCGGAAGCGCGCTGGTTCGCACTGCCGCTGGCACTGGCAGGGGCGTTGTGGCTGCTGCTCCCGCGCGGTATTCCCGGCAAGCCGCTGGCATTGCTGCTGTGGCTGCCGTTGCTGTGGCCGCGACAGGAGTTGCCGCGGCGGGGAGAAGTCGAACTGGTGTTGTTCGATGTCGGGCAGGGGTTGTCGGTGCTGGTGCGTACCGCCGGGCACCGCCTGCTTTACGACGCCGGGCCGGCGGTGCGCGACGGCTTCGATGCCGGTGAACGTGTGGTGGTGCCGGCGTTGCATGCGCTGGGCGTAGGGCGGCTCGATGCGCAGGTCGTCAGCCACGGCGACAACGACCATGCCGGCGGCGCGGCAGCGGTGGCCGCCGCGCTGCCGGTGGCTGCCCGTTATGCACCACCGGGCATGCCCTCGGTACTGGCGATGGATGCCTGCGTGGCCGGGCAGGGCTGGCAATGGGAGGGCGTCCGTTTCGAATTCCTGCATCCGCATGCCGGTTTCCCCTACCTGCGCAACGAATCCAGTTGCGTGCTGCGGGTGCAGTCGCAATACGGTGCAGTGCTGCTGACCGGGGACATCGGCGAGGCCATCGAGGAGGGGCTGGCCAAGCGCCAGCGCGGACAGTTGCGTGCCGACGTGGTGCTGGCGCCGCACCACGGCAGTGGTGGCTCTTCGCTGCCGGCATTCGTGGCCGCCACGCGGGCGCGGCTGGTGCTGGTGTCGGCCGGCCACCGCAACCGTTTCGGCCATCCGCGGCCGGAGGTGGTCGAGCGCTGGCGGCGTTCCGGTGCGGAGGTGCTGGTCACTGCCGACAGCGGCGCGGTCAGGGTCTGGCTGGGCGAGGAAGGCCTGCAACTGCGCGAACGCAGGGTCTGGCGCCGCCGTTCGTGGGACGCTGCCGGGCGGGAACGGGCGGCTGCTATCCTATCGGCCGACGAACAGGCGGCCTCGGCGCCGGAGGGTTGAAACGTGTGGGAATTGGTCAAGGCCGGCGGTTGGCCGATGGTGCCGCTGCTGCTGCTGGGCGTGCTGGCTTTGGCGATTGTCCTGGAGCGTTTCTGGAGCCTGCGCCGCAACGAGGTGCTGCCGCCGGGGCTGGGGCAGGAGGTGCGCAACTGGGCCGCACGCGGCAAGCTCGACGCTTCCCACATCGAATCGCTGCGTGCCAACTCACCGCTGGGCGCCTTGCTGGCCGCGGCACTGGAAGCCCGCAACCGCCCGCGTGACCAGCTGCGTGAGCGCATCGAGGACGCCGGCCGCCACCTGGTCCACCGCATGAGCCGCTACCTGAACGCGCTGGGCACCATCGCCTCGGCCGGGCCGCTGCTGGGCCTGCTGGGTACGGTGATCGGCATGATCCAGATGTTCCTGGGCATCCTCGACCACGGCGTGGGCGACGTGAACCAGCTGGCCGGCGGCATCGGCAAGGCGCTGGTGTGTACCGCCACCGGCATGATCGTGGCGATCCCCGCGCTGATGTTCCATCGCTATTTCCGCGGGCGCATCGACGGCTACGTGATCGAGATGGAACACGAGGCCGGCGCATTGCTGGACACGCTCGACGGCCGCCCGGCGGTGATGGCCGCCGGCCGCAAGGCGGCGCAGGCGACGGCACCGGCCAAGGCCTGACCCCGCATGCGCATCCGCAACGACCGTGCCCAGGACGAACCGCACATCGATCTGGTGCCGCTGATCGACGTGATCCTGGTGCTGATCATCTTCTTCGTGGTCACCACCACCTTCGATGCCCGCTCGACCCTGCAGGTGTAGCTGCCCACGGCCAGCCAGCAGCAGAACAGCGAGCCGCCGCGCGCGTTGAGCGTGCTGGTCAACGCCGAGGGGCGTTATTTCATCAATGACCAGGAAGTGCTGCGCAACGACGTCGAATCGGTCAAGCGCACCATCGTGCAGGTGGCCGGCGACGACCGCGAGCAGACCGTGCTGCTGCGCGCCGATGCGCGCACGCCCTACCAGGCGGTGGTGACGGTGCAGGATGCGCTGGGCCAGCTCGGCTTCCGCCGCATCGCCATCGCCACCGCGCCGGACGTGGCGCAATGAGTGCCGGCGCCAGCGCCTGGCAGGTCTACCGGCGCCTGCTCGGATTTGCCCGGCCGTACCGGGTGCTGCTGATGGTGGCTGCCCTGGGCATGCTGATCGAGGCTCTTGCCGGCGGCGGTTTCCTGATGCTGATGAGCCCGATCACCAACAATCTGGTGAATCCGGAGGACATCAACTGGTGGATGCCACTGGCCATCGTCGGCCTGTTCCTGCTGCGCGGCGTGGCTGGCTATCTCACCGATATCGGCATGGGCAAAGCCGCGCGCAGCATCGCCCGCGACCTGCGCGTGCGCGTGCTCGACAAGTACCTGCGCTTGCCGGGGCCGCGTTTCGACACCGAGCCGGTGCCGTCGATGCTGGTACGGCTGGGCTCGGACAGCGACCAGGTGGCGCAGGCCGCGGTCGATGCGATGAAGGTGGTGCTGCAGCAATCGCTGCAGGTGCTGGTCTCGCTGGCGGCGATGCTGTGGTACAGCTGGCAGGTCACGTTGGCGATCTTCGTGTTGGCGCCGCCATTGGCATGGGTGATGAGCAAGGTGGCCAAGCGTTACCGGCGCATCAGCCATCGCATCCAGGAAAGCGGTGCGGAGCTGTTGCAGGCCGCCGACCAGACCTTGTCCGCCAGTCAGGACGTGAAGGTCTACGGTGCCCAGGGCAACGAGCTGGAGCGCTATTCGACGCTGGCCGACATCAACCTGAAGTTGGCAGTGAAGGTGGAGGCCACCCGCAGCATTTCTTCGGCAATGGTGCAACTGATCGGCGCGACGGGGCTGGCGGCGCTGCTGTTGATCGCCGGCCACGAAGCGGCGGCCGGACGCCTGTCCGTCGGCAATTTCGTCTCGATGATGTTGGCGATGATGACGATCATCCCCGCGCTCAAGCAGCTGACCAACGTGCAGAACATGACCCAGCGCGGCATCGCCTCGGCACAGCGTCTGTTCGCGGTGCTCGACGCCGAGGAGGAGCGGGATGCCGGAACCCGCACCCTGGAGCACAGCGAAGGCATGCTGGAGTTCCGCCACGTCACCGCGCGCTACCCCGGGCAGGCGCAGCCGGCGCTGGAGGACGTCAGCTTCGTCGCGCGCCCCGGCACGGTGACGGCCATCGTCGGCCGCTCCGGCAGCGGCAAGTCCACGCTGATCAAGCTGATCCCGCGCTTCTACGAACCGGAGTCCGGGCAGATCCTGCTCGACGGCCACCCATTGCAGGACTACCGGCTGGCCGACCTGCGCCGGCAGATCGCACTGGTTGGACAGCAGGTGGTGCTGTTCGACGGCAGCATCGCCGACAACATTGCCTACGGCGAATTGCAGGGCCGCAGCACGGGACAGCTGCAACAGGCCATCGACAACGCCAATGCGCGTGAATTCGTCGAGCAGCTGCCGCAGGGCGTGGACGCGTCGGTCGGGCCCAAGGGCGGGCGCCTGTCCGGCGGCCAGCGCCAGCGCCTGGCGATCGCGCGGGCGATGCTCAAGGACGCGCCGGTGCTGATCCTCGACGAGGCCACCGCCGCGCTGGACAACGAATCCGAACGGCTGGTGCAGGATGCATTGCAGAAGCTGATGCCGGACCGCACCACGCTGGTCATCGCCCATCGCCTGTCCACCATCGAGCATGCCGACCAGGTGCTGGTGATGGACCAGGGGCGCATTGTCGAGCGCGGTACGCACCGGGAGCTGCTGGCGCTGGGCGGGCTGTACGAGCACCTGTACCGCATGCAGTTCCGGGAAAGGCAGGAGTGATGGGAGGGAAAGGGACACAGACGCCGGCGTGGTGGTACGACGGCGCGCCGGTACCGTTGCCCGCGCGGCTGCTGGCGCCGCTGTACGGCGCCGTCACCGGCCTGCGCCGCGGTCTGTACCGGCGCGGCTGGCTGCGCAGCCGGCAGGTGCCGGTGCCGGTTATCGTGGTCGGCAACATCACCGCCGGCGGTACCGGCAAGACGCCGTTGACCATCGAGCTGGTCGAGCGCCTGCGCGCGGCCGGCTGGAAACCGGGCGTGGCCAGCCGTGGCTACGGCCGCGACGAGGCCGGCACCGCGCGCTGGGTCACCCAGGAACTGGCGCCGGAACTGGGCGGCGACGAACCGGTGCTGATCGCATGGAAGACCGGGGTGCCGGTGCGCGTGGACAAGGACCGCGTCGCCGCTGCCAAGGCACTGCTGGCGGCCGGTTGCGACGTGGTGGTCTGCGACGATGGCCTGCAGCATTACCGGCTGGCGCGCGACATCGAGATCGAGGTGGTCGATGCACAGCGCCGCTATGGCAATGGCCGGCCAATGCCGGCCGGGCCGCTGCGCGAGCCGGTGGCGCGCGCAGCCGGCTGCGATTTCCGCGTGGTCAATCTCGGCCAGGCCAGCGACGACGCGGAAGCCCCGGCGGCGTCGGGTTTCGGTGAATGGGCGATGCGGCTGCGCATCGACGTCGCGCGTCCGCTGCGTGGTGGCCGCGAGCGGCCGCTGCAGGGCTTCGCCGGGCTGCGCGTGCATGCGGTGGCCGGCATCGCCCACCCGCAGCGCTTCTTCCGGATGCTGCGCGCGCGCGGCATCGGCGTGGTGCCGCATGCCTTCGCCGACCACCATCGTTACCAGGCATTGGACTTGTCTTTTGGCAGCGAATTGCCGGTGTTGATGACCGAGAAGGACGCGGTCAAGTGCCGGGCCTTCGCCAATGACTGGCATTACGCGGTGCCGTTGCAGGCCGAACTGCCGGCCGCGTTCTGGGTGGCGCTGCTGGACCGGCTGGGCAAGCTGGCGCGTATCTGATCCTTCTCCCTTCGGGGTGAAGGCGTGTTGCTTGCGGGCTATCGGCTCGCACACGCCTGAACGCCCGGCGTGCTGCGCCGGGCCGGGGCGCGGAGCGAGGTGCCCCGAAGGGGCAGATGAGGGTACGAGTGAAATTTCATGCGCCATTTTGTCCAAAAAGCGGTGTCCTGATTGTTTTCCGCCCGGGCGCGTGGCGACGCGTTCATCATCGCGCTCCCGATAATCCCCTGCGGCGCGGCTTCGCCTCGTACCCTCTTCCCACCCCTCTCCCGGAGGGAAAGGGGCCATCGAATTCAGCCCGGAACGGGCGAGGAGTGTCATGAACAACGTTCCCGATTTCGTGGTGGCAATCCCGGCGCGCTATGCCTCCACCCGCCTGCCCGGCAAGCCGTTGGCCGCATTGGCGGGCGTGCCGATGGTGGCGCACGTGGCGCGGCGCGCGCTGGCGGCGGGTGCGCGCGAGGTATGGGTGGCGACCGACGATGCCCGCATCGCCGCCGCGCTGGAAGGGCTCGATGGCGTGCGCGTGGCGATGACCCGCGCCGACCATGCCTCCGGCACCGACCGGCTGGCCGAGTGCGCGCGGCAGGCCGGCTGGGGCGACGAGGACATCGTGGTCAACCTGCAGGGTGACGAGCCGTTCGCCCCGGCCGCCGGCATCCGCGCGGTGGCGGCGACGCTGGCCGCCAGCGGCGCGCCGATGGCGACGCTGGCCACGCCTGTCGAGGATGCGCCGACCCTGTTCGACCCCAACGTGGTCAAGCTGGTGCGCAATGCGCAGGGCGACGCGCTGTATTTCAGCCGTGCACCGATCCCGTGGCACCGCGACGCCTTCGCCCGGTCGCGCGACGTGCTGCCACCGGGGCAGTGGCTGCGCCACATCGGCATCTACGGCTACCGCGCCGGGTTCCTGCAGCGTTTCGCGGCGATGCCGCCGGGCACCCTGGAGCAGGTCGAGTCGCTGGAACAGCTGCGCGTGCTGGAGGCGGGCTTCCGCATCGCGGTATCGCTGTCGCCGGAGCCGTTCCCGCCGGGCATCGACACGCCGGAAGATCTGGCCCGCGCCGAGGCGCTGATGAGGGCCACGGCTTGAAGCTGCTGGTGATCTGCCTGGGCAACATCTGCCGCTCGCCGATGGGCGAGGGCGCATTGCGGGCACGGCTGGCGGTATCGCCTCTGGCCGGACAGATCGAGGTGGATTCGGCCGGCACCTCGGGTTGGCACCACGGGCAGGCGCCGGACCCGCGTGCCATCGCCTGCGCCGCCCGCCACGGCGTGGACATCGCCGGCTTGCGCGCGCGACCGTTGCAGCACAAGGATTTCCGGCATTTCGACCGCATCCTGTGCGCGGATGCCCGCAACCTGGACGACGCGCGGGTGCTGGCGCCGCCGGACACCCGCGACCGGGCCGTGCTGTGGCTGCCGTGGGCCGGCGTTGCCGACGCCAGCGAGGTGCCCGATCCCTGGTACGGCGACGAGGCCGACTTCGAGCACAGTTGGGCCCTGCTGGACGCCGCGGCGCAGGCCACGGTGCGACGTCTGGCGGATGCGGTCGAGTCCGGCATAATCGGCCCATGAATGCTCAGAGCACGATGGAACTCCCCCGGTCCGGCATCTGGCTCAACGCGGCGCCGTCCACGCTGCGGGACCATGCCGGGCGCCCGCTGGTACTGGCCTTCGTCAACGGCGCATCGGTCTGGTGCATGCAGCGGTTGGCCGACGTGGCGCAATGGCAGGCGCGCAATCCCGGGCGGCTGCAGCTGCTGGTGGCGCAAGTGCCGCGCTTCGATTTCGAGCGTGAACCGCAGCCGGCACTGAAGCTGCTGCGCCGGCATGGCATCACCGCGCCGATCCTGCTGGACGCGCAGTGGGAGGCCTGGCGTTCCTTCGGTGTCGAAGCGTGGCCGACGCTGCTGCTGCTCGATGCGCAGGGACAGGAGCGCGAACGCCTGGTGGGTGCTGCCGGCGACCTGGAGCGGGCCCTGAATGCCCTGTGCGAAGGGCTTTCACCGCCGCTGGACGAAGACCTGCGCGGCAATCGGGAAACCAGCCCGGAGCCACGCCTGCCGCTGCGCTTCCCGGCCGGGCTGGTGGCCAGCGCCGACCGCCTCTATGTCGCCGACACCGGCCACCACCGCATCCTCGAATGCACCCATTCCGGCCGTGTGCTGCGCCAGTTCGGCGTCGGCAGTGCCGATCTGGTCAACGGCCCGGCCGGCGAAGCCGCGTTCAACCGCCCGCACGGCATGGTGCTGGAGCGCGAGACGCTGTATGTCGCCGACACCGGCAACCACGCGCTGCGGCGCATCCACCTGCCCAGCGGACAGGTCGAGACCCTGTGCGGCAACGGCCGCGCCGGCGAGCCGGTGGCGGGGGTGCTGGCGCAGCCGTGGGACAGCCCGCTGAACCATCCGCAGGACATCGCCATCGCCGACAACCAGCTGTACATCGCGATGGCCGGCGACAACCGCATCTGGAGCTACGACCTCGGCCTGCGCGCGCTGCGCTGGCGGGTGGGCGCGGGGGCGATGGAAGTGCGCGACGGCGGCGGCCACCTTGCCGCATTGGCGCAGCCTTGCGGGCTGGTGGCGGTGCAGCAGGTACTGTACGTCTGCGATGCATTGGGTTCTGCGATCCGTTCGGTGCAATTGCGCGGCGACGTGGTGCAGACGCTGGTCGGGCAGGGCCCGTGGGAATTCGGCAGTACCGACGGCGCACGCGCGCAGGCCCACCTGCAATACCCGCAGGCGATCGCGATGGGCAGCGAATCGCCGCTGCTGTGGATCGCCGACGCCGGCAACGGCTGCTTGCGCACGCTGCGCCTGGGCGGCGGCGACCTGACCACCGTCAACCTGCCGCGGCGCCTGCATGGCCCGGCGGCGCTGGCGGTGGCCGCTGGCGCGGTGTGGATCGCCGAAAGCGACGCCCACGCCATCCTGCGTTTCGACCCGGTCAGCGGTGAATTGAGCAACGTGCCGATCGAGGAATGAGCGGCAAGGCAACCAGCGGCTTCGATGGCAAGGCATTCGCGGCGGCGCTGAGTACCGCGCCGGGCGTCTACCGCATGTACGCGGCCGACGACACGCTGCTGTACGTCGGCAAGGCGCGCGCGCTGCGCAACCGCGTCGGCAGCTATTTCAATGGCTCGCCCAAGACCCGGCGGATCATGCTGATGCTGGCGCAGGTGGCGCGGATGGACGTGACCGTCACCCGCACCGAGGCCGAGGCGCTGCTGCTGGAAAACCAGCTGATCAAGTCGCTGGCCCCGCGTTACAACGTCTCCCTGCGCGACGACAAGACCTACCCGCAAGTGCTGCTGACCCGCGAGCAATGGCCGCGCATTGCCCTGCACCGTGGCCCGCGCTCGGTCCCGGGCGGTTATTACGGTCCATATCCGGGCGTCGGCGCGGTGCGCGAGACGCTCAACCTGATGCACAAGCTGTTCAAGCTGCGCAGCTGCGAGGACAGCGTGTTCCGCAACCGCTCGCGGCCATGCCTGCAATACCAGATCGGCCGCTGCAGCGCGCCGTGCGTGGGGCTGGTGGCGCAGGACGACTACGACGAATCGGTGCGGCGCGCGGCGTTGTTCCTCGAAGGCAGGAGCGACCAGCTGGCCGACGAGCTGGTGCAGGCGATGCAGCAGGCCAGCGATGCGCTGGAATTCGAGCGCGCCGCGCGCCTGCGCGACCTCATCGCCTCGCTGCGCAGCATGCAGAACCGGCAGTACGTGGATGGCCGCGCCGCCGACCTCGACGTGCTGGCCTGCGCGATGCAGGGCGCCAGCGCCTGCGTGCTGCTGTTGGCGTTCCGCGACGGCCGCAACCTCGGCACCCGCGCGTTCTTCCCACGCACCAATGGCGAGGACAGCGCCGCCGAAGTGCTGGCTGCGTTCGTCTCGCAGTACTACGTCGAACACGCGCCGCCGCCGGAAGTGCTGCTGGACCGCGAAATCCCCGAGGCGGAGATGATCGAGGCGGCGCTGGGCGCGGCGGCCGAGCGCAAGGTCGCGCTGAAGTGGAGCGTGCGCGGCGAGCGCGCCGGCTACGTCGAGCTGGCCGCGCGCAATGCGCAGGTCACCCTGGTCGCGGAATTGGACAGCCGTGGCGCGCAGCATGCGCGCAGCGAGGCGCTGCGTGAAATGCTGGGGCTGGGCGAGCCGGTCAAGCGCGTGGAGTGCTTCGACATCAGCCACACGATGGGTGAGGCGACGGTGGCCTCGTGCGTGGTGTTCGACGCCGCCGGCCCGGTGCGCGCGCAGTACCGCCGCTACAACATCAGCGGCATCGAGCCGGGCGATGACTACGCGGCCATGCACCAGGCCATCGACCGCCGCTTCCGTCGCGCGGTGGAAGAGCAGGGTGTGCTACCGGACGTGTTGCTGATTGACGGCGGCGCCGGCCAGCTTGCGCAGGCACAGGCGGCGCTGGCCGACCTTGGTGTCGAAGGCGTGCTGCTGGTTGGCGTGGCCAAGGGCGTGGAGCGCCGCGCCGGCCATGAGGCACTGGTGCTGCCGGATGGCCGCGAGCTGCGCCCGGGGGCAGCGTCGCCGGCCCTGCAGTTCATCCAGCAGGTGCGCGACGAGGCGCACCGCTTCGCCATCACCGGCCACCGCGGGCGCCGGCAGAAGGCGCGCATGACCAGCAAGCTGGAAGACATCGAGGGCATCGGCCCGAAGCGCCGTGCCAGCCTGCTCAAGCATTTCGGCGGCATGGCCGGGCTCAAGGCCGCTGGCGAGGCCGAGATCGCACGCGTGGAAGGCATCAACGCGGCGCTGGCCGCGCGCATCTACGCTAACCTTCATGGACTGTCGGTACCGGATCCGGCAGCGGAGCAGTGACGCAATGAAGTTGACCATCCCCACCTGGCTGACCCTGCTGCGGATCGTGATGATCCCGGTGTTGGTGCTGGTGTTCTATCTCCCCTACAAGTGGACGAACTTCGCTTCCGCGGCGATCTTCGGCCTGGCCGCGATCACCGACTGGCTCGATGGCTGGGTGGCGCGCCGCTACGAACTGCACTCGGCGTTCGGCGCCTTCCTCGACCCGGTGGCCGACAAGCTGATGGTGGCGGTGGCGCTGTTCCTGATCGTGCAGGGCCACCCGACGCCGTGGATGGCGTTCTGGGCGGCGGTCATCGTCGGCCGCGAGATTGCGGTATCGGCGCTGCGCGAGTGGATGGCCGAGATCGGCCAGCGTGCCAAGGTGCGGGTGGCGATGATCGGCAAGGTCAAGACCACCGCGCAGATGGTCGCGCTGCTGTGCCTGCTGTATTCGGTTTCGCCCAACACATCGGTGGCCGAAATCTGGATGGGTGGGCCGATTTTCCACGTCGGCGACTGGATGCTGGCGATCGCCGCGGTGCTGACCCTGGTGTCGGGCGTGCAGTACCTGCATGCGGCGTGGCCAAGCCTGCGCGAGGATGAAATCGCCGCGCGCGCGCAGTCGCGGAAAAAGTGAAAACAGCGTGTTGACAGGTAGGCGATTGCATGTAGAATTTCGCCTCCCAAGCGGGAATAGCTCAGTTGGTAGAGCGCAACCTTGCCAAGGTTGAGGTCGCGAGTTCGAGTCTCGTTTCCCGCTCCAATGTCGAACGATGCCGCGGTCGATCCGCAGTCTGGTCCGAAGGGAATCGTTGTAAAGGCTGGCGCATTGTACGGTTGACCTGTAGAATGCACGGCTCCCCAAGCGGGAATAGCTCAGTTGGTAGAGCGCAACCTTGCCAAGGTTGAGGTCGCGAGTTCGAGTCTCGTTTCCCGCTCCAAATTTCGAAAGAACCCCGGCAGCGGGGTTTTTTCATATCAGGGCGATACACTCGTCGCCATGATCGAAACAGTTGATGGCCTGGTAGCAGAGTGGTTATGCAGCGGATTGCAAATCCGCGTACGCCGGTTCGATTCCGACCCAGGCCTCCATTCAAAGCCCTGATTATTCAGGGCTTTTTCTTTGCCTGTTGTCCGGCTGCAAGGCCTCCGCCCGCGGCATGAAGAAACCCGCGCCGGCTGCGGCCAACGCGGGTCCGGGGGGCTGGGAGAAGCCTAGATTCAGCCGGTTGCGCTCAATGGGGCATTGCTGCCGTGGACGTCCGGCCAGCGCTTGAGGATGGCGGCGCGGATGCCGGTGGCGTCGATGCCGGCCTCGGCCAGCAGGTCCTCGCGGCTGGCGTGGTGCTGGAAGCTGTCGGGCAGGCCCAGGTGCAGCACCGGCATCACGATGGCCTCGGCGCCGAGCAGCTCGGCCACGCCCGAGCCGGCACCGCCGGCGACCACGTTGTCCTCGATGGTGACGAAGGCGTCGTGGCTGCGCGCCAGTTCCAGCAGCAGTGCTTTGTCCAGCGGCTTGACGAAGCGCATGTTGACCACGGTGAGGCCAAGCTCGCGGCCAACCTGTTCGGCGGCGGCGACGGTCGCGCCGAAGGCGAGCAGGGCAATGCGGTGGCCTTGCGCGCGCAACTGCGCCTTGCCGATTTCCAGCGTGGACAGGTCGTTGCCGGCGGCGACGCCGGGGCCGGTGCCGCGCGGGTAGCGCACCGCCGTCGGGCCGCCGTAGTGCAGGCCGGTGCTGAGCATCTGCCGGCATTCGGCCTCGTCGGCCGGGGCCATCACCAGCATGTTCGGCACGCAGCGCAGGAAGCTCAGGTCGAGGTTGCCGGCGTGGGTGGCGCCGTCCGGGCCGACCACGCCGGCGCGGTCGATGGCGAACAGCACGTCCAGGCCCTGGATGGCGACGTC
This sequence comes from uncultured Stenotrophomonas sp., assembly GCA_900078405.1. Lineage (NCBI taxonomy): Bacteria > Pseudomonadati > Pseudomonadota > Gammaproteobacteria > Lysobacterales > Lysobacteraceae > Stenotrophomonas > uncultured Stenotrophomonas sp. The sequence continues at coordinate 1,443,935 of FLTS01000001.1, read as the reverse complement.
GTGCACCAGCTGGTCGTAGGCGCGTTGCAGGAAGGTGGAGTAGATCGCCACCACCGGCTTGGCCCCTTGCGTCGCCATGCCTGCGGCCAGCGTCACCGCGTGCTGCTCGGCGATGGCCACGTCGAAATAGCGCTCGGGGTATTCCCTGCTGAAGCGCACTAGCCCGGAGCCTTCGCGCATCGCCGGGGTGATGCCCATCAGCTGCGGTTCGGCAGCGGCGGCGTCGCACAGCCAGTCGCCGAACACGTCGGTGTAGGTGGGTTTCTTCGGCGCGCCCTTGGCCGGCAGGCCCTTGCTCGGGTCGAACGGGCCGACGGCGTGGTAGCCAATCTGGTCACCCTCGGCCGGTTCGTAGCCCTTGCCCTTGGTGGTCATCACGTGCAGCAGGTGCAGCCCCTTCTTGCCCTTGAGGGTCTTGAGGGTGGACAGCAGCAGCGGCAGGTCGTGGCCGTCGATCGGGCCGGTGTAGTGGAAGCCCATCTGCTCGAACGCGGTGGACGGCACGAACATGCCCTTCCACTGTTCTTCCCAGCGTTTGACGAAGCGCGCCGGCGGGCTGCTGCGCTTGTCACCGAGGATCTTCTTGCCGCCCTCGCGCAGGGCGTTGAGGGTGCGGCTGGCGGTGGCGCGGCCGAGCATCTTGGTCAGCCCGCCGACGGCCTCGGAGATGGACATGTTGTTGTCGTTGAGGATGACCAGCAGGTCCGGCTCCTCGTCCATGCCACCGGCGTGGGCCAGCGCCTCGAAGGCCATGCCGGCGGTCATCGCGCCGTCGCCGATCACAGCCACCACCTTGCGCACGTCGCCCTGGCGCTGGCGGGCGATGGCCATGCCCAGCGCGGCGGAAATGGAGGTGGAGGAATGGCCGACGCCGAAGGTGTCGTACTCGCTCTCCTCGCGCTTGGGGAACGGCGCCACGCCGTCCTTCTGCTTGACCGTGTGGATGCTGTCGCGGCGGCCGGTGAGGATCTTGTGCGGGTAAGTCTGGTGGCCGACGTCCCACACCAGCTGGTCGAGCGGGGTGTCGTAGAGGTAGTGCAGGGCGGTGGTGAGTTCGATCACGCCCAGCCCGGCGGCGAAGTGGCCGCCGCTCTTGCCCACCGATTCGATCAGGTAGTCGCGCAGCTCGCCGGCGACCGCGGGCAGCTCGGTTTCGTCGAACGTGCGCAGGTCGTGCGGGGTCTGGATACGCGAAAGGCGCGGATAACGGGCGGAGTCGATCATTTTCTTCGTGCTTCAAGCAAGGCGCCATTTTCGCCCCCATTCCGGGGTGGGGCAAGCAAAGCGCCGGTATGGGCAGTATCGGCCCATGTCCGTAGGAGCGACGTGAGTCGCGACCGGAGTTTCATCGGGGAAGCCCGGTCCGCGACTCACGCCGCTCCTGCATGGGGCGTGGCGGGGCGTCAGGTGCCGCGGCGCAGCGCGCTCTTGGGCAATTGCGCCTTCAGGAAGGCCATCTGGTCGGCGAGGATGTTGCGGTTGGACAGGATCAGGTGCTCGATCCAGCTTGGCCGGTACGGCACCGCCAGCAACGGCATGTTGGCCTGTTGCGGGGTGCGGTTGGCCTTGCGCGAGTTGCAATGGAAGCAGGCGCTGACCACGTTCTCCCAGATGTCGCGGCCGCCCTTGGACAGCGGCATGACGTGGTCGCGGGTCAGGTGCGGGCGGCTGAACTGCTGGCCGCAGTACAGGCACAGTTGCGCGTCACGGGCGAACAGCGCGGTGTTGGTCAGGTTGGGCGTGGGGTCGATGGCGCGCGAGCGGGCATGGCCGCGGGTGGCGATGATCGGGTGCAGGTCCAGCCCGCTGCGCAGGCCGGTGCGCCTGCTGGTGGCGCCATGCACGTGCAGGCAGGGATCGCCGAGCGTCCATGCTACCGCGCCGCGGGCGTAGAGGCAGGTCGCCTCCTGCCAGTTGATCCAGTCGAGCACGCGACCATGCGCGTCCAGCGACAGCAGTCGCACGGAACCGAGGCGGTGCAGGGGAGGGGACGAAAACCCGGTTTCCGGAGCGGGGAGGACGGCTCCGGTATCGATCAGACCACGCGGGGTAGTGTCTGTCTCCATCGGGAGAACAGCTTATACCCGATGTGTGACGGTTTGTGTAATTGGCGTGAGCGGCGCCGGTTGCAACCGGCGCCGCTCCTGTCGGGGATTACGCGCCGAAGCGGGCGGCGTCCATCGCCATCAGTGGCGCTGCGCCGCTTTGCATGCTGGCGGCGTGGGCGAGGGTGCGCGGCAGGATGCGGGCGTAATAGAAACGCGCGGTTTCCAGCTTGGCCTGCTTGAAGCCTTCCGGGTGTGCCGAGGCCTGTGCGGCGACGACGCTTCGCGCCCACCAGTAGGCCAGTGCGACGTAGCCGCTGTAGAACAGGTAGTCCCAGCTGGCCGCGCCCAGTTCTTCCGGGTTGGCGGCGGCACGCTGCAATGTGTCCACGGTCAGCGTGCCCCATTCCTTCGCCTTCGCACCGAGCACCGGCAGGAATTCGGCCACGGCCGGATTGCCGGCGTTGGCGGCGATGAACTGTTCCACTTCGGCCAGGAACAGCTTCAGGCCGGCGCCCTGCGAGACGGCGGTCTTGCGGCCGATCAGGTCCAGCGCCTGGATGCCGGTGGTGCCTTCGTACAGGGTGGTGATGCGGGCATCGCGCGCCAGTTGCTCCATGCCATGCTCGGCGATGTAGCCGTGGCCGCCGAAGCACTGCTGCGCGTTGTAGGTGGCCTCGATGCTCCACTCGGTCAGGCAGGCCTTGACGATGGGGGTAAGGAAGCTGACCAGCGTGTCGGCGTCGGCGCGTGTCTTCTCGTCGCCGGCGTGCTGGGCGGTGTCGAGCTGGGTGTAGGCATGGGTGGCGAGCAGGCGGCCGCCTTCGGTCAGCGCCTTGATCGTCAACAGCATGCGACGCACGTCCGGCTGGGCGATGATCGGGTCGGCCGGCTTGTCCGCCAGCAGCGGCCCGTTGGGCGCGCGCGACTGCAGGCGTTCGCGCGCATAGGCCAGTGCGCCCTGGTAGGCGCGCTCGGACTGCGACAGGCCCTGCACGCCTACGCCCAGACGCGCGGAGTTCATCATCACGAACATCGCCTGCAAGCCCTTGTGCGGCTGGCCGACGAGGTAGCCCTGGGCACCGTCGAAGTTCATTACGCAGGTGGACGAGCCGTGGATGCCCATCTTGTGTTCCAGCGCGCCGCAGCGCAGGGCGTTGCGCTCGCCGAGGTTGCCGTCGCGGTCCACCTTGAATTTCGGGGTGACAAACAGCGAGATGCCCTTCGGGCCGGGAGGTGCGTCGGGCAGCTTGGCCAGCACCAGATGAATGATGTTTTCGCTGAGGTCGTGCTCGCCGGCGGTGATGAAGATCTTGGTGCCGGTGATCGAATAGCTGCCGTCGTCGTTCGGTTCGGCACGGGTCTTGAGCAGGCCCAGGTCGGTGCCGGCATGCGGCTCGGTCAGACACATGGTGCCGGTCCAGTTGCCGGCCACCAGCGGCTTGAGGAAGGCTTCCTTCTGCCAGTCCTCGCCGTAGTGCTTGAGCGCCTCGACCGCGCCGTGCGACAGCATCGGGAACAGGCTCCACGACAGGTTGGCGGCCGACACCATCTCGCTCAGCGCCATGCCCAGCGTTTCCGGCATGCCCTGGCCGCCGAACTCGGGTGCGGCGGTCAGGCCGGTCCAGCCACCTTCGACGAATTGCGCATAGGCTTCCTTGAAGCCCGGCGCGGTGGTGACCTCGCCGGTGGCCTTGTCGAGCTTGCAGCCATGCTCGTCGCCGGTGGCGTTCATCGGGGCTAGCACGCTGCCGCTGAAACGGCCGGCTTCTTCCAGCACGGCGTCGATCAGTTCGGCATTGGCGTCCTCGAGGCCCATCGCGGCAAACAGGGACTCGGCCTTGAGCACGTCGTGCAGGGCGAAGCGGAGGTCGGCAAGGGGGGCGGTGTAGTTGCTCATCGTGTCATCTCGGGCAAAACGGAGGGGTCAGCGCAGCACGCCGGGCAGGCCGGGCGCCTGGTTGAGGCTGTTGCGGGATTTCACTTCGAAGCTGCGTTGCTTCTTTTCCTCGGGCGTGGCCTTGACCGTGCCCTCCAGCTCGTAGAACAGCGAGCGGCCACCGGCCAGTGCATCGGCCATGACGATGCGGGCCGGTGAGCTTGGTTGCAGGCGCAGCTTGACCACGTCGGCCGACTCCGGGCCGATCGACAACCCGGGTGCAGCGCTCAGGGTGCCGGCGGTTTCCTCGCCTACCTTCATCCGCAGCGCGATGTCGTCGAAGCGGATCTTGGTCAGAGATGTGTCGACGACATCGCGCTGGCCAGCGCGATGTCGTCGAAGCGCATCGGCATCGAGCTGTAGTTGCGCAGGCGCAGTTCCACTTCCCAGTTGCCGTCGTTGCCGACAGTGAGCTGCTGGATGCCGGCGGCCGGTTCGGAAACCCGCTTGACCATGCCGCTGCCGCATGCGGCGAGCGTGAGCGCGAGAAACGCGATCAGGACGTATTGTGGGCGGAAGCGCATGCTGCTCGGTCCTCGGGTCCGGAGGTGGTCGGCCAAAGGATACTACGCCGTATGGCGAACGTGGCCCGGGCTGCTGGCGGCGACCGAGGCGGAATTTCCCGCCCGGTCATCCGGACATGATCTGCCCGTGGCGAGCCCGTGCCGCCGGTACGGCGCCGGAGGACGGTGGCCGCACCCGGTGCCGGTACCACCGGGCCGTCATTCGACCGGCGCCATCACCTTCAGCGGTGCCAGGTCGTAGCCCGTGTCGGCCGCCTGCCGCTTGAGTGACTCGAACAGGACGCCGTCCATCGATGGCGAGCGCGACAGGATCCACAGGTACTTCCGGTCCGGCTCGCCGATCATCGCCCAGTGGTAGTCCGGGTCCAGCGCGATCACCCAGTAGTCCGCCCACACCCACGGCAGCCAGGACAGCCAGTCCGGCGCGAAGCGGACCTGCAGGCGTCCGGAATGCCCGTCCACGGCGCGGGCGACACCCTCGGCCTCGATCAGCTTGCCGCTGTCCGTGCGGCAGTGGTTGAGCACGCTGATGCGGCCGTCGGCACGCAAGCCGTAGCTGGCGGTGATGTCGGCCACGCATTTCTTCTGGAAGCGCGTGGGCAGGTGGGCGATCTCGTGCCACTGGCCGGCATAGCGGTCCAGATCGAGCGGTTCCACCGACTGCAGCGGCGGTGCCGCCCAGGTGGCGCTGGAGCACAGCAGCGACAACGACAGGAGCAGGCGATGGGCATGCATGGTCTGGCCTCCGTGATTGTCCGGCAGGCTAAGCAAAGCCGCACGCGGCGGTGTGAAGCTTTCGTTCGATATTGCGCCGGGCGAGGAGACGGGCAAACAAAAAGGGCTTGCATTTCTGCAAGCCCTTGAATCTTGTGGTGGCTCGGGACGGAATCGAACCGCCGACACGGGGATTTTCAATCCCCTGCTCTACCAACTGAGCTACCGAGCCACTTTGTTTTCGCGGCGTTGCGGCCGGCGAGGACGCGCATGATACGGAGGTCTGCCGGATTCGGCAAGGGAAAAACCGAAGAAATTTCCCGACCGTCGCGCAAACAAAAACGCCGCATCTTTCGATGCGGCGTTTCGGTCTGGATATGGTGGAGCCAGGGAGGATCGAACTCCCGACCTTCGCATTGCGAACGCGACGCTCTCCCAGCTGAGCTATGGCCCCGTGTGGCCGGCGGATTCTAGCGCGTGCTTTCCGGTTTCGCCAAGAGGGGGCGTAGCAGCGGTTCAAGTTGTTGCCTGCGCCAGCCGGCCAGCGGTGCGGGCCAGTCGCCGTTCTGCAGCAGGGCTTCCAGGTGCTTGCGCGAAGCAAGCAGGCCGTCGGGCAGGCCGAGTTCGCCGCCGTGCCTGGCCACGGCATCCTGCAGGCGTTTGAGCGCGGCCTTGTTGGCGTCGGTGGCGGGCAGGGGTTGCGGCGCCTGGTCCTCGTCGGGCAGCGGGGTCTGGAGGGTCTGCCATACCGCCTGCGAGAGCTTGCGCGGGGCCTTGGGGAAACGCTCGAACAGGCGCAGCAAGGTGTCGTGGTCGGCCGGCGGCGTGCGCGCAAGGGTGGCGGCCAGTTCGTTGTCGAGGATCCAACTGCGCGGCTTGTCGCTTTGCCGGGCCTGCTGGTCACGCCAACGCAGCAGCCGCAACAGGCGGCGTTGCGCGTCGGCATCGAGGAACTGCGCCGCGCGCATGGACAGGTGCGGCCAGCGCTCGCCTTCGTCGTTGTCGACACTGGCCAACAGGCGTTGCGCATCGTCCTGCATCCACGCCTGCCTGCCCAGTTCGTGCAGGCGCTGGTCGATGGCGTCGTGCAGGGCGAACAGGTATTCGACGTCGTCCGCGGCGTATTCGAGTTGCGACGGTGACAGCGGGCGGCGCATCCAGTCCGAGCGTGTCTCGCCCTTGGGCAGGGTGGTGCCGGTGATTTCCGCCACCAGCTTCTGGTAGCCCATGCCGCCGCCGATGCCGGCCAGCGCGGCGCCGATCTGGGTGTCGAACAGCGGCCGTGGCAACACGCCGCAAGCGCACTTGAACGCGACCAGATCCTCGCTGGCGCTGTGCATGACCTTGAGGATGGCGGTGTCCTCCAGCCACGGGCGCAGGGCGTCGGCCATGCCGGGGATCAACGGATCGATCAGCAGGACTTCGTCGCCGACCGCCATCTGCACCAGTGCCAGTTGCGGCCAGTAGGTGCGTTCGCGGATGAATTCGGTGTCCAGTCCGATGCGCGCGGGGCGCTGTTGCTGGCGCGCCTCCAGTTCGGATGGGTGTTTGATCCAGTGAGCCACGTGTATTCCGTCGACGGCAGGGTTTGCCCGGGCAGGCGAGAATAGCCTAACGTCGCAGCGCCCCCGAGCGCGGGAACCGTATGGAAGGAAGTTTGCGCACAACCGGCAAGATGGTCCGCATGGTGCTGTGTACCGTGCTGGCTTGTGCCGCGTGCGGGCGCCAGGCGCCGGAGGTTTCCGCGGTGGTGCCCGAAGCCATCGGCCATGCTCCGGCGGGCGAAACGGTGCGGCCCGCAGCCAGTGCGGTGGCGATGGTATTGCCGGATGCGCCGCCGCCGTGGCTGCCGTTGACGGTGGAACTGCAGGCCGATGAGGTGCGCGGGGCCCTGCGCAAGGCGGCAACCGCATTGGCGGAAGGGCGGCTGTACCACGAGGCGGACGATGCGGTTCCGCTCTATCTGGCGGTGCTGGCGCTGCAGCCGGACAACCGTGAGGCCACGCGCGGGTTGCGCAAGGCCAGGACGCAGCTGATGGCCTCGGTTCGCGACCTGCTGGAGCAGCCCGAGGGCCAGCGCAAGGCGCTGGCCGAGGCGGGCGAACGGATGGCGGTGGCGGTGTACCTGGCGCCGGAGGGCAAGCCCGAGCTGGAATTGCAGCAGCGCGTGCAGGTGGCGCGCCGGCTGCTGGCGTTGAATCGTGCCGGCGAGGATGCGCTGCGCAAGGGGCGGCTGGACGAGGAAGGCGGTGCGCTGGCCGCATTCACCGAGGTGCTGGCGCTGGATCCGGGCAACAGCCGTGCGCGGCAAGGAGTGGCGGCGGTGGAAAGCGGCCTGCTGCGCGCTGCCGAGGAGGCGGCCGCGCTGGCCGATTTCGATGCCGCTCCGCGTTTGCTCGATCGTGCCGCGAAGATCCGCGACGACGCCCCGACCGTGGTCGATGCGGGCCTGCGCATCGAAGCCGTGCGCATGGCGCAGCTGGCCGCGTTGCGTGATGGTGGCCTGCGCGACCTCACTTCGCCCAAGGGCCTCAAGGATGCACGCGAGAAGCTGGAACGGGCGCTGCGCATCGCCCGGCCCGGCGACGAGGCGGTGGCGGTGCTGCGGCAGCGCATCGAGTTGGCCGCGCATTACGGCAGTTTCCGCCCCGGGCAGGTGTTCACCGACGCCTTGCTCGATGGCGGGCGCGGGCCGCAGATGATCGTGGTCCCGCATGGCGGCTTCCAGATGGGCGCGACCAATGGCGAGCCGGGGGCGGCCGATGCCGAGCGGCCACAGCATTACGTGCGCTTCGAGCGCGGCTTCGCCATGTCGATCACCGAAGTCACCGTGGCCGAGTTCGGCCGTTTCGTGGCCGCGGCCAATGCCCGCCCGCGCGCTGTCCGGCGCGGGCATTCGGTGGTCTACGACGAGCGCAGCGGCAACTTCATCCGCCGCAGCGGCGTGGATTGGCGGTCCGGCTACAACGGCGCCAGGGCCACGCCGGACGACCCGGTGATGCACGTCAGCGTGCGCGATGCCGAGGCTTATGCGGTGTGGCTGTCCGAGCAGACCGGGCGCTATTACCGGCTGCCGAGCGAGGCGGAGTTCGAATATGCCTTGCGCGCCGGCAGCAGCGGGCGCTACCCGTGGGGGAATGCGGGGGTGCCGCCGGAAGGCAGCGGCAATTTCACCGGCGGCGAGGATGTCTCGCCCGGCGGCCGCCACTGGAAGAACGCCTTCGTCGGCTATGGCGACGGTTATTGGGGCGCGGCGCCGGTCGCCCGCTTCCGCGCCAATGCCTGGGGCCTGCACGACATGTCCGGCAACCTCAGTGAATGGGTGGCCGACTGCTGGCACGCCAGCTACCGGCGCGCACCGGACGACGGCGCGGCCTGGTACAACCCCGGTTGCCGGCAGCGCGTGGTGCGCGGCGGCAACTGGGCCAACGCGCCGGAGCAGACCCGTGCGGCATGGCGGCTGTCGCAGGACTCGGACATGACCAGTGCGCGCATCGGCTTCCGGCTGGTGCGCGGCATCTGACGCGGCGCGCTACCATCGCCGGAGCAGACCCGGCGATGGAGATTCCCGATGCGACAGGACCCTGTTGGCAACCCGCGCGACCCGCGCCGCCGCCGTGGCGTCGGCGGCCTGCGCTGGATCATCCTGCTCGGCTTCGCCATCTATGGCGGCTGCTATTACTTCAGCAACCGAACGGTGGATCCGTACACCGGCGAAAAGGTGCTGATCGACGCCTCACTTGATGCCGAGAGCGAGAAGGCGCTGGGCCTGCAGGCCTACCAGCAGATCCTGTCGCAGGAGCGCCCGGTTGATCCCAACTCGCAGGTGGCACGGCAGATCCGCGGGATCGCCCAGCGGCTGATCGCCAAGGTCGAACCGGTGGAAGCGGCGCTGGCGGCCGAACACGGGCAGGCGCCCAACCGCTTCTCGCAGGGCTTCGACTGGGAAGTGAATGTGCTGCAATCGGACCAGGCCAATGCGTTCTGCCTGCCCGGCGGCAAGATGGCCGTCTATACCGGGCTGGTGCCAGTGGCGAAGAACGCCGATGCGATGGCGGTGGTGATGGGCCACGAGATCGCCCACGCGCTGCTGCGCCACGGTGCCCAGCGCATGGCGCAGCAGAAGCTGACCGAGATCGGGCAGATGGCCGGTGCCGCCGGTGGCATGGACGCACGGCAGCAACAGATGCTGATGTCCGCCTTCGGTTACGGCTACCTGCTGCCCTATGCGCGCACGCATGAAACGCAGGCCGACGAAGTGGGGCTGATGCTGGCTGCGGCAGCCTGTTTCGACCCGCAGGAAGCGGTGCCGTTGTGGGAGCGCATGGGCGCGGCCAGCGGCGGGCAGGCGCCGCCGGAGTTCGCCTCCACCCACCCCAATCCCGGCACCCGCATCCAGAACCTGCAGGCGCTGATGCCCAAGGCGATGGAATACCGCCAGCGGTTCTGCGAGACGGCGCAGGCGAATTGATTCGTGGATGCGGGGCATGTCCCCGCGCAAAGGGTCAGGCCTCGCAGGTGCCGGGCTTGCGCGGCGCGAGGTTTTGCTAGGAAAGCCCCATGCGGGACAAGCCCCGCATCTACGAGGGGTCGACGACCTGCACGTCCACCACGCCGTCGCCCACGCGCGCATGCAGCGTGTCGCCGCTGTGGACCTGCGTGGTCGAGCGCACGAGCGCGCCGTTATCGGCACGGGTGAGGATCGAATAGCCACGCGCCACCGTGGCCAGCGGGCTCACCGCTTCCAGCGAACGGGCGATGCCGCGCAGGCGCAGGGCGTCACGTTGCAGTTGCCGCGCCATCGCCGCCTGTGTGCGCGGGGCCAGCATCGACAGGCGTTCGGCGAGCAGGGCGAGGCGGCGGCCGGGCCGGGTCGCGCGCAGCACCGCGTTGCCATGCGCCAGCCGTGCATGCCGCTGTTGCAGCTGCCGTTGCCAGCAGGCGTGCAGGCGCGCGAGCGCGGCTTGCTGGCGTTGCCGCAGCAGTGCCAGTCGCGCCTGCGGGCTGCCGGCCTGCAGGCGCAGCGCAGCGCGGTCGGCGCGCTGCATCGCCTGGTTCAGTACATGCGCTTGCCGTTGCGCGAGGCGGTGTTGCAGGTGGCGCAGGCGTGCGCCGAGGTCGCGCCGGTCCGGCACCAGCAACTCGGCGGCCACCGAGGGCGTTGGCGCGCGCAGGTCGGCGGCGAAGTCGGACAGGCTGAAGTCGGTCTCGTGGCCGACCGCCGACACCACCGGGGTGGTGCAGGCGGCGATGGTGCGCGCCAGTTGTTCGTCGTTGAATGCCCACAGGTCTTCCAGCGAGCCGCCGCCGCGGGTGAGCAGGATCGCGTCGTAGCGGCCGCTGGCGTCGGCGCGGCGCAGCAGCGCGGTGATCTGCGTGGCGGCGGTTTCGCCTTGCACCAGGGTCGGCAGCAACTCCACTTCCAGCAGCGGGAAGCGCCGCGCCAGTACGCTGAGCACGTCGCGCACCGCCGCACCGCTGGGCGAGGTGATGATCGCCAGCCGCCGCACATGCGTGGGCAGCGGCTGCTTGCGCTCGGCGTCGAACAGGCCCTCTGCCTGCAGGCGCGCTTTCAGCTCCTCGAAGGCGCGGCGCAGCGCGCCCTCGCCGGCTTCCTCCATGTGGTCGAGCACCAGTTGGTACTCGCCGCGCGCCTCGTACAGGGTCAGGCGGCCACGTGCCAGCACGCGCAGGCCCTCGCGCGGGATGAACTTCAGCCACTGGCTCTTGGGCCGGAACATCGCCGCACGCACCTGCGCGCGCGCGTCCTTCAGGGTGAAGTACAGGTGCCCCGACGATGGCCGGCTGACGTTGCCCAGCTCGCCCTCCACCCACACCAGCGGAAACGCGCCTTCGAGCAGGTCGCGGGCGAGCGTGTTGAGCTGGCTGGGGGTGAGGGTGTGGTCCATGTGGAACAGGAAATGGAGAGCAGGGAAGGGGGAATGATGGGGCAATGCGGCTGGATGGCGTGTGGCATGGTTCCACTTTCCGCACCCGGTTGTCGAAGCATGACGGCCAGGGGCCGCATGCCGGGTGCTTCATTCCCCGTTCCCTATTCCCGGTTTTCCGCCGTGCTGCTCCAATCCCCACGCCACGTGTTCGCGCACCAGTTCGGAAGGATGTCCAATGCGGCTTTCCAGCGCCTCCCGCGCGGCGGGCGAGGGTGCGGCATTGCCCAGTGCCACGGCGATGTTGCGCAGCCAGCGCTCGTGGCCGCTGCGGCGGAGCGGGCTGCCTTCGGTGCGGCGCAGGAATTCGTCCTCTTCCCAAGCGAACAGCTCCGGCAACGTGGCGGTGTCCAGGTTGTTGCGCGCGCGGAAATCCGGTTCGTCGGTGCGGCGGGCGAACTTGTTCCACGGACACACCAGTTGGCAGTCGTCGCAACCGTAGATGCGGTTGCCCATCAGCGGGCGCATCTCCAGCGGGATGGCACCGTCGTGCTCGATGGTCAGGTAGGAAATGCAGCGGCGCGCGTCGAGCCGGTACGGGGCGATGATCGCCGCGGTCGGGCAGACCTCGATGCAGCGCGTGCAGGTGCCGCAGTGTGCGGTGGCCGGCGCGTCGACGGGCAACGGCAGATCGACGTAGATCTCGCCGAGGAAGAACCACGAGCCGCCATCCTTGTCGATCAGGCAGGTGTGCTTGCCGATCCAGCCCAGCCCGGCGTTGCGCGCCAGCGCGCGCTCCAGCACCGGCGCCGAGTCGACGAACACGCGGTGGCCGAACGGGCCGACTTCGGCGGCCACGCGCTCGGCCAGCTTCTGCAGGCGGTTGCGCATCAGCTTGTGGTAGTCGCGGCCCAGCGCATAGCGCGCCACGTAGGCACGCTCGGCGTCATTCAAGGTGGCCCAGGCTTCGGCGTCTTCCTTGGGGCCATAGTCCAGCCCGACCGAAATCACCCGCACCGTGCCCGGCAGCAGTTCGTGCGGGCGCGCGCGCATTGCGCCGTGCCGGGCCATCCATTCCATCGTCCCGTACAGGCCCTTGCCTAGCCAGTCGGCCAGATGCGCCTCGTCCTCGTGCAGCTCGATGTTGCTGATGCCGCAACGCTGGAAACCGGCCTCGCGCGCAAGCTGGCGGATGCGCAGCGACAGCTGCGCCATGTCGGCGGCGGAAACGGCTTCGAGCATGGCGCAAGTATAGAATTGCCGGCATGAACCCGCCCGCCGAACTGTTCGATACCGCTGCCGCGCGGCGCATCGATGCGCAGGCTACGGCCGCGCTTGGTGGCGATGGTTACGTGCTGATGCAGCGCGCCGGGCAGGCGGCATGGCAGTGCGTGTTGCAGCACTGGCCGCAGGCACAGCGCATTGTGGTGGCCTGCGGGCCGGGCAACAACGGTGGCGACGGCTACGTGCTGGCGCGGCTGGCGCGCCAGTCCGGCCGCGAGGTGCGCGTGCTGCATCTGCCGGACGATGCACCGCGCACGCCGTTGGCGCAGCGCGCATGCACCGACTACCTCGCGGTGGGCGGGCAGGTCGAGTTGTCCAGCGACTGCTTGGAGAATGCGGAGCTGGTCGTCGATGCGTTGTTCGGCATCGGGCTGTCACGGGCGCCGGCGGCCACTGCCGCAGCGCTGATCGAGGCCATCAATGCCGCGGGTGCGCCGGTGCTGGCGCTGGATGTACCCAGCGGCGTAGACGCCGACGAGGCCGTCGATGACGACGTCAGGGGCACCGGCCGGTGCTGGCGCTGGATGTACCCGGCGGCGTCGATGCCGACAGCGGCGCGGTGCCGGGTGTGGCGGTGCATGCCACGCGCACGCTGCAGTTCATCGTGGCGCATCGCGGGCTGCATACCGGCGATGCGCTGGAGCATGCCGGGCAATGCCTGCTGGACCGGCTGGACGTTCCCGCCGCAGCGTTCGCCGGTGTCGTGGCCGCGGCATCGTGCTGGAGCGGGGCGGTATTGCCCGGCCTGTTGCCGCCGCGCCGTGCCAACACGCACAAGGGCGAATCCGGCCACGTGCTGTGCATGGGCGGCAACCACGGCAGCGGTGGCGCGGTGATGCTGTGCGCCGAAGCCGCGCTGCGCAGTGGCGCCGGGCTGGTCAGCGTTACCACGCGCGCGCCGCATGTGGCGCCGCTGCTGGCGCGCTGCCCGGAAGCAATGGTGCATGCGGCCGATGCGGCATTCGATCCGGCCGGGTTGTGTGGGCGCGCCGGCGTCATCGCATTGGGGCCGGGGCTGGGGCAGGACGACTGGGCCCGGCGCTTGTGGGCGGCGGCGCTGGACAGCGGCAAGCCGCTGGTAGCCGATGCCGACGCACTGAACCTGCTGGCCGCCGTACCGCGCCCGTTGCCGCAGGCCATCCTCACCCCGCACCCGGGCGAGGCCGCGCGCCTGCTCGGCGTCGATGCCGCCGGCATCCAGCGCGACCGGTTCGCCGCCGCACACGCATTGGCCACGCGTTTTTCCGCCGTGGTCGTGTTGAAGGGCGCCGGCAGCGTGGTGGCCGCGCCGGGCGCCACGCCCCGGGTGATTGCCGCCGGCAACCCGGGCATGGCGGTGGGTGGCATGGGCGACCTGTTGACCGGCGTGATCGCAGCGCTGCGCGCGCAGGGGCTGCCGGCATTCGAGGCGGCCAGCGCCGGGGCGTTGCTGCAGGGGCTGGCCGGCGATGCCGCCGCGTGCGAGGGCCAGCGCGGCCTGTTGTGCGGCGTCATCACCTATCGCAATGGCGTTCGCGCCGACCACGCCCAGGCCGATACCGCCGGTGACCAGGTAGGTGGCATTTTCGGGCAGGGCCAGCGCGGCCTGTTGCCGCGTGATCTGCTGCCCCACCTGCGCACCTTGTCCAATCCGGAATGACGACGATGATCGAACTGCTGCTTCCCGATGCCGACGCCACCGACCGGCTGGGCCAGGTGCTGGCGCATACCCGGCCGTCACCGGCGGTGGTCCATCTGCACGGCGACCTCGGTGCGGGCAAATCCACGCTGGCCCGCGCATTGCTGCGTGCGCTGGGCGTGCAGGGCGCGATCCGCAGCCCGACCTACACGCTGGTCGAGCGCTACCCGTTGCCGGCCGGCGAGGCGTGGCACCTGGACCTGTACCGGATCGGCAATGCCGGCGAACTGGACTTCCTCGGGCTGGACGAGGCGGCGGCCGACCTGTGGCTGGTCGAATGGCCCGAACGTGGTACCGGTGCTTTGCCCTCGCTGGACCTGCAGGTGGCGCTGGAAATGCATGGCGAAGGCCGCAAAGCCAGCCTGCAGGCCCACTCGCCGGCCGGCGAGGCGTGGCTGGAGCGGATGCGGCAATCGGGTCACTTGCAGGGCCTTCCTGCTGCCTGACGACAGGAAGGTGTGGCAGGTTGCGGATTATTAAGGGAAAAGGTGTTGCAATCGCGCGCCGCCAATGATTGAATCCGCGCCATGCCTACGGCCATCCGCCTGCCCGTCCTGTCTGCTCTTGTCGCCGGACTCGCTCTGGCTTGCGCTTCGGCATGGGCGGGCGAGGTCCGCGGCGTCGCCCTGCAGGCGGGTGCCACCGGCACCCATGCCGAAATCCGGCTGGCCGGCGGTGGCAGCTACAAGACGCTGAGCCTGTCCGCGCCGAACCGGCTGGTGGTGGATTTTCCCGATTCCAGCGTCGTGCGCGGTCTGAAGTTGCCGGTAGCGACCGGTGTGGTGACCGCGGTACGTACCGGTAGCCCGGTTCCGGGCACGTTCCGGGTGGTGTTCGACCTGGCCGAGTCGGTGACCGCGTTCAAGCCGCGGATGCTGGCAGCGGGCGCCGAATCGAAGCTGGTGATCGAGTGGCCGGGCGATGCTCCGGCAGCGGCCACCACCGCACCGGCACCGGCGACAACGACTCCACCCCCCGCCCAGAACGACGCTGCCGCCCGCGCCGAGGCCGCTCGCGCCACGGCGGCACTGACCGCATCGGTGCTGCAGCAGGCGAATGCGTCCGCCCCGGCCACGGCCGCACCCGGACAGGAAGCCCGTCCGTCGCCTGCCGCCATCCTCAACGGCCTGACCGTGGCCACCGGCGTACCGGCCACGGTGCCGGCGGCTTCCATCCCGGCGCAGACGGCAGCCAGCGAGCCGCCGGCGCCGCGCCCGGTCATGCCCAGCGATGCCTCGCGCATCACCATACAGCCGGGCATGCGCACGCTGGTGGTCGCCATCGACCCCGGCCACGGCGGCCAGGACCCCGGCGCCGTCGGCCCCACCGGCAAGCGCGAGAAGGACGTGACCCTGGCGGTGGCGCGCGAACTGGCGCGGCAGGTCAACGCCACGCCCGGCTTGCGCGCCTACCTGACCCGCGACACCGACGTGTTCATTCCGCTGCCGATGCGCGCCCAGCGCGCGCGCGCGGCCAAGGCCGACATCTTCATCTCGATCCACGCCGACGCGGCCGAGAACCGCTCGGCCACCGGCTCGTCGGTTTACGTGCTGTCGACCAAGGGCGCGTCCTCGCAGCGCGCGCGCTGGCTGGCGGACAAGGAAAACGCGGCCGACCTGATCGGCGGCGTGAACATCGGCAGCCATGACAAACAGGTGGCCAAGGTGCTGCTGGACCTGGCCCAGAGCGGCTACATGAAGGCCTCCGAAGACGCGGCCGGCCATGTGCTGGGCGGCCTGAAACGGATCGGCAACAACCACAAGCCGAACCTGGAGCGCGCCAACTTCGCGGTGCTGCGCACCTCGGACATGCCGGCGATGCTGGTGGAAACCGCGTTCATCTCCAACCCGGAGGAAGAGCGCCGCCTGATCGATCCGGCCTACCAGCGCCGCATCGCCGGTGCGGTGCTTGATGGGGTGCACACCTTCTTCAGCCGGCAGCCGCCGCCGGGTACGTTGTTTGCCGCCCGCGCGCACGCCGAGATGGAAGCCGCCGCCGGCACCGTGGCCGGCGGCAGTAAATAATCCTGGCGCATCGCACCACCTCCTCATTTGTAGGAGCGACGCAAGTCGCGATGGGGCTTTACCGGGAACGCCCCATCGCGACTTGCGTCGCTCCTGCGCCGCTCCTACAGGAAGTTGCAGGCGGCTATCATCTGCCGATGCCTGATCTCTCCATGATTCCCGTGCTTCTCTCCACCTGTTTCCCGGGAGGTGCGGCATGAGCGCCATCCGCCCGCTTCCCGAAATCCTGATCAACCAGATCGCCGCCGGCGAGGTGGTCGAGCGTCCGGCATCGGTGGTCAAGGAGCTGGTCGAGAACGCGCTCGATGCCGGTGCCACCCGCGTCGACATCGATCTGGAAGAAGGCGGCGTGCGCCTGATCCGCATCCGCGACAACGGCGGCGGCATCGCTGCCGGACAACTGTCGCTGGCGGTGTCGCGCCATGCCACCAGCAAGATCGCCTCGCTCGACGATCTCGAAACCGTCGCCACGCTCGGCTTCCGCGGTGAGGCGCTGCCGTCCATCGCCTCGGTCAGCCGCTTCACCCTGGCCTCGCGCCAGCCGCACGACGAACACGGCGCGGCCCTGCAGGTCGAGGGTGGCAAGGTCGGCGAGGTGGCACCGCGCGCGCATGCGCCGGGCACCACGGTGGAAGTGCGCGAGCTGTTCTACAACGTGCCGGCGCGGCGCAAGTTCCTGCGCGCCGAGCGCACCGAGCTGGGCCACATTGAGGAATGGCTGCGCTCGCTGGCGCTGGCGCGACCGGACGTGGAGCTGCGCGTGTCGCACAACGGCAAGCCCTCGCGCCGCTACAAGCCCGGCGACCTGTATTCGGATGCGCGGCTGGGCGAAACGCTGGGCGAGGACTTTGCGCGGCAGGCGCTGCGCATCGATCATGCCGCCGCCGGGCTGCGCCTGCATGGCTGGATCGCGCAGCCGCAGTATTCGCGCGCCAGTGCCGACCAGCAGTACCTGTACGTCAACGGTCGCGCGGTGCGCGACCGCAGCGTGGCGCATGCGGTGAAGCTGGCCTATGGCGACGTGCTCTACCACGGCCGCCAGCCGGCCTACGTGCTGTTCCTCGAACTCGACCCGGCGCGCGTGGACGTCAACGTGCACCCGGCCAAGCACGAGGTGCGCTTCCGCGATTCGCGGCTGGTGCACGACTTCGTGTACCGCACGCTCAAGGATGTGCTGGCCGAAACCCGCGCCGGCATGGAGCCGGCGGTCGGGCAAGTGCCGCACCCCGCCGGGGCATCGCCGTCGCCCGCTGCGGACATGGGTGGCAGCTATGCGTTTGCGCGTCTGGCCGGCGGCACTGGCACGGGTACTGCATGGCAGGCGCGGCAGTCGCCGCTCGGGCTGCCGGTGGCCGAGGCCCCGACCGCCTATGCCGCGCTGTATGCGGCGCCGTCCGACACCGCGCAGGCAGCGGTCGTCGACAATGGCGCCGGCCTGCCGCCGACGTCCGCCGACAGCGGCGTGCCGCCGTTGGGCTACGCCATCGCGCAACTGCACGGCATCTACATCCTGGCCGAGAACGCCGAGGGCCTGATCGTGGTGGACATGCATGCCGCACACGAACGCATCGGCTACGAGCGGCTGAAGACCGCGCACGACGGCATCGGCCTGCATGCGCAGCCGTTGCTGGTGCCGATCACGCTGGCGGTGGGCGAGCGCGATGCCGACACCGCCGAGCGCGAGGCGGCGACACTGGCCGAGCTCGGCTTCGAGATCACCCGTTCCGGCCCCGGTTCGCTGCACGTGCGCAGCATTCCCGCGTTGCTGGCCAATGCCGAGCCGGAGGCGCTGCTGCGCGACGTGCTTACCGACCTGCGTGAACACGGCCAGAGCCGGCGCGTGGCCACGGCCCGCGACGAACTGCTCTCGACAATGGCCTGCCACGGCGCGGTACGCGCCAACCGGCGGCTGACGCTGCCGGAAATGAACGCCCTGCTGCGCGACATGGAAGCCACCGAGCGCTCGGGGCAATGCAATCACGGGCGCCCGACCTGGGCGCGTTTTTCGCTGGCGGAGATCGACCGCTGGTTCCTGCGGGGGCGTTGACAATGAAACGGACGAGGGGAGCCGCGTTGCTGGCGGCACTATTGCTGGCCGGTTGTGGTGGCAGCGACACACAGGACGTCGCCGACAGCGCGCCGCACTTCGATGCCGCGTTCCTGATGGACAACGACATCTGGCGCGAGCAGCGCAAGACCGAGCTGCTCGCGGACGACGGCTGGACCAGCCTGGTCGGCCTGCACTGGCTGGAGCTGAAAGCGCACTACATCGGCAGCGGCAGCACCAGCGGCATCCGTCTGGCGGTGGGGCCGGAACGGATGGGCATGGTGTCGCGCGATGGCGAGCGGGTGTGGTTCACCCCCGAGCCGGGCGCGGTGCTGCAGGTACAGGGGCAGCCGCTGACCGGGCGCATCGCCTTCCACAGCGATGACGATTTCGAGCCGACCATCATCAATTTCGACGACGGCAAGGGCGCGCTGAGCCTGATCCACCGCGGCCCGCGCTACGCGCTGCGGGTCAAGCACGTCGAAGCTCCCGCGCGCGTCCATTTCACCGGGCTCGACTACTGGCCGGCCGATCCGTCCTGGCGGATCACCGCGCGCTTCGTGCCGCATGACGCCGGCAAGACCCTGCCGATCGCCGACATCACCGGCCTGATCCGCGACCAGGCCAACGCCGGCGCGGTCGAATTCGAGCGCGACGGCCGCACCTGGCGGCTGGAAGCGCTGGGCGAGCCCGGGCGGCCGCTGCAGCTGATCTTCGCCGACCGCACCAGCGGCCGCGGCAGTTATGCCGCCGGCCGCTACATCGATGTGGGCGTGCCGGACGCGAAGAGCCAGGTAGTGGTCGATTTCAACCGCGCCTACAACCCGCCGTGCGCGTTCACGCCGTTCGCGACCTGCCCGTTGCCGCCGCCGGAGAACCGTCTGGACATGCCGGTCGAGGCCGGCGAGAAAACCTACGTCAAGCCGGACGCAGGAGGACATGCATGAGCTGGATGGCACGCACCACAGCGTTGCTGCTGGGCGCGGCCCTGCTGCTGGGCGCGCCGACGCCGGTGCTGGCACGGCAGGCCGCCGCGCCGGTGGCGGCACCCGTCCACGCGCCGCCGGTGCCGCTGTTGTGGAAGGTCAGTGGCGTGCAGGGCAGCGCGCTGTACCTGCTGGGCTCGTTCCACCTGCTGACGCCGCAGGACTACCCGCTGTCGGCGGATGTGGACAAGGCGTTCGATGCCTCGCGCCGCCTGCTGTTCGAACTGTCGCCGGAGGAGATGCAGGCGCCGGAGCTGGCCATGCGGATGTTGCGGGCGGCGGTGCGCGTCGATGGCCGCCAGCTCAAGGACGACCTCGATGCGGAAACGTGGCAGCGCCTGCAGGCCTACGCCAGCGCCAACGGCCTGCCGCTGGAGAAACTGGCCGGGTTGAAGCCGTGGTTCGTCGGCCTGTCCATCAGCCTGGCGCAGATGCAGCGGCAGGGGCTGGACGCGCAGGCCGGGCTGGACCGGCACCTGATGGCACGCGCCGCCGACGCCGGCAAGCCGGCCGAGGGGCTGGAGAGTGCAGCGGCGCAGATCGCCATGCTTGATGGCATGGATGCCGAGGAGCAGCGCCAGCTGCTGCGCGAGGCGCTGGAGCAGGTGGACAAGGGCGACGAACAGAGCCGGCGCCTGCACGATGCGTGGCGCCGCGGTGACGACGTAACCCTGTGGCGCGACATGGCCGCGCAGATGCGGCAGGACTACCCGGGCCTGTACCGGCGCATCAACGTCGAACGCAACGACGCATGGCTGGCACCGCTGCGGCAGCGCCTGCAGGCCGGGCAGGGCACCACGCTGGTGGTGGTCGGCGCACTGCACCTGCTGGGCGAGGATGGCGTGGTCGAGAAACTGCGCGCGGAAGGCTACAAGGTCGAGCGGATCTGTTCGGTGTGCGCGCCGGTGGGGAAGGCCGCGGGCCGAGCCCGATAGCGGGACGGCCCCAAGGACCTGCACACTCGGATCGGAACAATGGCCAGACAGGAAAAGTACGAGCCGCGGCAGTTGATCGCCATGTTTCGCCTGGCGGCCGTGTTTCGCAACCAACTGCTGGAGCTCGGCTTTACCGACAATGGCGGCGCGATCCACAGCGCGGAACGCATCCTCAACATTCTCGGCCTGCGGCTCTGCTATCCCGGCCTGGACCACATGAACAATCTGCGCAAGCATCCTGGCGCCTTGTTCTCGGCCGCGGCATTGGCGGCACATCGGGCCGGTGGGCGTGTCTTCATCGAGCACATCAGCCCGCATCGCGCATTGACCCGGTTGGCGATCGGGCAGATTGCGGCGGGAGTGGACGACGAGGCATTCATGGCCTTCGTGCGGGCGCACTTCAAGCTCGCGCTGCTTACGCGTACCGAGACGGATCGACTCAACAGGATCAACCGCTCCAGAATCGCGCATGATCGCCTGCAGGCAGCCGGGATTGTGGTCGGGCCCATCGACCACACACTACCCGACTAGGTGTTCAAGCCTTCCCACATCCCGGAACGAAGAAGGCCGACGCTGGCGTCGGCCTTCATGTATCTCAGCGGCTGCCGCGGCGCTTGTCGCCCGGCGGCGGTGGTTCCGGCGGCTTGGTGCCCGGCTGCGGGCGGCCGAAGCCGGCGCCCATGCTACGCTGGAATTCCTGCCACAGCTCCAGGTTGCGCTCGGTGAGCTGGTTCATCATCGCCCACGGCGTCTGCCCGAGCAGGTTGCCCATTTGCTGGCGGAACTGCTGCTGCTGGTCGAGGAACACCTGCATGCTGCGCTCCAGGTAGTTGCCCATGAAGCCCTGCAACGAGTCACCGTAGAAGCGGATCAACTGGCTCAGCAACTGCGTGGACAGCATCGGCTCGCCGTCCTGTTCCTTGTCGGCGATGATCTGCAACAGCACCGAGCGGGTCAGGTCGTCGCCGCTCTTGGCGTCGCGCACCTCGAAGTCTTCGCCGTCCAGGATCAGCTGGCGCACGTCCTCGATGGTGATGTAGCTGGAAATCTCGGTGTCGTAGAGCCGCCGGTTGGGATACTTCTTGATGATGCGGGTCGCAGCCATTAAGCAGTCACTCGTCACGGTAGATGCGCAGCATGGCGCAGTGCAGCAGGGCTTGCAACCGCCATAAGTACGGGTTGCGGGCCGTGGGGAAACGGTATTCGTGCTGCACGGCAGGCCCGGCCATGCTGCGCAGCATGACCGCCGTCACCAGCCCATGTGGTGGCCGCCGTTGATGTCCAGGTTGGAGCCGGTGATCCACGCCGCCTCCTCGGCGACCAGGAAGGCCACCGCGTAGGCGATCTCCTCCGGCTTGCCCAGGCGCCCGGTGGGGATGTCGGCGATGATCTTGGCGCGCACTTCCTCCGGCACCGCCATCACCATGTCGGTGGCGACGTAGCCGGGCGAAATGGTGTTGACGGTGATGCCAAAGCCGGCGTTCTCGCGCGCCAGCGAGATGGTGAAGCCGTGCATGCCGGCCTTGGCCGCAGCGTAGTTGGCCTGGCCGTACTGGCCCTTCAGCCCATTGATCGAGCTGATCTGGATCACCCGGCCCCAGCCGCGCCGGCGCATGCCCTCGATGACCGGGCGGGTGACGTTGAACACCGAGTTGAGGTTGGTGTTGATGACCTCGTGCCACTGCTCCGGGCTCATGCGGTGGAAGGTGGTGTCGCGGGTGATGCCGGCGTTGTTGACCAGTATCTCCACCGGCCCCAGCGCCTCTTCGACCGCCTGCACCAGCGCCTTGCCGCTTTCCGGGGCGGATACGTCGCCGGGGAACAGCGCGACGTCATAGCCCTGCTCGCGCATGCGCTGCTGCCAGTGTTGCGCCTTCTCGGCATTGCGGTAATTGGTGGCGACCCGGTGGCCCTGGTCGGCAAGGCGCTGGCAGATCGCGGTGCCAATGCCGCCGGTGCCGCCGGTGACCAGTGCGATGCGGGGTGTCGTCATGGGCTGTTCCAGGCGAAGACGCGGGGGCATTCGATTCTATGTGAAGGCGCTGGCGGTTCGTAGGTCGGGGGTACACACCCGACGCTTCGGGTGGCCAACAGCGTTGGGGCCGATCTACGGGAATGGCGTCCCGCCCGCGGTGATCGACTCGCGGCGCAGGCGTTGCGGCTGGAACGCGGCGACGGCGTGCTGCAACAGCTCCGGCAGGGTGGCGGCGTCCTCCAGCGCCGCTGCCGGCTGGCCGAGCGCCCGCCACAGCCAGCGCAGCGTCGGCAGCGGGTCGGTGGCGTCCACCGGCTGTGCGGCCAGCGACTTGGACAGCTTGTCGCCCTGTGCATCCAGCAGCAGCGGCAGGTGCAGGTAGCGCGGCGTGGGCAGGCCCAGCGCGCGTTGCAGCAGGATCTGCCGCGGCGTGGAGTCGAGCAGGTCGGCGCCGCGCACCACGTCGCTGATGCCCTGTCCGGCATCGTCCACCACCACCGCCAGCTGGTAGGCCCAGCAGCCGTCGGCACGCAGCAGCACGAAGTCGCCGACGTCGCGGTCCACGGCCTGCGCGAAGCACCCTTGCAGGCCATCGTCGAAGGCGATGGCGCTGCCGTCGGCCACGCGCAGGCGGATGGCCGGCTGCGGGCGCGGCGGCCGGGCCACGCAATGGCGGTGGATACCCTGTTGGCCGGCAAGGTCGGCGCGGCTGCAATGGCAAGGGAAGGCCTTGCCCTGCTGCAACAGCTGTTCGACGGCGACCCGGTACAGCGCGTGGCGGCGGCTCTGGTAGTGCACCGGTTCGTCCGGGTGCAGGCCGAAGGCGGCCAGCGTGGCCAGTTGCGATGCCGCGGCGCCGGCCACCTCGCGCGGGCCGTCCACGTCCTCGATGCGCACCAGCCATTGCCCGCCGGCATGCCGGGCCAGCAGCCAGCTGCCGAAGGCGGCCAGCATCGAGCCCGGATGCAGCGGGCCGGTGGGCGAGGGGGCAAAGCGGCCGCGGTAGCCGGCCGCTGGCGGCAAAGCTGAATCGCCGGTCACGTTCACGCTTGAAATCGTTCCGCTCGCACCTCAAATTCGCCCCGATTATCCATTACTTACGGATTCCTTCGCATGTTTACCCGTATCGGCCTGTTCCTGCTGACCAACCTTGCCGTGCTGATGCTGGCCAGCGTGGTGATGTCCATCCTCGGCGTCAATTCCACGCAGATGAGCGGTCTGCTGGTGATGGCGGCGATCTTCGGTTTCGGCGGTTCCATCATCTCCCTGCTGCTGTCCAAGTTCATGGCCAAGCGCGGCACCGGCGCGGTGGTCATCACCCAGCCGCGCAACCCCACCGAGCGCTGGCTGCTGGACACGGTGGCGCGACAGGCGCAGCTGGCTGGCATCGGCATGCCGGAAGTGGCGGTCTACGACGCGCCGGAGATCAACGCCTTCGCCACCGGCGCCAACCGCAACAACGCGCTGGTGGCGGTATCCACCGGCCTGCTGCACAACATGAGCGAGGACGAGGCCGAGGCGGTGCTGGGCCACGAGATCGCCCACGTCGCCAACGGCGACATGATCACGATGGCGCTGCTGCAGGGCGTACTGAACACCTTCGTGATCGTGCTGGCGCGCGTGGTCGGTGGCGTCATCGACAGCGCCTTGTCGGGCAACCGCGACAGCGGCCGCGGCTTCGCCTACTACATCATTGTGTTCGTGCTGGAGATGGTGTTCGGCCTGTTCGCGACGATGATCGCGATGTGGTTCTCGCGCCACCGCGAGTTTCGCGCCGATGCCGGTGGCGCGCAGTTCGCCGGCCGCCAGAAGATGATCGCCGCGCTGGAGCGGCTCAAGCTCAACCACGGCCAGAGCACGCTGCCGAACCAGATCGCCGCCTTCGGCATCGCCGGCTCCACCGCGAAGAAGCTGTTCCTCAGCCACCCGCCGCTGGAAGAGCGCATCGCCGCGCTGCGTTCTTCGACCGTGGCCTGAGCGGCCTGCCGGTTTTGCTGCAACAGAATGCCCGGCCATGTGCCGGGTATTTTTTTGCACAGCTAGAATCTGCGGATGGAATACACGTTCACCGTCACCGCCCTGCGCGGCTCCGAACTGCTGCCGCTGCTGGATGACGTGGCGCGCCTGCGCATCGGCGTGTTCAACGCCTGGCCCTACCTGTACGAAGGCAGCCTGGACTACGAGCGCGACTACCTGGCCGACTATGCCGCCACGGCGGATGCGGTGTGCGTGGTCGCCCGCGCCGGTGGCGAAGTCGTCGGCGCCTCGACCGGGTTGCCGCTGCTTGACAACGGCCCGGCGTTCCGCCAGCCGTTCGAGGCCGCGGGCATCGACCCGGCGCAGGTGTTCTATTTCGGCGAGTCGGTGCTGTTGCCGGCGTGGCGCGGACGCGGCATCGGCCACGCGTTCTTCGATGCACGCGAAGCGCATGCGCGGGCCCTGGGCCGGTTCGTGATGACCGCGTTCTGCGCGGTGGACCGTGAAGCCGACGACCCGCGCCGCCCGCCCGGCCACCGCGACAACGACGCGTTCTGGCACAAGCGCGGCTACGCACGCCGGCCAGGCATGACCATGCAGCTGCACTGGCGGGAAACCGGGCGCGGCGAAGTGTTGCACCCACTCACGTTCTGGACCCGCACGCTGGAGCCCGCCACATGAAGATCGCCGTCGCCCGTTACGAAATCGGCGCGCCTGCCGATTTCGATGCCTTCGCCCGGCACCAGCGGCAGGTGCTGGCCGAGGCCGCCGCCGCCGGTGCGCGCATTGCGGTACTGCCCGAATACCTGTCGCTTGAGCTGGCCGCGACATTCGAACCCCCGGTTCCGGGCGACCTGCCGGCTTCGCTGGCGGCGATCCAGCGCTACCGGCAAGCATGGCTGGCGCTGTTCACCGGGCTTGCCCGCGAGCTGGACATGCACGTGGTGGCGGGCACCTTCCTGCTCGATGTCGGCGGTGGCCGTTACCGCAACCGCTGCGACTGGTTCACCCCGCAAGGTGTGCAGCTGTGGCAGGACAAGCTGCAGCTGACCGGTTTCGAAAAGGCCACGGGGCTGATCGAGGCGGGCGATGCCCTGAAGGTGTTCGAGGTGGACGGCATCCGCGCCGGGGTGGCGGTCTGCTACGACAGCGAGTTTCCGTTGCCGGTGCGTGCGCAATGCGAGGCCGGCGCGCGGCTGCTGGTGGTGCCCAGCTGCACCGATACCGAGGCCGGCGCCACCCGCGTGCACGTGGGCTGCCTGGCGCGCGCGCTGGAGAACCGCCTGTTCGTGGCGAAGGCGGTGACCGCGGGACGGGCCAGCTGGAGCCCGGCGCTGGACGTCAACACCGGGCAGGCGATGGTGTATGCGCCGATGGACCGTGGCTTTCCCGCCGACGGCGTGTTGGCGCAGACCGCCGGGGGACAGGCGTGGGCGGTGGCGGAGCTGGATTTCGCCGCGTTCGAGGCCAGTCGTGCGCAGGCGCAGGTGGCCAATGACCGCGACTGGCCGGGGCAGTGGCAACCGGCGCTGCAACGCGCGGTGGTGGAGCGCGCCTGAGAGGGCAGGTCGGGGCTACGCCCCGACGGCATGGATATGAAGCGTCGAGGACGTAGCGCCGACCTGCATCATGCGTTTGGCGGATGGCACCGTGCGACCATGACCATTGGCCGGCTCGGGTGCCCGTACCGCTGGCTAGACTCGGGTCTTTGCCACGATCGGCCAGGGGCCGGGGGAAGTGATGATCAAGCGGGGTTTGCTGTCATTGGGGTTGGGGCTGGCGTTCGCCGGCGGCGCGCAGGCGGCCGAGCCGGTGGATCTGGACATGGTGGGCAAGATCCGCCATGAGGCCTTCCACCGTTCGCAGGTGATGGATACGTTCTCCCACCTCACCGAAACCATCGGTCCGCGCCTGACCAACTCGCCGGCAATGGCGCAGGCCAATGCCTGGACCCGGCAGAAGTTTACCGAGTGGGGCCTTGCCAACGTGCATGACGAGGCGTTCGAAGACTTCGGCCGCGGCTGGGAGTTCGATTCGGCCAGCGTGGAGATGCTGGAGCCGCGCGTGACCCAGCTGTACGCGCTGCCCAAGGCGTGGACGCCCGGCACCAATGGCGCCGTGGAAGGCGAGGTGGTCAAGGTCGACATCAAGAAGCTGGCCGACCTGGAGAAGTACAAGGGCCAGTTGCGCGGCAAGATTCTGCTGCTGGGTGACGCGCGCGAGTACAAACGCGGCACCGAGGCCGATTCGCACCGCCATGACGCCACCTCGCTGGAGGGCCTGCAGCAGTTCGCCATCCCGAAGGACACGAGCAAGGAGCGCGCTAAGCGGCTCAAGGAATTCGGCGAGCGCCAGGAGCTGGTGCGCGCCACCAACACCTTCTTCGCCGAGGAGGGCGCGCTGGCGGCGATCAGTATCAGTGGTTGGGACAACGGCATCATCCGTGTCGGCGGCGGCGGTTCGCGCAAGACCGGCGAGCCGGTGGGCATCCCCGAGTTGGCGATGATTGCCGAGCACTACAACCAGCTGGCGCGCGCGGTCGAGCGCAAGCAGCCGGTGAAGCTGCGGGTCAACGTCGATGCGCGCTTCACCGACGAGACCGACCAGCCCGGCAACAACACGCTGGCCGAGATCCGCGGCAGCAGCAAGGCCGACGAGATCGTGATGCTGGGCGCGCACATGGATTCCTGGCATACCGGCACCGGTGCGGCCGACAACGCCGCCGGCGTGGCGGTGATGATGGAGGCCATGCGCATCCTCAAGGCGGTGGGCGCCAAGCCCCGGCGCACCATCCGCGTGGCGCTGTGGAGCGGCGAGGAACAGGGCCTGATCGGCTCGCAGGCCTACGTGGCCCGGCACTTCGCGCATTACCCGGAGCCGGCCGACCCGGCGCAGAAGGCATTGCCGGCCTCGCTGCGCGAACCGACCGGCCCGCTGCAGAAGCTGCGTGACTACGAGAAGTTCTCGGCGTATTTCAACATGGACAACGGCTCGGGCCGCTTCCGCGGCATCTACGCGCAGGAAAACATGGCGGCGATGCCGATCTTCGAGGCGTGGCTGAAGCCGTTCAACGACGTCGGCGCCACCACCGTGGCCAGTCGCAACACCGGCAGCACCGACCATATCAGCTTCGACCGTGTTGGCCTGCCGGGCTTCCAGTTCATCCAGGACCGGCTGGACTACTTCAGCAACGTCCACCACTCCAATCTGGACACCTGGGACCATGCCGAGCCGGAAGACCTGAAACAGGCCGCGGCCATCGTCGCCTCGTTCGTCTACAACGCGGCGATGCGCGAGGAGAAGATGCCGCGCAAGCCGCTGTCGGAAAACTGAGCGCGCTGCAGCACGGGAAACGACGAAGGGCCGCATTGCGGCCCTTCGTCTTTGTGGCGCCAGGAAACGGCTGGTGTCCGGATCAGGCCGGGGGCCGCGCCGACACGTGCAGCGTGGACAGTTTGAACGCGAGGGCGGTCCCCGGCCAACCGCTGCCGGTCAGCAGCAGGTTCCACAGGAAGCGGCCGGCCGGGCGCAGCCTGCGGTGGTTGGCGGCATCGACGAGGGCGACGAAGGCGGGTTGCAGAACACGCTCGGTGAGCATGGCGATGAACGGGGCGATCCGTGCCTGATACAGGTCGAGCAGTTGCAGGCCGGCCAGCCCCAGCAGCAGCTCCAGGCCGAGCGAATCGAGCAGCGGGACCAGCAATCGCAGTTCCGGGTGGCTGATGAAGGCGAGGATCAGCAGCCAGGTGAGGATCTGGAAGGTGCGCTTCCAGAAATTCCTGTTCTTGAATATCGGGGACATGGAATGGCCTCACGGTGGTTTCGCCCCTTCTCCCTTCGGGAAAAGGGGCGGAGGAGGGGCGGACGAAGTCCATGATGCTTGACCATCGGGACTCCATCGCCCCTCGCCCCAACCCCCGCTTCGCGCCCCGGCCCTTGCGCTGGCGCAAGGGCGTCCGAAGGGCAGCGAACCGGTGGTTCGCGAACTGCCCCTCTCACCCCGATGGGAGAGAGGCCATGGATCAGCTCGACGCCTCGCGCACCGCCTCCGGCAGCGGCGCACTCCTGCCGGTCTGCGCATCCATCCATACCACCACCACGTTGCCGTCCGAGTACAGCTTGCCGGCGTCCTGCTGGTCGACGATGCGGTGGCCGATGGTCACGCTGCTGTTGCCCAGCCGCTCGACGAACAGCTCCACGACGATGTCGTTCGGCCACACGATCGGCAACCGGTAGTTGACGTTGGTGGCGGCCACCACCGGCACGATGCGGTCGTTCAGCGACACGCCTTCCACACCCAGCATCCAGCGCACGCGTGCTTCTTCCAGATAGGACACGTACTTGGCGTTGTTGACGTGGCCCATCGAGTCCATGTCACGCCAGCGCACGCTGATTGGCACGCGGGCCAGTTGCTTGTGTTGGTTGCTCATCGGGAATCCTTTTGCTTGCGGGGGGCGGCTTTCCTGGCGGCCGTTTTCTTCGCGGGCTTTTCCTTGCGCGGTGGCCTTGCATCGGGCTTGTTCGCCACCGCCGCCGGTTGTTCGGGGCGCGCGGCGGTGGAGGGCAGCATCCGGGCGAGGAACTGGCCGGTGTAGGACGCCGGGTGCGCGGCCACGTCTTCGGGCGTGCCGGTGACGAGGATGGTGCCGCCGCGGTGGCCGCCTTCCGGGCCGAGGTCGACGATCCAGTCGGCGGTCTTGATCACGTCGAGGTTGTGCTCGATGATCAGCACGGTGTTGCCGCTGTCGACCAGCTGGTTCAGCACCTGCAGCAGCATTTCGATGTCGTGGAAATGCAGGCCGGTGGTCGGCTCGTCGAGGATGTACAGGGTGCGGCCGGTATCGCGCCGGCTCAGCTCCTTGGACAGCTTCACGCGCTGCGCCTCGCCGCCGGACAGCGTGGTCGCGCTCTGGCCGAGCTTGATGTAGCTCAGGCCCACGTCGACCAGCGTTTCCAGCTTGCGGGCGATGGCCGGTACCGGCTCGAACAGCTTCAGCGCATCCTCGACGGTCATCTCCAGCACGTCGTTGATGCTGTAGCCCTTGTACAGGATCTCCAGCGTCTCGCGGTTGTAGCGCTTGCCGTGGCAGACGTCGCAGGGCACGTACACGTCCGGCAGGAAGTGCATCTCCACCTTGATCAGGCCGTCGCCCTGGCAGGCCTCGCAGCGGCCGCCGCGCACGTTGAAGGAAAAACGCCCCGGCGCATAGCCGCGCGCGCGCGCTTCCGGCACCTGCGCGTACAGCTCGCGCAGCGGCGTGAACAGGCCGGTGTAGGTGGCCGGGTTGGAGCGCGGGGTGCGGCCGATCGGCGACTGGTCGATGTCCACCACCTTGTCGAACAGGTCCAGCCCCTCGACCTCCCTGTACGCCGCGACCGGGTGCGAGGCGCCGTTGATCTCGTTGGCGGCCAGCGAGAACAGGGTGTCGTTGATCAACGTCGACTTGCCCGAGCCGGACACGCCGGTGACGCAGGTCAGCAGGCCAGCGGGGACATGCAGGTCCACGTTCTTGAGGTTGTTGCCGCGGGCGCCGCGCAGATGCAGCGTCATCTTCGGGTTCGGCTTGTGGCGCCTGGCCGGAATTTCGATGGCGCGCTTGCCGGACAGATACTGCCCGGTCAGCGAGCGCGGCGCGGCGAGGATGTCCTCCAGCCTGCCTTCGCCCACCACCTCGCCGCCATGCACGCCAGCGCCGGGGCCGATGTCGACCACGTAGTCGGCCAGGCGGATCGCGTCCTCGTCGTGCTCGACCACGATCACCGTGTTGCCGAGGTCGCGCAGGCGGGTAAGGGTGCCGAGCAGGCGCTCGTTGTCGCGCTGGTGCAGGCCGATGGACGGCTCGTCGAGCACGTACATCACCCCCACCAGTCCGGCGCCGATCTGCGAGGCCAGGCGGATGCGCTGCGCCTCGCCGCCGGACAGGGTGTCGGCCTTGCGTTCCAGCGTCAGGTAATCCAGCCCGACGTCGACGAGGAAGCCGAGCCGCTCGCTGATTTCCTTGACGATTTTGGCGGCGATCTCGCCGCGCCAGCCGGGCAGGCTCAGTTCGCCGAAGAAGCGCTTGGCCTCGTCGATCGGCAGCACCGCCAGCTCCGGCAGCGGCCGGTCGGCGACGAACACGTTGCGCGCGGCCTTGTTCAGGCGTGCGCCGTTGCACTCGGGGCACGGCCGCTCGCTGATGAACTTGGCCAGCTCCTCGCGCACCGCCGGCGATTCGGTCTCGCGGTAGCGGCGTTCGAGATTGGGAATGATGCCCTCGAAGCGGTGCTTGCGCTGGCTGCGGCCGCCGGCCTCGGTGAAATAGGTGAAGGTGATCTGCTCCTCGCCGCTGCCGTACAGCACCGCCTGCCGCACGTATTCGGGCAGCGACTGCCACGGCGCATCGACGTCGAAGGCGTAGTGCTTGGCCAGCGAGGCGATCAGCTGGAAGTAGTAGGCATTGCGGCGGTCCCAGCCGCGCACCGCGCCGGCAGCCAGCGACAGCTCGGGGTGCACGACCACGCGCGAGGGGTCGAAGAACTCGGCCATGCCGAGGCCGTCGCAGCCGGGGCAGGCGCCGACCGGCGAGTTGAACGAGAACAGCCGCGGCTCCAGTTCCGGCAGCGCGTAGTCGCAGACCGGGCAGGAATATTTGGAGGAGAACAGCTGCGGCGTGGCTTGCGCATCATCCAGCGACTGCACGATGGCCATGCCGTCGCCCAGCTTGAGCGCGGTTTCAAAGCTTTCGGCAAGCCGCTGCTTGATGTCCTCGCGCGGGCGGAAGCGGTCGATCACCGCCTCGATGGTGTGCTTCTGGCGCAGCCCCAGCGCCGGCACCGCGTCGATCTCGTACAGCTCGCCGTCCACGCGCACGCGCACGAAACCCTGCGCACGCAACTGGTCGAACACCTGCACGTGCTCGCCCTTGCGCTCGCGGATCACCGGCGCCAGCAGCATCCAGCGCTGCTCGCCGTCCAGCGCCAATACCTGATCGACCATCTGGCTGACGGTCTGCGCTTCCAGCGGGTAGCCGTGGTCGGGGCAGCGCGGGCTGCCGACGCGGGCGTAGAGCAGGCGCAGGTAGTCGTAGATCTCGGTGATGGTGCCCACGGTCGAGCGCGGGTTGTGGCTGGTGGACTTCTGTTCGATCGAGATCGCCGGCGACAGGCCCTCGATGTGGTCCAGGTCCGGTTTCTCCATCACACTCAGGAACTGCCGCGCATAGGCCGACAGCGATTCCACGTAGCGGCGCTGGCCCTCGGCGTAGATGGTGTCGAACGCCAGCGAGGACTTGCCCGAACCGGACAGGCCGGTGATCACGATCAGCTTGTCGCGCGGCAGGTCGAGGTCGATGTTCTTGAGGTTGTGCGTCCGCGCACCGCGGATGCGGATGAAATCCATCGCCATGAGGAATCCGTTGCTGGTCGCCACCGGCAGGGCAGGTGACGGGATGTGGGGGCGTAGCCGACGGCAGTCGACCAGCCTAGCGGCCTTGTGATTTGGGGGCAATTGCCGGATTTGCCAGCCCGTGCGCGGCGTCGCGGAAGTCGCGCATGCCCTTGTCCGGGCAGGGATTTGACGGGCAGGAGTGGCTTGACCCGGGCTTGGTATTGCCCCTACAATTCCGCTCCTGTCCGCCCTCGATGGTGGGCAGATCCCAAGAATAACTACAGAAGAGACACTCCCATGTACGCAGTGCTGGTAACCGGCGGTAAGCAATACCGCGTCGCGCAGGGCGAAACCCTCCGCGTTGAGAAGCTCGAAGCCGAAGCCGGCAGCGAGATCAAGTTCGACACCATCCTGATGCTCGGCGATGCCGACGGCATCAAGATCGGCGATGCCCTGAAGGGCGCTTCGGTGACCGCCAAGGTCGTGGCCCACGGCCGCGCCGACAAGGTGCGCATCATCAAGTTCCGCCGCCGCAAGCACCACATGAAGCGGCAGGGCCACCGCCAGCACTACACCGAAATCGAAATCACCGGCATCGCCGGCTAATCCAAGGAGAATCCGTCATGGCACATAAAAAGGGCGTAGGCTCCTCGCGCAACGGCCGCGATTCCAACCCGAAGTACCTCGGCGTCAAGATCTTCGGTGGCCAGGCCATCGAAGCCGGCAACATCATCGTGCGCCAGCGTGGCACCCAGTTCCACCCGGGTACCGGCGTCGGCCTCGGCCGCGACCACACGCTGTTCGCGCTGGTCGACGGCAAGGTCGAGTTCACGGTGAAGGGCCCGAAGAAGCGCCGCACCGTCAGCGTCGTCGCGGAAGCCTGATTCCGCACGCGCAGGCGCCCCTGCCTGGCACGGGCGCAGCGACGAAAGCCCCGCTTCGGCGGGGCTTTTCGTTGGAACGGCGGCAGCCGCGCGGCGCGCGTGGCGCTGGCCCGATAGACTTCCTTCGCGGGGTCGCCTTCCCGATTTCCCATTCCTTCCCGATTCCCGGTCATTCCCATGAAACTCGTTGATGAAGCCGAAATCTCCGTAATTGCCGGCAACGGCGGCAATGGCTGCGTCGGTTTCCGTCGCGAGAAATTCATTCCATTGGGTGGCCCGGACGGCGGCGACGGCGGCGACGGCGGCAGCGTGTGGATCCGCGCCGACGAAAACCTGAACACCCTGGTCGATTTCCGCCATGACCGCATCTTCAAGGCGCAGCGTGGCGAGAACGGCATGGGCCGGCAGATGTACGGCAAGGCCGGCGAGGACCTGACCATCACCGTGCCGGTCGGCACCGTGGTGATCAACGTCGCAACCGATGAGGTCATCGGCGACATGACCCGGCATGGCGACCGCCTGCTGGTGGCCAAGGGCGGCAAGGGTGGCCTCGGCAACATGCATTTCAAGAGTTCCACCAACCGCGCGCCGAGGCAGGCATTGCCGGGCGAGGAGGGGGAGGAGCGCCTGCTCAAGCTGGAGCTGAAGCTGCTGGCCGACGTCGGCCTGCTCGGCTTCCCCAATGCCGGCAAGAGCACCCTGATCCGCGCGGTGTCGGCGGCCACGCCGAAGGTGGCCGACTACCCGTTCACCACCCTGTACCCGAACCTGGGCGTGGTGAAGGTGGAGAACTACCGCAGCTTCGTGATCGCCGACATCCCCGGCCTGATCGAGGGTGCGGCCGACGGCGCCGGGCTGGGTGCGCAGTTCCTGCGCCACCTGCAGCGCACCCGGCTGCTGCTGCACCTCGTCGACATTTCGCCGATGGAAGGCGGGGTGGAGGGCATTTCCCCGGTCGAGCAGGTGCGCGCGATCGAGCACGAACTGGGCAAGCACGACCCGGAGCTGCTGGAAAAGCCGCGCTGGCTGGTGCTGAACAAGGCCGACCTGATGTTCGAGGACGAGGCACAGGCCGCGGCCGCACAGGTGGTCGCGGAACTGGGCTGGACCGGCCCGTGGTACCTGGTGTCGGCGCTGGGCCGCGAGGGCACCTGGCCGATCATGAAGGACATCATGGCCTTCTTCGACCAGCAGAAGCTGCTGGAAGCCGAGGCGCGCGAGGCGCAGGGCTGAGGCCTTCTCAGGCCAGTCTTGGAGCAATGGCCGGTCCGTGGCCTGTGGTGCATTGGGCGGCCTCGGTGAAGCCTCGTGCGGGGCCAGCCCCGCACCTGCGAGATTTCCCGGCCAACAAAAGATTGCCGGGAACACCCTTGACGTTGCGTCAGCGCCGGCCCGAAGGATTGCCGCCACGGATGATGGCAACAAAAAACCCGGCGCAGGCCGGGTTTTTCAATGCCTGACGCCTTGCGGCATCAGGGGATCGCGCGGATCAGGCGGCCTTGATGGCCTTGATGCGGGCGGTCAGGCGGCTCTTGTGGCGGGCGGCCTTGTTCTTGTGGATCAGGCCACGGGCGCTGAAACGGTCGAGGATCGGCTGGGCGACGGCGAAGGCAGCCTCGGCGCCGGCGGCGTCATTGGCGTCCAGGGCCTTGATCACCTTCTTGACGGCGGTGCGCAGCATCGAACGCTGAGCGACGTTGCGCGCGTTGCGCACGACGGTCTGCTTGGCGCGCTTCTTGGCGGACTTGATATTGGCCACGGTGGTGGTTTCCTGAAAATCGGTGTGGTGGGAACAGCAAGCGCGCAAGTATGATGGGCCAGTGAGTAAACGTCAAGTTGGGTTGTCAAGGGGAAGTGCGTGAGCGGGCGGTTGCTCAAGTCCACGGCGGTATTCAGTGCAATGACCTTCCTGTCCCGCATCAGTGGCTTGGTGCGCGACCAGGTGTATGCGCAGGTGTTCGGGGCCAGTGCGGCGATGGATGCATTCGTCGTCGCATTCAGGATTCCCAACTTCATGCGCCGGCTCTCGGCCGAGGGCTCGTTCTCGATGGCCTTCGTGCCGGTACTGGCCGAGTACCGGAGCCGGGGCGACCACGCGGCGGTCAAGGCGCTGGTTGACCGGGTGGCCGGGGCGCTGTCGGCGGCGATGCTGGTGGTGACCGGGCTGGCGATTCTGCTGGCACCGTGGCTGATGCGGGTGATTGCGCCGGGTTTTGCGCCGGACGGCGACCAGGCGCGGCTGGCCACGCTGATGTTGCAGATCACCTTTCCCTACGCGTTGTTCATCTCTCTGGCCTCGCTGGTAGGTGGGGTACTGAACAGCTACCAGCGCTTTGCGGTGCCGGCGCTGTCGCCGATCCTGCTGAACCTGTCGCTGATCGCCGCCGCGCTGTGCCTGGCCCCGCAGATGCAGGCCTGGGGCCAAGAGCCGGTGCTGGCGCTGGCGTGGGGCGTGCTGGTCGCCGGCGTATTGCAGTTGCTGTTCCAGTTGCCGTCGCTGGCAAGGCTGGGCCTGCTGCCGCGCCCGCGCCTGGATTTCGCCCATGCCGGGGTGCGCCGGATCATGACCTTGATGGTGCCCACCCTGTTCGGTTCGTCGGTGGCCCAGGTCAACCTGCTGTTCAACACGCTGGCAGCCTCGATGTTGATGGGTGGCAGCGTGACCTGGCTGTACTACAGCGACCGGCTGCTGGAATTCCCGCTGGGCATGTTCGGCGTGGCGATCGGTACGGTGATCCTGCCGCACCTGTCCAGCCGCCATGCCGAGGCCGACCCGGCCGGGTATTCGAAGGGGCTGGATTGGGGTTTCAGGCTGTGCCTGCTGATCGGCGTGCCGGCCTGCCTCGGATTGGTGCTGTGCGCGCAGCCGCTGCTGGCCACCTTGTTCCAGTACGGCCGTTTCAGCGAGCAGGACATGCGCATGAGCAGCCTGAGTCTGATGGCGCAGTCGCTGGCGGTGCCGGCCTTCCTGCTGGTCAAGGTGCTGGCCCCGGCGTTCTATTCGCGGCAGGACACGCGCACTCCGGTCAAGGCGGCGCTGGGGTCGATTGCGGTCAACATCGTTTGTACGCTGGGGTTGTTTGTGGCCTTGCTGTGGTTCAGCCCGTTGGGGCAGGCGGCATTGGCGCAGGCGCAGGGGGATTGGCGGCTGGCGCTCAAGCAGGTCGAGGGCGCGCATGCGCTGCTGGCGCTGTCGGTGGCCGTGGCCGGCTGGGCCAATGCGCTGCAACTGGGCTGGTACCTGTGGCGGGCGCGGGTGTACCGGCGGCAGCCTGGCTGGGGGCGGTTCCTGCGTCAATTGCTGGTGGCCAGCGCGTTGATGGTGCTGGTGCTGCTGGCGCTGCGCCTGCTGTGGGCCGATTGGACGCAGTGGCAATGGTGGCAGCGCGGCTGGCGGCTGGCGCTGCTGGTGGGCGGCGGCGGCGCGATCTATGCCGGCGGTTTACTGCTGATGGGCTACCGCCCGCGCGAGTTGCGCGGGCAGTGACGCCCGCGCCACCGCTATACTTCCCGGCTACACATGGCAAGGCGCCGGCCTGCAAGGGCCGGTTTTCCGGGTTTGAATGAGCAGGCTGTTTAGAGACGTCGAAGGCGGGGTGCTGTTCCCGCGGGGAAGCGTGGTCTGCATCGGTGCCTTCGATGGCCTGCACAGGGGCCACCGGGCGTTGGTGCGGCATGCGGTCGAGCGCGCACGCGCGCTGGACGTGCCGGCCGTGGCGCTGGCCTTCGAGCCGCTGCCGCGCGAGTTCTTTGCCCGTGAAAACCCGCCGCCGCGGCTGATGCTGGCGCGTGACAAGGTGGCGGCGCTGCGCGGATTGGGCGTCGACAGCGTCGGCCTGCTGCGCTTCGACGCGAAGATGGTGGCCACGCCGGCCGAGGAGTTCGTCCGTGACACGCTGGTGCGCCGGCTGGGCGTGCGCGAGGTCTGGATCGGGCCGAAGTTCCATTTCGGCAACCGCCGTGGTGGCGACCTCGCGTTGCTGCAGCGGATGGGCCCGGAGCTGGGCTTCGCTGCCGGCGAGATCGCGCCGGTGCACGTGCATGGCGAGCGTGTCTCCAGCACCCGTATCCGCGAACTGCTGGTGGAAGGCAACTTCGCCCATGCCGCCGACCTGCTGGGCCATCCCTACGCCATCGGCGGGCGGGTGGTGCGTGGGCGCCAGCTCGGACGCACGCTGGGTTTCCCCACCGCCAATTTGCGTTTTCCGAAAACGCCCGCACTTTCAGGTATCTACGCCACCTGGGTGCACGGTGTGTTCGGCGCTTCCGGCGAAAGCGGGCCGTGGCCGTCGGTGTCCAGCTTCGGCACCCGACCCACGGTCGATGGCGTGGAACCGCTGCTTGAAGCGCACCTGTTCGACTTCAAGGGCGACCTGTACGGCCGCCACATCGAAGTGGAATTCGTCGCCAAGCTGCGTGATGAAGAAAAGTTCGACGACCTGCCGGCATTGACCGCGCAGATGCACCGCGACGCCGAACAGGCGCGCACTATCCTCAACGAACAACGACTGCGAGCCACCGCGTGAGCCAGGACTACAAAGCCACCCTTCATCTGCCGGCGACGGAATTCCCGATGCGCGGCGACCTGCCCAAGCGCGAGCCGGGCATCCTGGCGCGTTGGGAAGAGCAGGGCATCTACGCGCAGCTGCGCGAGAATGCCAAGGGCCGGCCGCTGTTCATGCTGCATGACGGCCCGCCCTACGCCAACGGCCAGATCCACCTCGGCCACGCGGTCAACAAGATCCTCAAGGACATCATCGTCAAGTCGCGCTACCTGGACGGCTTCGATGCGCCCTACGTGCCGGGCTGGGACTGCCACGGCCTGCCGATCGAGATCGCGGTCGAGAAGAAGTGGGGCAAGGTCGGCACCAAGCTCGACGCCGAGCAGTTCCGGCAGAAGTGCCGCGAGTACGCCGAGGAGCAGATCAACCTGCAACGCGCCGACTTCAAGCGGCTGGGCGTGGTCGGCGACTGGGACAACCCGTACAAGACCCTGAGCTTCGATTTCGAGGCCAACGAGATCCGCGCGCTGGCCAAGATCGTCGCCAACGGCCACCTGCTGCGCGGCGCCAAGCCGGTGCACTGGTGCTTCGATTGCGGCTCGGCATTGGCCGAGGCCGAGATCGAATACCAGGACAAGACTTCGCCGGCGATCGACGTGGCCTACGCCGCGCGCGATGCGAAAAAGCTGGCCGCCAGCTTCGGCGTCGCGTTGCCCGACGGCGTGGAAGTGGCGGTGCCGATCTGGACCACCACGCCGTGGACGCTGCCGGCCTCGCTGGCGGTATCGCTGGGTGCGGACATCGATTACGCACTGGTCGAAGGCCCGGCGCACGATGGCAAGCCGCGCTGGCTGGTGCTGGCCGCGGCGCTGGCCGAGTCAGCACTGGCCCGTTACGGCGTGGCCGAAATGGTCGTGCATGGCCACACCAAGGGCGCGGCGCTGGAAAACCAGTTGCTGGCGCATCCGTTCTACGCCGAGCGCGACCTGCCGCTGCTCAATGGCGAACACGTCTCCGACACCGACGGTACCGGTGCGGTGCATACCGCCCCGGGCCACGGCCAGGAGGATTTCGCGGTCAGCCAGCACTACGGGGTGATGGACAAGTACAACGCCGGCCAGATCAACCCGGTCGATGGCCGTGGCGTGTACCTGTCTTCGACGCCGCCGGCGGGCGAGGTGGAGCTGGCCGGCGTGCACCTGTGGAAGGCGCAGCCGCTGATCGTCGATGTGCTGCGCGGCAACGGTTCGCTGCTGGCCTTCGCCGAAATCCGGCACAGTTACCCGCACTGCTGGCGGCACAAGACGCCGGTGGTGTTCCGCGCCACGCCGCAATGGTTCATCTCGATGGACAAGGCCGGCCTGCGCGCCGATGCCATGAATGCCATCGACTCGGTGGGCTGGTTCCCGGCGTGGGGCAAGGCGCGCATCGCCAGCATGGTCGAAGGCCGCCCGGACTGGTGCATCAGCCGCCAGCGCACCTGGGGCGTGCCGATCGCCTTGTTCACCCATCGCGAAACCGGCGAGCCGCACCCGCGCAGCGTCGAGCTGATGCAGCAGGTGGCCGACCGCGTGCAGGCCGGCGGCATCGACGTGTGGTACTCGCTGGATGCGGCCGAACTGCTGGGCGAGGAAGCCCCGCAGTACGAGAAAGTCACCGACATCCTCGACGTCTGGTTCGATTCCGGCGTCACCCACGAGGGCGTGCTGCTGGCGCGCGGCTTCGGCAAACCGGCCGACCTGTACCTGGAAGGCTCGGACCAGCACCGCGGCTGGTTCCATTCGTCCCTGCTCACCGGCGTCGCGATCGACAAGGCCGCCCCGTACAAGCAGTGCCTGACCCACGGTTTCACCGTGGACGAGCACGGCCGCAAGATGTCCAAGTCGCTGGGCAACGGCATCGAGCCGCAGGAAATCATGCGCACGCTGGGCGCGGACATCCTGCGCCTGTGGATCGCCTCGGCCGACTACAGCAACGAAATGTCGCTGTCGCAGGAAATCCTCAAGCGCAACGCCGACGCCTACCGCCGCCTGCGCAACACCGCGCGCTTCCTGCTCGGCAACCTCGACGGCTTCGACCCGAACAAGGACCTGCGCCCGCTGGAAGACATGGTGGCGCTGGACCGCTGGATCGTGCACCGCGCGTTCGAGCTGCAGGAGAAGATCAAGGCCGCCTACGCCAACTACAACATGGCCGAGATCGTGCAGCTGCTGCTGAACTTCTGCTCGGTCGACCTCGGCTCGCTGTACCTGGACGTGACCAAGGACCGCCTGTACACGATGCAGGAAGATTCGCGCGGCCGCCGCTCGGCGCAGAGCGCGATGTACCGCATCGCCGAGGCGTTCGTGCGCTGGGTCGCGCCGATCCTGACCTTCACCGCCGACGAGCTGTGGGGCTACCTGCCCGGCGAACGCGCCGGCAACGTGCTGTTCACCATGTGGTACGACGGCCTTGCGCCGCTGCCGGCCGATGCGCAGTTGTCGGCGGCCGATTTCGAGCAGTTGCTGGCGGTGCGCGAGCAGGTGGCCAAGGTGCTGGAGCCGATGCGCGCCAACGGCGTCATCGGTGCCGCGCTGGAAGCGGAGATCACCGTGGCCGCGAACGAGGAGCAGGCAGCGCGCTGGCAGCCGCTGGCCGACGAACTGCGCTTCCTGTTCATCAGTGGCGACGTCAGCGTGCGCCCGGCGACCACCGATGAAGTGTTCGTCAGCGCGCAGCCGACCGAGAAGCCCAAGTGCGTGCGCTGCTGGCACTACCGCGCCGACGTCGGCAGCGTGGCCGCGCACCCGGAACTGTGTGGCCGCTGTGCCGGCAACATCGACGGCCCCGGTGAAGACCGTCGCTGGTTCTGATGTGCTTTACATTCCTTGTAGGAGCGACGCAAGTCGCGATGGGGCTTCACCGGGAAAGCCCATCGCGACTTGCGTCGCTCCTACAGGGAGCCTCCGCTACTTCACTGGTAGAACGACGCGATGACCGCAAGACCCAAACCCAACGCCCTGATCTGGCTCCTGCTCTCGGTTGTCGTCATTGGCCTGGACCAGTGGAGCAAGGCGTGGGTGCTGTCCAGCCTGCCCGAGTACACCCCGGTGCCGGTGATCGACGGTTTCTGGAACTGGTACCGCACCTACAACACCGGTGCGGCGTTCAGCTTCCTCAGTGACGCCGGCGGCTGGCAGCTGTGGTTCTTCACCGCGCTGGCCGTGGCCATCAGCGGCTTGATGGCGTTCTGGCTGTCGCGCACCGCACGCGGCAACTGGCGCAGCGCGCTGCCGTATGCGCTGGTGATCGGCGGCGCCATCGGCAACGTCATCGACCGGCAGATCCACGGCCATGTGATCGATTTCATCCAGTGGTACGTCGGTAAGCACTACTGGCCGGCGTTCAACATCGCCGACTCGGCGATCGTCGCCGGTGCCATCGGCATTGCCCTTGCCGGGTTGTTCGACGGCAAGACCGCGGAAAAAGCCGGATAATCGCCGCATGGATGTCCTGCTCGCCAACCCCCGCGGCTTCTGCGCCGGCGTCGACCGCGCCATCGAGATCGTCAAGCGCGCCATCGAGACGCTGGGCGCGCCGATCTACGTGCGCCACGAGGTCGTGCACAACCGCTTCGTGGTCGATGACCTGAAGCAACGCGGCGCGATCTTCGTCGAGGAACTGGACGAAGTGCCCGACGGCAATACGGTGATCTTCAGCGCCCACGGCGTCTCGCAGGCGGTGCGCGACGAGGCCGAGCGGCGCGGCCTGAAGGTGTTCGACGCCACCTGCCCGCTGGTGACCAAGGTGCATTTCGAAGTTGCGCGCCACTGCCGCGCCGGCCGCGACGTGGTGCTGATCGGCCACGAGGGCCATCCCGAGGTCGAGGGCACGATGGGGCAGTGGCGGCAGGAAGCCGGCGGTGGCGCGATCTATCTGGTCGAGGACGAGGATGATGTCACCGCATTGGCGGTCGGCCAGCCCGACAATCTCGCCTACACCACGCAGACCACGTTGTCGGTGGACGACACCCGCAGCGTGATTGCCGCACTGCGTGCGAAGTTCCCGGCGATTCAAGGCCCGAAGAACGACGACATCTGCTACGCCACCCAGAACCGGCAGGATGCGGTGCGTGAATTGGCGGGCCGGTGCGACCTGGTGCTGGTGGTCGGTTCGCCGAACAGCTCCAACTCCAACCGGCTGGCCGAGCTGGCGCGCCGCGAGGGCGTGGAGTCCTACCTGGTCGACGGCGCGCACGAGATCAAGCCCGAATGGGTGAGCGGCAAGCGCAACATCGGCCTGACCGCCGGCGCCTCCGCACCGCAGGTACTGGTGGACGGCGTGATCGCGCGCCTGCGCGAGCTGGGTGCCGGCAGCGTCGCCGAACTGTCCGGCGAACCGGAGTCGATGGTGTTCGCGCTGCCCAAGGAACTGCGCCTGCGCCTGGTCGATTGACCGCGTGGGCGGCAAACTCTAGAATCCGCGGCTCCGCCGGAATAGCTCAGTTGGTAGAGCGGCGCATTCGTAATGCGTAGGTCGTAGGTTCGATTCCTATTTCCGGCACCAGCATCAACGGGAAGCCAGACGCTTGCGTCTGGCTTTTTCGTTTCCGCAGCGGGCCATTACCGGAACTGCAGGGTCAGCAGGAAATACCGGCCCAGCGGGTCGTCGAGGCCAACGGCCTGGCCGCCGTTGCCGGGCAGGTAGTTGACCGGCTGCGTGTCGAGCAGGTTGTGGATGTCCAGCGCGGCGGTCAGGCGTGGGCCGATGGGGCGCTCCAGGTGCAGGTTCCAGCGCAATTGTGCGGGGTTGCTGCAATGGCCGATGCCGCTTTGCGCGGGCGGGCAGGTGGCTCCGGGTTGCCAGGCGCGGGTGCTGCCGGTGTAGAAGGCCTGCAGGGCTGTATCCCATTGCCGGCCCTGCCATTGCATGGTGGCGGTGACCGCCGTGGCGGGTGTGGTGTGCCCGCGCAGGTTGGTCCATTGCCCGCTGCCGTGGCGCTGGCGTCGCAACTGCTGTTGCTGGATGGCGTCCAGCGAGAACCGCCACAGGCCGGAGGCCGCGGTGGCGTGGCGGTAGTCGCCGTGCAGGGTCCAGTTGCGCGAAACGGTGCGGCCGATGTTGTCGAAATACAACTGCAGCCCCTGCAGCCGGCCGTTGTCGTCGAGCAGCCAGGTACCCGGGTTCCAGAGGGCGTCTTCCGGGCGCAGGTCGAGGATTTCGTCGTGCAGGTCGATCCGGTTGTGGGTCAGCGACAGGGTGAAATCGCCGTCCGGTGGTGCCCACAGCAGGCCCAGCGCATGGCTGCGCGAGGTTTCCGCGGACAGTGCGGGGTTTTCCATCACCTGCACGTCGATCATGCAGTTGTCCTGTACCGGATGCGTGCAGGCCGGCAGCGTGGACGAGGCCGGCAGCGCCACCGTGCCGAAATAACCGGGTGGGCGCCGGCGCTCGAACAGGCTGGGCGCGCGGTAGCCGCGTCCGCTGGACAGCAGCAGCGACCAGGAGGGCGACAGGTTCCAGCGCAGCCCGGCGCGCGGGGAAAAGGCAGTGTCGCCGGCGTCGCGGTCCAGCCGTGCGGCCAGGTCCATGTGCAGGCGGGCGGTCAGCGGCAGGCCGAGTTCGGCATAAGCGGCGCTGGCCTGGCGCGACAGGCGGCGACGCTCGGTGGGCAGGCCCAGCGCCAGCTCGCCGTCTTCGAGCAGCTTGTCCGGGCGCGCAGTCCAGGTTTCGCGGCGCAGGTCGATGCCGCTGGCCAGCTGCGCCGGGCCGCCGCGCAGTTGCCCCAGTTCCCGGTGTTGCCCCCACCAGGCCAGCCATTGGTCGGTGCGGCCGCGGTTGCCGGTGGTGGGGAACAGGTCGTCGTACAGGGCCGGGTCCAGGGCCGTGAAACCGGGGATGAAGCCGTCTGCCACCGCATCGAGCAGGCGCGAGCTGCGTACCGCGCCGGAGGTGGTCAGCATGACCTGGCTGCGTTGCCGGCTGAGGCCGGCCTCCCAGCCGCGGCCGGCGCGGTTGCGGCCGATGCCGGCGCTGAAGTCGGCTTCAATGCCGTTTGCCGCCGAGCGCGCGTTGCCGGCCTCTTCGAACACGTGGTTGATCAGGTCGCCGTTGTCGAAGCGCAGTGCGGCGGCGGTGGGGCCGAGGTCGAAGCGCTGGCGGCTGCGGCTGGCACGCAGTTCGGCATGGGCGTACAGGCCGTTGCCGAGGTCGTGGTTCCAATGGCCGTACACGGAGGCGGTGGTACTGGCCGGTTGCAGCGAGCGCGGGCGCGAGCTGTCGTACCAGCAGCCGTCGTCGGCGAGCAGCGACGGCGGGCAGCGGAAGGCGGGCAGGTAATAGCCATCGTGGGTGAGCAGGCCGACCGGGTAGCGCGATGCCTCGCGGTGCCAGCTGCGGCGGTCACCGGCCACGTGCCGGCGCTGTTGCAGGTCGATGCCGAGGAACCAGCGGTTGCGGTCGTCGGCGTGGCCGGTGGCCGCCTGCAGGCGGTACTGGCCGCCGTCGTCCTGGTTGCTGATGCCGGTCTGCAGCAGGGCTTCGGGGCCGTCGGCCTGTTCGCGCAGCACGATGTTGACCACGCCGGCGATGGCGTCGGCGCCGTAAATGGCCGATGCGCCGCCGCGGACCAGTTCGATGCGCTCGACGAAGCTCAGCGGGATACCGCCCAGATCGGTCAGCGCGCCCTGCTGCAGCGACACCATCGGGTAGCGTGGCAGGCGCCGGCCGTTGACCAGGAACAGGGTGGCACGCGGGCCCATGCCGTCCAGGCTGGTGGTGGCCGCCGCGCCGGCCGGCAGGTACAGCGAATCGCCGTCGCGTGCGGCGTCCACCGGCGGGTGGCCGTTCATGCCGGGCAGGTGGCGCAGCAGGTCGAACAGCGAGCCATAGCCGCTGCGCTGGATGTCCTCGCGCTCGATCACGGTGACCGCGACGGTACTCTGCAGCGAACTGCGTGGCAGGCGGCTGCCGGTGACGTGGATGGGCGCCAGTTCCACCTCGGCGCGAGTTTCACCGGTGGCTGCGGCGACTGCCGCCGGGCGGGTTCTCGGGGCGCGCGGCGGGGTGGTGGTGGCTTCCTGCCGGCGCACCACGAATACGCCCGCGGGCGTGCGCAGCAGTTTCACCGGCAGCCCCTGCAGCAGTTTTTCCAGCGCGCCGGCAGGGGTGAAGCTGCCGCTGATGCCGGTGCTGTCCAGGCCCTTCAGTTCGCGGGTGTCGAACAGCAGGGCGTCGCCGCTTTGCTGCGACCACTGCCGCAATGCCTGCGCCAGCGGGCCGTGCGCGATGCGGTAGTCGGCATCGGCGGCGAGGGCACAGGTCGGTGACAGCAGGAGCAGGTACAGGCCGGTCCGCCGCAGTCGGCGCAGCAACTGGCCCGCGGTGGGCATCAGTGCCTGCCGCGCAGTTCGAGTGCGCCATCGGCCCGTGGCCGGCTGGCGACCGACCAGCCCAGTTCCAGCGCGGAGAGCAGGGCGCCCTGGTCGCCGGCGCGGAAGCTGCCGCTGACGGCGAGGTTGGCGATGGCGGGGTCGGCGATGACCAGCGGGGTGGTCGTGTAGCGGTTCATCTGCGCCACGGCGGCGGACAGCGGCGTGGCGTCGAACAGCAACTGGCCGTGCAGCCACGCCTCGGCCTGCGGCCGCAGCAGCGTCGTGCTGGGCTCGATGTGCCCGGACGGGCGCACCTGCAACTGCTCGCCCGGCTGCAGTTGCCGATGCATCTTCTGCGGGCCCTGGCTGGCCACGTCGAGCGCGCCTTCCAGCAGCGCCACGCCGACCTTGCCGCCGTCCAGCAGCTCGACCTGGAAGGTGGTGCCGATATCGCGCAGGGTGCTGT
The DNA here is from genome assembly GCA_900078405.1 of uncultured Stenotrophomonas sp. Lineage (NCBI taxonomy): Bacteria > Pseudomonadati > Pseudomonadota > Gammaproteobacteria > Lysobacterales > Lysobacteraceae > Stenotrophomonas > uncultured Stenotrophomonas sp. Next base: position 1,399,346 of record FLTS01000001.1, on the reverse strand, counting down.
TGCCGGCCTGCACCCGCATCGGCCGGGAGGCGGCGGCCACCCGCAGCTGCATGCGGCCCTGCTGCAGTTCCAGCCGGCGTGTGCGCCAGCCGAAACGGGTGGTCAGGGTGGTACCGGCGTCCAGCACCACCAGGCTGCCGTCTTCCAGTATCTGCGGCTGCGTGGCCAGGCCGCTGTTGACGTAGGTGTGCGGTGCCGGGTTGCCGTCGGTGGCCAGCAGCCAGCCTGCGCCAACGGCCAGGCACAGCGTGGCGGCGATGGCAGCGCGGAACAGCGGATGCCGGTGGCGCGGGCGTCGGGCGATGCGCTGGGCGCCTGCGCGCAGCCAGGGGTCGTCGCGCAGCCCGGCGGCATGCTGGTGCAGGGTTTCGGCCTCGGCCCAGGCGTGGACGTGCGCCGGGTCCTGCGCCAGCCAGTCCTCGAAGCGGGCGCGTTCGCTGGCGCTGCAGTCGGTGGCTTCCAGCCGTGCCACCCAGGTCGCGGCCTGGTCGAAATGGGGAGTCGTCGGAGTGTTGCGCATGTTCATTGCTATCGGCCGTCCACGTCCATGTTGAAGGCATCGCTGCCCAGTTCCCGTCGCAACCCCTGCAGGGCGCGGGCGATCTGCTTTTCCACGGTCTTGGCGGTGATGCCGCGGTGGCGCGCGATCTGGCTGTAGCTCATGCCGCTGATGCGGTTGAGCAGGTAGGCCTCGCGGCAACGTTCGGGCAATTTCAACAGTGCCTGGCGCAGGGTGTTGAGCATCTGCCGTGATTCGGCCTGGCGCAGCGGCCCCGGCGTGGAGGAGGCGGTGTCGGCGGGGACATCGTGCTCGGCCAGTGGCAGGTGCGGCCCGGCATGGGCCGAGCGCCCGAGGTCGGCGAGGCGGTTACGGGCGATCCGGTACAGCAGCAGCCGCAGCTCGTCCTCGGCGTGGCCGCGGTAGCGCATCAGCCGTTCCATGCAGTCCTGCGCGATGTCCTCGGCGTCCTCGGGGCTGGTGCCGCGTGCGCGCAGGAACGCGCACAACGGCGACCGCTGCGCCTGCACGAAGCCGGCGAAGGCGTCCGTGCCGGGCATGTCGGGCAGAGCAGCGGGGGCCAAGGGGGCGGGCGTGGACAGGGCCGGGGCTCGGTGGAAGGAATGACGCGAAGTTTACGCAGAAGGGGGCGGGACGGGAGCATGCGCGCCCTGCAGGCGGCGGGCACCGGCCCGCGATGGGGGAGATCGGTGCGCTGCCGCGTTGTGCTTGGGTCCCGCATGGTGCGGGTCTGCTGAACCAAGGAGAGAGAAGTGCGAATCAAGCGATCGGTATTGAGTGTTGCGCTGTCCGGCCTGTTGACCACGATGGCCCTGGGCACGGCCGGGGTTGCCAGCGCGCAGGACGCGGCGGCCGGGGGTGGCAAGGTTGGCGACCCGGACAGTTGGGTCGATGACGAGTTCAAGGCCGACTGGGGCCTGGCCGCGATCAATGCCCAATACGCCTATGCACGCGGACTCAGCGGCAAGGGCATCCGTCTTGGCGTGTTCGACAGCGGCGTGGGCGCCGACCATTCCGAGTTCGCCGGCAAGGACCTGCGCAGCATCCGCATGGCCGACCCGGGTTGCGTCAGCGAGGAGATCCTGGGCGGCCCGGAGGGCTGCTTCATGACCGATGGCAACACGGTGGCGATCGATTACCTGGACTACACCGCCAACGACAAGGCGCTGGTGGAATGGCTGGTGGACATCGGCTTCCTGATCCCGGACGCCGAATCGATCATCGCCTCCTGGGCGGGGCTCAGCTACAACGCCCACGGCACCCACGTGGCCGGGACGATGGTGGGCAACCGTGACGGCGAGGGCACCCACGGCGTGGCCTGGGCCGCCGACCTGACCACCGCGCGCCTGTTCGCCAACAGCTACGAGGACATGAGTTCGTACCTGGGGGGAGCTTTCGGCTACGACTTCGGCGATTTCGGTTATCCCGGCACCCGGCTGTCCCAGGGCCCGTATGCGGAATCGGTCGCGGACATGTACGCGCAGATGGCCGCCGATGGCGTTCGCGCCATCAACCACAGCTGGGGCCTGGCCACCGAGCCGACCACGGTGGCCGACATGGACATGCTGTATGCCTACAACGTGGATTATTTCGGCACCTACATACAGCCGTCGCTGCAGCACGGCATGTTGCAGGTGTTCGCCGCCGGGAACAACTACGGCGAAATCGCCGGCATCTACGCAACATTGCCGCGCTACGTGTCGGAGCTGGAGAAGTACTGGCTGAGCGTGGTCAACATCAATCTGAGCGGTGCCATCGACGGCAGTTCCAGCATCTGCGGGCAGACGATGGACTGGTGCGTGGCCGCGCCGGGTACCGACATCACCTCCAGCGTGGTGGAAGGCGACATCCAGGGTGAGGCGATCCGTGACGACGACGGCAACGTCATCGGCTTCAAGGTCGTCTCCGAATCGCCCGAATACGGTTATGGCGACATGACCGGTACCTCGATGGCGACCCCGCACGTCACTGGCGCGCTGGCGCTGCTGATGGAGCGCTTCCCGTATCTGGACAACCCGCAGATCCGCGACGTGCTGCTGACCACCGCCACCGACCTGGGCGCACCGGGCGTGGACGGGATCTACGGCTGGGGCCTGATCGATCTGAAGAAGGCCATCGACGGCCCGGGCCTGCTGCGCGTGGATACCGACGTGGTGATGAACCAGCGTGCCGGCGGCGCCCAGGTGTGGGAAGGCGCGGCGTGGGACGATTGGAGCAACGACATCGGCGGCCCCGGCAAGCTGGGCAAGGATGGCATCGGTTGGCTGCGCCTGAGCGGCGACAACAGCTTTGCCGGCGCCAGCGTCAGGCAGGGCATCCTCGAACTGACCGGCGACAACACCCTCACCGGCGATGTCAGCGTGGATGGCGAGGCCGGCGTGTTCTACCTGACCGGTACCGGCAGCCTCAATGGCAGCAACCTGTGGGTGAACCGGGGCGTGGCGATGATCAACGGCACGCTTGCCGGCGGCAGGACCGTCGTCGGTGCCGCAGGCACGCTGGGCGGCAGCGGCACGCTGGGCGATCTGGAAGTGAGCGGCACGCTGTCGCCGGGCAACTCCATCGGTACGCTGTCCGTGAACGGCAATTACCTGCAGAAAGCCGGCTCGACCTATCAGGTCGAACTGCTGCCGCCATCCGCGTCCGACACCGTCGTCGTGACCGGCAGCGCCAATATCGAGGGCGGTACGCTGAAACTGGTGCAGGTGGGGGGCAACCTGCTGCTCGGCCAGCAATACACGCTGCTGACTGCGGCCGGCGGTCTGAGCGGCGGGTTCACCACGCTGGATGCCTCGGGCCTGTCGCCGTTCATCAAGCCCAACGCGACCTTCTCGGCCAACGCCCTGCAACTGGCGATCACGCGCGGGCAGGCGCTGGCCAGCGCTGCGGGCAGTGCCAACCAGAAGGCGGTCGCCACGGCTGCGGATGGCCTGGCCGACGACAACGACCTGCTGCAGCGTCTGGTGGTGCTGTCGGCCGACCATGCACCGGCCGCATTCGACCAGTTGAGCGGTGAACTGCACGCCAGTGCCAAGTCGCTGCTGGTGCAGGACTCGCGCCAACTGCGCAACAGCGCACTGGCGCGTGCGCGCCACGGGCAGGACGCCTTCACCGCGCAGGGCGACGCCGAATCCGGCGTGGGTGCGTGGGCCGACGTGCAGCATGGCAGCAGCCGGCTGGATGCCGATGGCAATGCCGCGCAGGCCCGCTTGAGCGGCAACACCACGCTGGTCGGCGCCGACCTGCAGTTGGATGGCGGATGGCGCTTCGGTGTGCTGGGCGGCACTGGCCGTTCCGACATCGCCATCGCCGACCGTGGCTCCAGGGCCGAGGTGGATGGCAAGCATGCAGGTGTCTACGTGGGCCAGCATTGGGGCGGCTTCGGTATGCGCGCCGGCTTCGCCCAGTCGTGGCAGACCCTGAAGACCCATCGCAAGGTGGACTTCACCGGCCTGCAGGACAGCATCCATGCCAAGTACGACGGCACCACGGAGCAGGCCTTCGTCGAGGCCGGCTACCGCTTCGGCTTCGGCCGTGGCGGGCTGGAGCCGTTCGCGCAGTATGCACAGGTCCGGGTCAAGACCGACGCTGCGCGCGAGAGTGGCGTGGTGTCGGCGCTGGCGCTGGCCGGCTATACCTTCAAGACCGACCTGACGGTGGCCGGCGTGCGCTTCAACGCCGATCTGGCGGCACGCGGACAGGCGCAGAGCTGGCTGAGCCTGCGCGGCAGCCTGGCCTGGCAACGCGCCAATGGTGATCGCGTGCCACTGACCACCGCGTCGTGGAACGGCGGCGGCAGCTTCGCAGTGGCCGGTGCCCCGCTGGTCCGCAACGCGACGCTGGCCGAACTGGGCGTCGCCGCACGCCTGTCAGCCAACACGCTGCTGGAGCTGGGCTATACCGGCATGTTGGCCGACGAAGGGCACGATACCGGCCTGAACGCACGGTTCTCCGTGCAGTTCTGATCCGCCCGCTTCGGGCACACTGGAGGGGCGGTGGCGACACCGCCCCTCTCGCATTCCGGAAGAGAGTCCTGCCATGCCCGCCGAACACACCAAGCCCCTGAACCTGCTGCTGGCGGCCACGCTGGCAGGCTGCAGCAGTCATGCCGAACCCGTCACGCAGACTTCGATGAAAGCGCCTCCCATGCTGGAGCCGGCCCGTCCCACCGAGCGTGCCACCGCCATCGTCAGCCTGCCGCGGCAGGTCGCCGCCGGCGCGGCATTGAGCGGGCGGGTGCCCCCGGGCTCGCTTGTCACCGCCAACGGCGAAGCCATGCCGGTGGCTGTCGATGGCCGCATCGAGTGGCCGGTCCCGGAGGGCGCGGCGGAGCTGAGTGTGCGCGTGCAGCGGCCCGATGGCCGGGTCATCGTCCAGCGCGTGCAGGTTGGGCCTCGTTGAACCACAGCACGGGTGCGACATCATGTCGCAGGCGAAAACGGGCTTTCCTTGCGCGAAATCATTGTCAACATCTTTCTAAAGTGCATCGCCAGCGCCTAGAATTGCCGCGCTGAATCTGGCAGTCCCAAGTACGTGTTCTTCCGGTGGGCAATCCCCGGGCGGTCGTTCCGCGCAAGTCGCGCAAAGGGTGTCGGACAAGGCGCTCCCCCGCAATTGGATCGACCGATGATTCCGTTGAAATCGCCTGGACGCTGGCTGCGTCCGGCACTGCTGTCCGTGTTCGCCGCGTTGCTGACTGGTTGCGATGCGGCCATCCTCAATCCCAAGGGCCAGATCGGCCACGACGAAAAGACCCTGCTGATCACCGCCACGGTGCTGATGCTGCTGGTCGTCATCCCGGTCATCGTCATGACCCTGGTGTTCGCATGGAAATACCGTGCGTCCAACACCAAGGCCCGCTACGAGCCGGACTGGGCGCATTCCACCGCCATCGAGGTGGTGATGTGGTCGATCCCGTGCATGATCATCCTGGTGCTGGCGGTACTGACCTGGCGCTCCTCGCACGCACTGGACCCGTACCGGCCGCTGGATTCGGACAAGGCGCCGGTGGTGATCGAGGCCGTCTCGCTGGACTGGAAATGGCTGTTCATCTACCCGGAAGAAAAGGTCGCGGTGGTCAACGAGCTGACCTTCCCGGTCGATACGCCGCTGAATTTCCGCATCACCTCGGACACGGTGATGAACGCGTTCTTCATCCCGCAGCTGGGCAGCATGATCTACTCGATGGCCGGCATGCAGACCAAGCTGCACTTGATCGCCGACGAAACCGGTCAGTTCGAGGGCATGTCCTCCAACTACAGCGGCCACGGCTTCAACAAGATGCACTTCACCGCGCATTCGGTGACCGAGGCGGAATACCGGCAGTGGCTGGACACGCTGCGTGGTGACGACAAGGCGCTGGACCTGGCCGCGTTCGATGCGCTGGGCGCGGAAAAGAACCACGACTGGTACCCGATCACGTACTACGGCAGCGTCGAGGACGGCCTGTTCGGCACGGTGATCCGTCGCCATGTCGGCGACAACCGCCATCTGGGCATGAAGCACGACGGCAACGCCAGTGCGCACGCGGGCCATGAAGGCCACGCCACCGATGAAACGATGACGACTGTCGAAGACGCGGCTGGCGCACACGCGGCCGAAGGGCATGGCGGCCACGCCGCTGACGAACCGGTCGTTGAAGAACACGCCGCCCATGCCGGGCATGGCGTGGCGGGAGAATGACAATGCTGGGCAAACTGACTCTTGAAGCCGTCCCGTACCACGAGCCGATCGTCATGGTCACGCTCGCGGCGGCGGGCCTGATCGGCCTGATCATCATGGCGCTGGTTACCCGCGCCAGGCTGTGGGGCTATTTGTGGAACGAATGGTTCACCTCGGTGGACCACAAGAAGATCGGCGCGATGTACCTGATCGTCGCCTTCATCATGCTGCTGCGCGGCTTCGCCGATGCGGTGATGATGCGCATGCAGCAGGCGGTGGCCGCCGGCGGCGCCGAGGGCTACCTGCCGCCGCACCACTACGACCAGATCTTCACCGCCCACGGCGTGATCATGATCTTCTTCGTGGCGATGCCGCTGATCACCGGCCTGATGAACCTGGTCGTGCCGCTGCAGATCGGCGCGCGCGACGTGGCGTTCCCGTTCCTGAACTCGCTCAGTTTCTGGCTGTTCCTGTCCGGTGCCGGGCTGGTGATGATCTCGCTGGGCGTGGGCGAATTCGCGCAGACGGGCTGGCTGGCGTTCCCGCCGTTGTCGGGCAAGGAATACAGCCCCGGCGTCGGCGTGGACTACTACATATGGGGCCTGCAGGTATCAGGCCTTGGCACCACGCTGAGCGGCATCAACTTCATCGTGACCATCCTGCGCATGCGCGCGCCCGGCATGAACCTGATGAAGATGCCGGTGTTCACGTGGACGGCGCTGGTCACCAACGTGCTGATCGTGGCCACCTTCCCGGTGCTGACCCTGACCCTGGTGCTGCTGACGCTGGACCGCTACCTCGGCATGCACTTCTTCACCAACGATGCCGGCGGCAACGCCATGCTGTACGTCAACCTGATCTGGATCTGGGGCCACCCCGAGGTCTACATCCTGGTGCTGCCGGCGTTCGGCGTGTTCTCCGAGGTCATCGCCACCTACTCGCGCAAGGCCCTGTTCGGCTACAAGGGCATGGTCTACGCGACCGCCTGCATCGGCCTGCTGTCGATGCTGGTGTGGCTGCACCACTTCTTCACGATGGGCTCGGGTGCCAACGTCAATGCCTTCTTCGGCATCACCACGATGATCATCTCGATCCCCACCGGCGTGAAGATCTTCAACTGGCTGTTCACCATGTACCGCGGGCGCGTGCACTTCGACACCCCGGTGCTGTGGACGATCGGCTTCATGGTCACCTTCGTCATCGGTGGCATGACCGGCGTGATGCTGGCGATCCCGGCCATCGACTTCGTGGTGCACAACTCGCTGTTCCTGATCGCGCATTTCCACAATGTCATCATCGGTGGCGTGGTGTTCGGCATGTTCGCCGGCATCACCTACTGGTTCCCGAAGATGTTCGGCTTCAAGCTGGATGAGGCGTGGGGCAAGCGCGCGTTCTGGTGCTGGTTCATCGGCTTCTACCTGGCCTTCATGCCGCTGTACGCGCTCGGCTTTATGGGCGTCACCCGGCGCCTGCAGAGCTACCCGAATGCCGACTACCAGCCGTACTTCGTCGCCGCGATGATCGGTGCGTTCATCATCGGCGCCGGCGTGTTGTGCCAGATCATCCAGATCATCGTCTCGATCCGTGACCGCAAGAAGAACGCGGACCTGACCGGCGACCCGTGGGATGCGCGCACGCTGGAGTGGGAGACCGCTTCGCCGGTGCAGTTCTACAACTTCGCCACCCTGCCCAAGGGCGAGGAGCTGGACGACTTCTGGCGCCGCAAGCAGCGCGGCGAAGCGTGGCCGCGCCCGGCGCAGTACAGCGACATCCACATGCCGAAGAACACCGCCGCCGGCGTGGTCATGGGCGGATTCAGCCTGGTGCTGGGCTTCGCGATGATCTGGCACATCTGGTGGCTGGCCATCGTGGGCCTGGTCGGCATGATCGGCACCTTCATCGCCCGCAGCTTCGTCAAGGACGTGGACTACTGGGTGCCGGCCGCCGAGGTCGAGCGCATCGAGAACGAACACCGCCAGCACCTGATCGCGCAGGGGCTGGTGAAGGCAGAGGTGAAGGCATGAGCAGCATCGCCCACATGAACCACGACGCCGCCGCGCACGCGGCCGGTCACGGACACGGCCACGAGCACCACGACAGCGGTGGCAACACCGTGCTGGGCTTCTGGATCTACCTGATGAGCGACCTGCTCATCTTCGCCTCGCTGTTCGTCACCTACGTGGTGCTGGCCGGCGGCACCAACGGCGGGCCGGACGCGAAGGAACTGTTCGACCTGAAGTTCGTCGCCGGCGAAACCGCGCTGCTGCTGCTGTCCTCGCTGACCTTCGGCCTGGGCATGATCGCCATGCACCAGAAGAAACCTGGCCTTATGTTCGGCTGGCTGGCGGTCACCTGGCTGCTGGGCGCCGGTTTCATGGTCATGGAGATCTGGGAGTTCAACCACCTGGTCCATAACGGCTATGGCCCGGGCCACAGTGCCTTCCTGTCGGCGTTCTTCGCGCTGGTCGGCACCCACGGCCTGCACGTCAGCGGCGGCCTGCTGTGGTTGCTGGTGATGTTCGTGCAGCTCAAGCGCGATGGCCTGAGCCAGACCAACAAGACCCGCATGGCGTGCCTGAGCCTGTTCTGGCACTTCCTCGATCTGGTCTGGATCGGCGTGTTCTCTGTCGTCTACCTGTCGGGAGCCCTGTGATGTCCGCCCATGACAACCATGCCCACGGCGCGGGCGGCGAAAGCCACGGCAGCGTCAAGTCCTACCTGACCGGCTTCATGCTGGCCGCCATTCTGACCATCATCCCGTTCTGGGTGGTGATGGCCGGCGGCCTGTCCAGCAGCCTGGCGACGGGGATGGTGATCCTCGTCTGCGGCGTGCTGCAGCTGCTGGTGCACCTGGTGTTCTTCCTGCATCTGGACCGCTCCTCGGCGCAGCGCTGGAACGTCAACGTCGGCCTGTTCACCCTGATCATGATCGGCATCATCGTCGCCGGCACGTTGTGGGTGATGTGGAACATGAACTACTTCATGATGATCCACTGACGCCACGCGCCATCGGCAATACAGCGAAAGCCGCCTTCGGGCGGCTTTCGTCTTGATGGCCGCGCCATGCCGAAGAAGTGCAGCGGTATCGGGTGGCGGCCGCGCCGGCGGTGGGGAGATTCCTTCGGGATGTGCGGGAGTTTGCCGCGGTCTCGGCTGCTGCGAATGCGGCAGGCTAGAGTAATGGCCCCTTTCCCCGGAACCGATCATGGCCAAGACCCCCGCCAAGGCGCGCACCGCCTATGTCTGCAGCGAGTGCGGTGCCGAATACGGCAAGTGGCAGGGGCAGTGCACCGAGTGCGGGGTCTGGAACGTGCTCAGCCAGGTGGTGCTGGAAAGCGCCGCCACCGCGCCGGCGCCGGCCGCACGCCGCAGCGGCTGGGCCGGCAAGGCCGAGGCGCCGAAGATCACCGCGCTCAAGGACGTGCAGCAGAGCGAGCATGCGCGCGTGTCCACCGGCATCGGCGAGTTCGACCGGGTGCTGGGCGGCGGATTGGTCGAAGGCGCGGTGGTGCTGGTCGGCGGCGATCCGGGTATCGGCAAGTCCACGCTGCTGTTGCAGGCGCTGGCGAAGATGGCCGGCACGCTGCCGGTGCTGTACGTCACCGGCGAGGAATCGCTGGCGCAGGTGGCCGGCCGCGCGGTACGGCTGGGCCTGCCGCTGGATGGGGTCAACGCATTGGCCGAGACCGGCATCGAACTGATCCTGCAGCACGCCAGCGCGGCGCGGCCGAAATTGATCGTCGCCGACTCGGTGCAGACGCTGTGGACCGAAACCCTCACCGCCGCGCCCGGCTCGGTCAGCCAGGTGCGCGAGAGCGCGGCGCGGCTGGTGCGCTACGCCAAGGAAACCGGCACCGCGGTGTTCCTGGTCGGCCACGTCACCAAGGAGGGCGGTATCGCCGGCCCGCGCGTGCTCGAGCACATGGTCGATGCAGTGCTGTATTTCGAAGGCGAGAGCGGCAGTCGCTTCCGCGTGCTGCGCGCGTTCAAGAACCGCTTCGGCGCGGTCAACGAGCTGGGCGTGTTCGCGATGGGCGAGAAGGGCCTGAAGGAAGTGCCCAACCCGTCGGCGATCTTCCTGTCCGGTGGCAGCACCCGTCAGCCCGGCAGCTGCGTGATGGTCACCCGCGAGGGCACCCGGCCACTGCTGGTGGAAGTGCAGGCGCTGGTCGATGCTTCGCCGCTGTCCAACCCGCGCCGGGTGGCGGTGGGGCTGGAGCAGAACCGGCTGGCGATGCTGCTGGCGGTGCTGCACCGCCACGGCGGGGTGATGGTCGGCGACCAGGACGTGTTCATCAACGTGGTCGGCGGCATCCGCGTGCAGGAAACCGCGGTCGATCTGCCAGTGTTGCTGGCGGTGTTGTCGAGCCTGCGCGATGCACCGCTGGCGGAAAAGACAATCGCCTTTGGCGAGGTCGGCCTGTCCGGCGAGATCCGCCCGGTGCCCAACGGCGAGGAGCGCCTGCGCGAGGCCGCCACGCACGGCTTCAAGCGTGCCATCGTGCCCAGGGCCAACGCGCCCAAGGGCGGCACGGTGAAGGGCATGGAGGTGATCGCGGTGGAGCGCCTGTCGCAGGCGCTGGAAGCCGCGGAATAGGGTGGCCTTCGTCGCCGCGGTTCTGGCTTAGCCGCGCCCGAATACCAGCTCGATCACGAACTGGCTGCCGAAGAAGGCCAGCAACAGCAGCACCATCGCGCTCAGCGTCCAGTGCACCGCCTTGACCCCGCGCCACCCATAGCGGCGGCGCCCGATCAGCAACGTGCCGAACACGAGCCACGACAGCACGCTGAGCACGGTCTTGTGCACCAGCTTCTGCGCCAGCAGGTCGTCGACGAACAGCACGCCGGTGACCAGGGTCAGGGTCAGCAGGCTGAAGCCGACGGCGATGGTGCGGAACAGCAGCAGTTCCAGGTCGGTCAGTGGCGGCAGCGCGCGCAGCCACGGACGGAAGTCGCGCCGGCGCAGCGCGCGTTCCTGCAGCCACAGCATGATCGCCAGCAGCGCGGCGATGCTCAGCGTGGCATAGGCCAGCAGCGCCAGCCAGGCGTGGCTGGCCAGTTGCCAGTCCAGTTCCTTGCTCGGTGCGTGGCCGTGGCCGTGGTAGGCCAGCAGCAGCAGCGCCGCCAGCGGGAATACCACTACGCCCAATGCAGCCATGCGCCCGCGCGCGCCCACCACTGCGGTCAGTACCGCCATGCCCAGCGCCACCAGTGACAGCGCGGCAAAGAAGTGCATGTCCGGCCCGCCGCTGGTGCGCAGGGCGACCGTCAGGTGGTAACCACCCTGCAGCACGATCGCCGCGCCGGCCGGCCACAGCCATGCGCGTGACGGGTACTGGCGGGCATCGCCCACGCCGCGGACCAGCAGCAGCGACGCGGTCAGGTACAACAGCAGGGAGATGAGAACGATTGCCATCTGCGAAGTTTCGCACATGCCGGCGGCAAAGGCCGCATGTGCGGGTGGCGGCAGGCGGCCGCCGGCTATAATTCCTGTTCTATCGCATTCGTTTCCGCAGGTTGCCCCGCATGTTCGAGTCCCTGACCCAGCGCCTTTCCGGCACCATCGAGCGCCTGCGCGGCCGTGGCCGCCTGACCGAGGAGAACATCCGCGAGGCCACCCGCGAGGTGCGCATCGCGCTGCTGGAGGCCGACGTCGCGCTGCCGGTGGTGCAGGCGCTGATCGAGAAGATCAAGGTGCGCGCGGTCGGCCAGGAAGTGCTCAAGTCGCTGACGCCCGGCCAGGCACTGATCAAGGTGGTGCGCGACGAGCTCACCGCGGTGATGGGCGCGCAGGCCAGCGACCTGAACCTCAATGTGCCGGCCCCGGCCATCATCCTGATGGCGGGCCTGCAGGGCGCGGGCAAGACCACCACGGTCGGCAAGCTGGCCAAGCACCTGAAGGAAAAGCGCAAGAAGAAGGTGATGGTGGTCAGCGCCGACGTCTACCGCCCGGCCGCGATCGAGCAGTTGAAGACGCTGGCCGAGCAGACCGGCGTGCTGTTCTTCCCGTCGGCGCCTGAGCAGAAGCCGGTGGACATCGTCCGCGCGGCCATCGACGACGCCCGCAAGTCCTTCGCCGACGTGCTGATCGTCGATACCGCCGGCCGCCTCGCCATCGACGAGGCGATGATGGCCGAGATCAAGGCGCTGCACGCGGCGGTCAATCCGGCTGAAACCCTGTTCGTGGTCGATTCGATGACCGGCCAGGACGCGGCCAACACCGCCAAGGCGTTCGGCGAGGCACTGCCGCTGACCGGCGTGGTGCTGACCAAGACCGACGGCGACGCCCGCGGCGGCGCGGCGCTGTCGGTGCGCTACGTCACCGGCAAGCCGATCAAGTTCACCGGCACCGGCGAGAAGGTGGACGGGCTGGACGTGTTCCACCCCGAGCGCGTGGCCAGCCGCATCCTCGACATGGGCGACGTGCTGTCGCTGGTCGAGCAGGTCGAGCAGCAGGTCGACAAGGACAAGGCGGCCAAGCTGGCCGAGAAGGTCGCCAAGGGCAAGAAATTCGATCTCAACGACATGCGGGACCAGCTGGAGCAGATGCAGAACATGGGCGGCATCGGCGGGCTGATGGACAAGCTGCCGGGGCTGGGGCAGATTCCCGAGCACCTCAAGCAGCAGGCCAGCCAGAGCAAGGAAGTGCCGCGCATGATCGCCATCATCAATTCGATGACGAAAAAGGAGCGGCGCAACCCCGGCCTGCTCAACGGCTCGCGTCGTGCCCGCATCGCGCGCGGCTCCGGCACCTTGCCTGCCGACGTCAACAAGCTGATGAAGCAGTACATGCAGATGGAAAAGATGATGGGCAAGCTGGCCGGCGGTGGCATGAAGGGCATGATGCGCAACATGAAGGGCATGCTCGGCGCGATGGGCGGCCGCGGCGGCCTGCCGTTCCGCTGAGCCGGAAATGTCGATGGCGCAAGGGCCGGCATGACCTCCCTGTCCTGCAACGGCCAGCCGGTGGACGCGGGGCTGCTTGGCAGCGTGCTGGTCAACTACGGTCACTTCACCTCGTTGCAGGTGCGTGGTGGTGCAGTGCAGGGCTGGGCACTGCATTTCCGGCGCTTGCAACAAGGCACGCACGAACTGTTCGGCGCGGCGCTGGATGAAGTCGTGTTGCTGGAATGGCTGCAGCAGGCGCTGGCCCAGCATGGAGCAGGGGATGCCTCGTTGCGCATCACCGTGTTCTCGCGCGATTTCGATTTCCGCCAGCCATTGCGTGCGGTGCCGGTGGATGTGCTGGTCAGTGCCGGCGCACCCGCGGCGGTGCCGGCCACGGCGCAGGCCGTGCTGCCGGTGTGCTGCCAGCGCGAGATGCCGCACCTCAAGCATGCGGGCACTTTCCCGCTGTTCCACCACCGGCGGATGGCGATGCAGCAGGGATTCGGCGATGCGCTGTTCGTCGATGCGGCAGGGCGGGTCAGCGAAGGCAGCACCTGGAACATCGCCTTCCTTGATGGGCGTGGCGTGGTGTGGCCGCAAGCGGCGGCGCTGCGCGGCACCACCGAGCAATTGCTGATGGCCGGGCTGGACGTATTGGGCCAGCCGCAACGCCGCGAGGAACTGCGACTGCCATTGCACGGGGCGCGCGGGGCAGTGGCCTGCAATGCCACCGGGCTGTGGCCGCTGGCACGCATCGGCGAACAGGAATTGCCCGGTTCGGGGCAACTGCTGGCATTGCTGCAGCGGGCCCTGGGGCTTGCGCCGTGGCTGCCGCTATGACCCCGCCGGAGCCGTGGCCCATTCATGTACGGGCTTGGAATGGCCCGCCGCCGTCGCTATAATCGCCGGCTTACCGCGCCATCCTGGCGACTGGGCTACAAAGGAAAAACCACCATGGTCAAGATTCGACTGACCCGCGGCGGCGCCAAGAAGCGTCCGTTCTACCACATCATCGTCACCGACGTGCGCAGCGCCCGCGACGGCCGCAACATCGAGCGCGTCGGCTACTACAACCCGGTCGCCCAGGGCGCCGAGCAGCGTGTGGTGCTGGACATTGCCGCCGTCGACAAGTGGGTCGCCAACGGCGCCCAGCTGACCGACAAGGTTCGCAACCTGTACAAGGAAGCGACCAAGGCCCAGGCCGCTGCGGCCTGATCCTGACGGGCCGCGCGCAAGCGCGGCCCGATTGGTTCCGGACATGAAAAAAGACAACGAGCGCCGGATCCTGCTGGGCAGGGTGACCGGCGCTTTTGGTGTGCGTGGCGAGGTCAAGCTCGAGTCCTGGACCGAGCCGCGTCTGGCCATTTTCGGCTACCAGCCCTGGATCCTGCGCAGCCCGTCGGGGCAGGAGTCGGAAATCAGCGGCGTGCGTGGCCGCGAGGCCGGCAAGACACTGGTGGCCACCTTCCCCGGCGTGGATGACCGCAACGTGGTCGAGGCCATGCGCGGCACCGAAATCCACATCGCGCGCAGCGCGCTGCCGCCGCCGAAGCCGGACGAGTATTACTGGGTCGACCTGGAAGGGCTGGACGTGCAGACCGTGGACGGCGTGAAGCTGGGCCGGGTGTCGCACCTGTTCGAGACCGGCGCCAACGACGTGCTGGTGGTGCGCGGCGACCGCGAGCGGATGGTGCCATTCGTGATGGATGACTTCATCAAGTCGGTCGATTTCGACGCCAACCTGATCGTGGTGGACTGGGACCCGGAGTTCTGACCCCGGTGCGCATCGACGTCATCACCCTGTTTCCGGAGTTCATCGCGCAATCGGCCGCGCTGGGCGTGGTCGGCCGCGCGCAGGAGCGTGGGCTGCTCGACCTGCACGGCTGGAACCCGCGCGATTACGCCGAGGGCAACTACCGCCGCGTGGACGACCGCCCGTTTGGCGGCGGCCCGGGCATGGTGATGCTGATCGAACCGCTGCGTGCCGCGCTGGCCGCCGCGCGCGCCGCCGATCCGACCCCGGCGCCGCTGATCTACCTCAGCCCGCAGGGCAGGCCGCTGACCCAGGCCCGGGTGCATGAACTGGCCGCGCTGCCGCGGATGATCCTGCTGTGCGGCCGCTACGAGGGCGTGGACGAGCGTTTCCTCGCCGCCGAGGTGGACGAGGAGATCTCCATCGGCGACTACGTGCTGTCCGGCGGCGAGCTGGGCGCGGCGGTGATCGTCGATGCCGTCACCCGCCTGCAGGAGGGCGCGCTGAACGATGCCGAGTCGGCGGTGCAGGACAGCTTCGAGGGCGACGGCCTGCTCGACTGCCCGCATTACAGCCAGCCGGCCAGCCACGCGCTGGGCGAGGTGCCGGAGGTGCTGCGCTCGGGCAACCATGCCGCCATCGCGCGCTGGCGCCGCCAGCAGTCGCTGCTGCGCACCGCGCTGCGCCGGCCCGACCTGCTGGACGAAGCCGGCCTCGGCAAGGCCGACCGCAAGCTGCTGGCCGAGGCGCGCGAGAAATTGCCGTAGATGTGGGGCTTGCCCCGCATCTACGGCGGTAACTGGCATTGGGGTGAGAAATTCGGCTACAATGCGCGGCTTGCTGCTACCCGTCCGGGTAGGCAGTGGCTACCACTACAACAAACGTGCAGCGCAATCCGGTGACTGCATGAGCCCACGCTGTCGAAACGACACGCCCACCCCGAATACATCGGTGCAACCATGAGCAAGCTGAACAAATCCATCGTCGCGGACTTCGAATCCGCCCAGATCACCCGCGAACTGCCGAAGTTCAGCCAGGGCGACACCGTCGTGGTCAACGTCAAGGTCAAGGAAGGCAACCGCGAGCGCGTGCAGGCCTATGAAGGCGTCGTGATTGGCACCAAGAATGCAGGCCTGAACTCCTCGTTCACCGTGCGCAAGATTTCCCACGGCTACGGCGTGGAGCGCGTGTTCCAGACCCACAGCGCGCTGATCGACTCGGTCGACGTCAAGCGCCGCGGCAAGGTCCGCGCCGGCAAGCTGTACTACCTGCGTGGCCTGGAAGGCAAGGCTGCCCGCATCAAGGAAGACCTGGCCGCCGCCGCGCAGGCCAAGGCCGCTCGCCAGGCTGCCAAGTCCGCCGAGTAATCCCGCCACGGGCCTTTGCGCCTGTTGCAGCAACGGCCGCCCTCGGGCGGCCGTTTGCGTTTTTCCTTCTCCTCCGGGAGAAGGTACCCCGAAGGGGCGGATGGGGGTTCGGGCGAAGCCCCTTGTCATCGGGTTGCGGCGAGACCTGACCCAACCCTCACCCCAACCCCTCTCCCGGAGGGGGAGGGGCCTTATCTTCTGCTCACGCCGCCGCTTCGGCGACCAGTACCTCGATGCCGCGCTGTTGCAGCCCGTCGCGGGTGGCCTCGTCGATGCCGGCGTCGGTGATGACGGCATGCACCTGCTCCAGCAGGGCGATGCGGTGCAGGCTGACCCGGCCGAACTTGGAGGCGTCGGTCAGCACCACGATGCGCCGGGCGCGCTCGACCATGCGGTGGTTGAGCCGCGCCTCGGCCTCGTCGTGGGTGGTCAGGCCGAACTGCAGGTCCAGCCCGTCGACGCCGAGGAACAGGGTGTCGAAGCTGTAGGAGGTGAGGCTGGCCTCGGCCTGGCTGCCCTGCAGCGACAGCGACTGTTTGCGCAGCAGGCCGCCGGTGAGCAGCACGTTGACGCCCGGTGCGTTGGCCAGTTCCCAGGCGATGTTCAGGCCGTTGGTCATCACCGTCACCTCGCGGTGGCCGCGCAGGTGGCGGGCCAGGGTCATGGTGGTGGAGCCGGAGTCGATGATGATGTTGTCGCCGGGCTGCACCAGTTGCGCCGCGCGCGCGCCGATGGATTCCTTCAGCGGCAGGTTCAGCGCATCTTTTTCGTGGATGTCCTGCTCCTGCGGCGGCGTGCGTACCAGGGTGGCGCCGCCGTGGGTGCGCGTGGCCAGTCCCTGTCCCTCGAAGTGGCCCAGGTCGGTGCGGATGGTCACCGCCGACACGCCGTAGCGCCCGACCAGCTCGGCCACCTGCACCGAGCCATGCTCGATCAGCTGCTGCAGGATCTGCTGCCGGCGGGAACGGGTGTTGCGCATGGCCATCGCGTACTTTCTCTTCGGAAAGGTTGAGCTTAGCGGTTCGCAAGGTCCGCTGGTGCGGAACTTTCGCTCTGCGTGCGTGGGCCGGCGTCGTTGGCCGCACAGGCGCGCGCGTACTCGCCCAGGCACAGGCCGATACGGTGCCGCACCAGTGCTGACGGGGTGTTCGCCAGCGTGCCTTCGCGCACCGCGCGGAACTGTTCGGGCAGGTACTGGCTGAGCAGCACCAGTGGCGGCGCGTGGCGTTCGAGGTTGGCAAACAGCGTGTCCACCGCCGCCAGCAGCGCCGGCTCGCCCCAGTAGTAGCGGCAGCGGTCGCTGAAGGCGAAAGCACGCAGCTGCCGCAGAGTGGCCGCGTCGCCGTGGTAGTGCGCCTGCCAATGCTTCGGCTGCGCCAGCATCGTTTCTTCCAGCACCTGCGGCAGCCGCGAGCATTGTTCCGGCGGCAGCAGTTCGGCTTCGATCGCCGCCAGCGCGAACAGCGCCTCGCGGTAGGCGAAGGTCGCGGCCGGGCCGACCTTGAGGATCGCGAAATGGTCGCGCACCAGCGCGTGCAGGCCGCTCTCGCGCTGGTAGTCGGTGGAGTGCGCCTCGAACACGATGCGCGGTTGCCGTTCGAGGAAATCGGCCAGCTCGGCGGCCGCGGCCGGGGCGTAGTCGTGCACGCTGCTGTGGTCGAAGTCCACGCCCGGCTGCACCACCATCGCGATCACCCGCTGCCATGCCTCGCGCAGCTGCGGCGTGTCGAACGCCTGCCGGTGGATTTCCAGCGTCTGCGCGGCGGCGGCCGGCGTGGTCACTGCCAGCCCGGCATCCAGCGAGGCTTCGCCACCGGGAACCGGCACTTCGGTGCCGATCACGTAGACCGGCGGCGGCAGCGCGTTTGCGGCGGCGGTGCGTTCGGCGATGACCGCCAGTTCGGCCGAGCGCGCGGCGACGGTGGCGTCGGGCAGCGGCACCGGGTCGTCGGCGCAGGACATGCTGCAATCCAGGTGGATCTTGTGGAAGCCGGCGGCGACGTAGGCCTCGATCAGCACCCGCGCATGCGCCATCGCCGCGGCGGCCGGCTGCTTCTGCCAGGCGTTGGGGCCGAGGTGGTCGCCGCCGAGGATCAGCCGTTCGCGCGGGAAGCTTTCCTCGTCGGCTAGCGCTCGCACGTAGTCGCGGTACTGCGGCGGGGTCATGCCGGTGTAACCACCGAACTGGTCGACCTGGTTGGAGGTGGCTTCGACCAGCAGCACGGTGCCGTGTTGCCGGGCCACGTGCATCGCCGCGCGCAGCACCTGCTCGTTGCTGCAGCAGACGCTGTAGAGGCCGACGTTGCGGCCGGCGCGATGTTCGGCGAGCAGGGATTGCAGCGGGGACATGGACGAACTCCCGGTATCAGGAAAAGGCGGGTTGGCAGGCGAGCAGGGCGGCGCCGCGCGCGCCGCCGGCATCACCGAAGCGCGGCGGCACGATCGGCGGCACCTGCACGCCGGCGAAAAGATGGGTGGCGATGGCCGCCGGCAGCTGCTCGTACAGCGGCGCGTATTGCGACAGGCCGCCGCCGAGCACGATCACGTGCGGGTCCAGGGCGAGGATCAGCGCGGCGAAGCTGTGGGCGAGCAGGTCGCGGTGGATGTCCAGCGCCTGCCGCGCACGCGCGTCGCCGGCCTCGGCCAGCACGATCACTTCACTGGCGTTGGCTGCAGTACCGCCGAGGTGGCGTTCGACCGTCGCCACGCCGCTGCCGGAGACGTAGCGCTCCACGCAGCCGCGCAGGCCGCAGCCGCAGTCGAGCAATGGCAGGCCGTGGCGCTGCAGCAGGTTGGCCGGCACGCTCCAGTGGCCCCATTCGCCGGCCAGCCCGTTGAAGCCGGCGACCAGCCGGCCATGCACGCAATAGCCGCCGCCGGCACCGGTGCCGAGGATCGCGCCGAACATGCTCGGGTAGCCTTCGGCGGCGCCGCCGTGCGCTTCGGACAGCGCGAAGCATTGCAGGTCGTTGCCGAAATGCAGTGGCCGTTGCAGCTGCGCCTGCAGGTCCCGCGCCACGCACTGGCCGGTGAGCGCCGGCACGTTGGCGCTGAGCTGGCGGCCGCTGCGGCGGTCGCGCACGCCGGGCAGGGCGATGCCGATGGCATCGGCGGGCCGGCCCAGCGCCGCGTCGGCCTCGGCCGCCAGCGCCGCCACCGCGTGCAGGAAGGCGTCGTAACCCCCCTGTGGCGTGGCGATGCGCCTGCGCCAGCCGGGCTGCATGGCGGCATCGAACGTCACCAGTTCGATCTTGGTGCCGCCGATGTCGATGCCGTGGCAGGCGCGGGGGTCAGTCATGATGGATGGTGACGCCCTTGACCACGCGGTTGACGGTGCCGTCCGGGAACGGGTTGTCGGGCGTCAGCCCCAGCGCCGCCGAACGGTGCAGCGCGAACAGCTGCGCGAAGGTCAGCCATGCCGGGGCCAGCCACGTATCGGCCAGTGGCGGTGCGTCCAGAGTGAAGTCGTCGCCGTCGTTGTCCGACGTCGGCCCGAGCGACAGCACGCGGCCGGCGACGCCGTCGCCGCGCAGCTCGTCGAGCAGGTCCTGTTCGTAGCGCCGCGCCAGCGGCTGCGCGCTGCGCAGCATCACCACCAGGGTGTCGGCGTTGAGTGTGGACTTGGGGCCGTGGCGGAAGCCCAGCGGTGTATTGGCCATCGCCAGCACGCGGCCGGCGGTGAGTTCCAGCACCTTCAGCGCGGCTTCGCGCGCCAGCGCTTCCAGCGGGCCGCTGGCCAGGTAGATCACCCGCTCGAACGGCTGCCGCGCCAAGGCGGCCACCGGTGTTTCCCAGCGCGTCAGCCCCTGCTGCGCCACGGCGGCCACCCGGTGCAGGCGGGTGGTGCGCTCACCCCACGGCGCGCGCTCGAACGTGGCCAGTGCGGCCAGCAGCATGCAGCTCAGGCTGCTGGTCATGGCGAAGGCGCGGTCGCAACTGGCCGGCGGCATCAGCAGGGTGCAGGTGTCGTCGCGGCCGGCGCCGCGGCGGGCGAGCTCGCCGTCGGCATTGCAGGTGATGTCGAGGAAGCGGGCGTCGTCCACGTCGGCGCGCACGCGCTCGACCGCCGCGACGCTTTCCGGGCTGGAACCGCTGCGGCCGAACGACACCAGCAGGGTCGGGCGCTCGCGTTGCAGGTACAGCGCCGGGTGGGTCAGCAGGCTGGTGGTATGCACCGCGCGCACCTCGGCCGGCCACTGCGCGTTGACGTGGTCGGCGACCATCTCGGCGATGAAGCCGGAGCTGCCGGCGCCGGTGAACAGCACGCGTTGCGCGGGGTCGTGCAGGCGCTGGCCGAGGAACGCCTGAAGGCGCTGCGCCTCGTTGCCCAGGGTGTCGGCCAGGATTTTCCACAGCGCCGGCTGCTGGGCGATTTCGGTGGCGGTATCGGCTCCGCCCAGACGCTGCCAGGCGGATGGATCGGAAAGCGGGGTGGCGTCCATTCAGGGCTCCTGTGAGGCCGGCGCACGATCCGCCTTTTCTTTCGAAATGTCAAATAACGAAAGTAAATAGAAAGATGTGGTGAGGGATGATTTCATCCGGGCCGAGTATCCCCGAAGCGAAAGGTTTTCCCGGATATGCTTTCGTGGCAGCTGAATTGGGGGTTTCTTGCAAGGATGGAAAGTGGTGCTTTGCACAAACTTTCGATTTTATGAAAATATCTTGTCTTTTGCTTTCATTTTATTGACATCTTTCGAATTGCTGCCCTAGAGTCGGCCCGACCGCTTATGAACGCCCGTCGCACGGGCCTGGGGGCAAGGTGCACTACCGCGTACGTCGATCGTCGTTGCTGCTGGCGTTGTCCGCCGCCCTGCTGCTGCCGGCCCTGCCGGTACGGGCCGAGCCGGTGGGCAACCTGCGCTCGGTTGGCGCCAGCGCCGGCCGCGACGGCGTGCACGGTTGGGACCTGCTGACCGACAACGGCACGCGCCTGCGCATCGAGCTGCCGGCGGCGGACATCGTGCGGGTGCGGGCCGGCCGCCACGGCAAGCTGACCGGTGCCGGCGACAAGGCTGTGCCCATCGTGCTGCCGCAGCCTAGGGGCGAGGTGCGCGCGCAACTGGAAGAGGATGTGCAGGAAATCCGCGTGCGCACCGACGCGCTGGTGCTGCACGTGCAGCGGCAACCGCTGCGGTTGCGGCTGGAGCGTCTGGACGACGGCCAACCGGTGGCGTTGTGGCAGGAACTGCAAGCGCTCGACCTCGATGCCGCGCAGAGCGTGCAGGTGCTGTCCTCGCAGGCCGATGAGGCCTTCTACGGCGGCGGCCAGCAGAACGGCCGCTACCAGTTCAAGGGCCGTGAACTGGAGATTTCCTATTCCGGTGGCTGGGAAGAGGGCGACCGCCCGAGCCCGGCGCCGATGCTGCTCAGTTCGCGCGGCTGGGGCATGCTGCGCAACACGTGGAGCGACGGCAGCTACGACCTGCGCGAAGCGGACCAGGCCACGTTGCTGCACCGCGAGGACCGCTTCGACGCGTACTACTTCGTCGGCGACGGCCTGCCGAAGCTGATCGAGCGCTACACGCAGTTGACCGGTCGCCCGGCCATGCTCGCGCGCTGGGCGCTGTCCTACGGCGATGCCGACTGCTACAACGACGGCGACAACGTCAAGAAGCCCGGCAGCGTGCCCGAGGGCTGGAGCGACGGCCCCACCGGTACCACCCCGGACGTGATCGACAGCGTCGCCCGGCAATACCGCGAACACGACATGCCCGGCGGCTGGATCCTGCCCAATGACGGCTACGGCTGCGGCTACAGACAGTTGCCGGAAACCGTGCGGGGACTGGCGGAATACGGCTTCAGGACCGGGCTGTGGACCGAGAACGGCGTCGACAAGATCGCCTGGGAAGTCGGCAAGGCCGGCAGCCGCGTGCAGAAGCTGGACGTGGCGTGGACCGGGCGCGGCTACCAGTTCGCGTTGGACGCCAACAAGTCCGCCTACGACGGCATCCTGCACAACTCCGACTCGCGCCCGTTCCTGTGGACGGTGATGGGCTGGGCCGGCATCCAGCGCTACGCGGTGGCGTGGACCGGCGACCAGAGCAGCAGCTGGGACTACATCCGCTGGCACGTGCCGACCCTGATCGGTTCGGGTCTGTCCGGCATGGCCTATGCCAGTGGCGACGTCGATGCGATCTTCGGCGGCAGCGCCGAAACCTTCACCCGCGACCTGCAATGGAAGGCGTTCACGCCGGTGCTGATGGGCATGTCCGGCTGGTCGGCCAACGCGCGCAAGCACCCGTGGTGGTTCGACGAACCCTACCGCAGCATCAACCGCGACTACCTGAAGTTGAAGATGCGCCTGACCCCGTACATGTACGGGCTGGTGCACGAGGCTGCACAGAGCGGCGCGCCGCCGGTGCGCGGGCTGATGTGGGATTACCCGCGCGACCCGCATGCGCAGGACGAGGCCTACAAGTACCAGTTCCTGCTCGGCCGCGACCTGCTGGTGGCGCCGGTCTACCGCAGCCAGAGTGCCAGCCGCGGCTGGCGCCGCGACATCCACCTGCCCGAGGGCGGCTGGTACGACTACTGGGACGGCCGCCGCGTCCAGGCCGGTACCGAAGGCCGCCAGCTTGACCGCGAGGTGGACCTGGCCACGCTGCCGCTGTTCGTGCGCGCCGGCGCGATCCTGCCGATGTACCCGGCCATGCTGTTCGATGGCGAGAAGCCGCTGGACGAGGTGACCTTCGACCTCTATCCGCAGGGCGACTCCAGTTACACGCTGTACGAGGACGACGGCAGCACCCGCCGCTACCAGCAGGGCGAATCCAGCACTCAGCGCATCGAGGTGCAGGCGCCGGCACAGGGCAGTGGCCCGGTGCGGGTGGCGCTGGGCGCGGTGCAGGGCGCGTACCAGGGCCAATTGCCGCAGCGCCGCTACGGCTTGCGCGTGCTCAACCGGCAGGCACCGGCCAGTGTGCAACTGCAAGGCCGCGCGCTGTTGCAACTGGCCGATGCCGCCGCGCTGCAAGTGGCTGGCGAAGGCTGGTATTTCGATGCCGCCGAACGCCACGGCACGTTGCACGTGCGCACCGCGCCGGTGGACATCCGCCAGCCGCTGCACCTGCAACTGGATTTTCCGGTGGCCGCGGCATTGGCCGACGACGTGTTCCCGGCCGCGCCCGAACAGGGCCGCGCGCTGCCGCCGGACAGCCTGCTGGTGGTCAACCGCCCGGCCGAAGAACAGGGCTATCCGCTGGAGAACGCCTTCGACGACGACCCGGCCACGTGGTTCCGCACCGTGCGCAACCAGGCTATCCGCACCGGCGCGCACGAATGGGTGGTCGGTTTTGCCGAGCGGCGCATGATCGATGGCATCGAGCTGGCACCGCGCAACGATCAGCACTGGAAGCACGGCCAGGTGCGCGACTACGAGATCTACATGGCCGACAGCAACGGTGAGTGGGGCGAGCCGATCGCGCATGGCCGCTTGTCGTTGCAGCAGGGCCTGCAGCAGATCGACTTCCCGGCCCATGCCGGCCGCCTGCTGCGCTTCCGCGTATTGAGCGTGCAGAACCCGGAAGGCGATGGCGCGGCCGGCAACGACCCGATGGTCACTGCCGCGCAGGGCGGCGCCGCACGCGCGGTCGATGCGCTGCAGCCGCGCGACGTCGGCCCGATCGTGCTGTCCACC
The DNA here is from genome assembly GCA_900078405.1 of uncultured Stenotrophomonas sp. Taxonomy (NCBI): domain Bacteria; kingdom Pseudomonadati; phylum Pseudomonadota; class Gammaproteobacteria; order Lysobacterales; family Lysobacteraceae; genus Stenotrophomonas; species uncultured Stenotrophomonas sp. The sequence continues at coordinate 1,375,521 of FLTS01000001.1, read as the reverse complement.
TTCCGCATCCTCGAGCAGCAAGCGGCCGAGCGGCCGGCGCGGCAGCAATACCTCTCCCGGCTGCCGCTGCCGGCCGCGCTGGCCGACCAGGTACGCACCGACCGCGCCTTCCGCGGCGACGACGGCCTGCGCATGAACGGCCTGCTGTTCCGCCACGGCTTCGGCGTCGGCGCACAAAGCCGCATCGAACTGGCGCTGGAGGGCCATTGGCGGCTGCTGCGCGCCGACCTCGGCATCGACGATGCCTGCCGCGATGCCGGCGGCATGCAGTTCCAGGTGTGGGGCGACGGCCGCCTGCTCTACGACAGCGGCCTCGTGCGGGCGCCCGGCGTGGTCAAGCCGGAGCTCGACATCCGCGGCCTGTCCCGCCTGAGCCTGCGCACGCTGGGTGCGCAGGGCAGGCAACCCGCCCAGGTCTGCGGCAACTGGGCCAACGCCGTGTTGATCGGCGAGGAGGGCGATTCGGCCGAATTGATCGCTCCATGACCACCGCTTGATGCCTTCGGTTCCAGCAACACCCCGCCCGCGGTCCCGTGCCGCGGAACGGTTCCGCACCGCCCGCCATCCGTTGTTCCGTGCCTCATCGCCAGGAGAGAACCCGATGTTGCCAGCCCGTCGCAATTCCAACCGTTGCCTGTTCACCCCGCTGTCGCTGGCGGTGGCCAGCGCATTGATCGCCATCGCCGCGCCCGCCGTGGCGCAGGACACCGACAAGGACAAGGCCACCGAACTGGCCCGCGTCGAGGTCACCGGTTCCAACATCCGCCGCACCGACATCGAAACCGCCTCGCCGGTGCAGGTCATCAGCAGGCAGGACATCGAGAACATGGGCGCGCGCACGCTGTTGCAGGTGCTCGACAACCTGCCGGCCGCACGTCCGGCGCAGGTGGATTCCAAGTCGCTGTACACCGGCTCGGACGGCGCCTCGCAGGCCAACCTGCGCGGTCTCGGCGCGCAGGGCACGCTGGTGCTGCTCAATGGCCGCCGCCTGTCCTACTACGGCGCGCCGGCCGGCTTCCAGACCCAGTTCGTCAATATCGATGCCATCCCCGCTGCCGCCATCGAGCGCATGGAGGTGCTGACCGACGGTGCCTCGGCGGTGTACGGCACCGATGCGGTGGCCGGCGTCATCAACGTCATCACCAAGAGCTCGTACCAGGGGCTGGAAGTCAGCGGCACGTGGGACACCGCCTCGCGCTTCGACTCCTACGGCGAGAAGCAGGCCAGCATCACCGGCGGCTTCGGCGACATGGCCAGTGACCGCTACAACGTCTATGCCAGCGTCAATTTCTACAAGCGCGACGCCATCCCGTTGAGCGAGTGGTACGACAAGAACCCGAAGCAGTTCTACGTCAACAACCCCAGCTACATCGAGAACCTGCGGCTGGGCACCGGCAGCGCGCCGGGCGTGTTCAACCCCGGCAGCTACTTCGCCATCGACCCGAACACCGGCGCGATGGTGCGCGAGGCGGCGCCGGGCTGCGACAACGTGCTGGCCGTCGCCGGCGGCACCAGCTGCATCTGGCAGACGTGGATGAACAACGAGATCAACGGCGGCGCCGATTCCAAGCGCGTCACCGCCTACGTCAACGCGCACTTCCAGGTGAGCGACGCCACCGAGGCGTTCGCCGAGTTCACCTATACCGACATCGACCTGCGCGCCAACGGCGGCACGCCGCGCGCCTATGGCACCACCACCGGCAACCCGCAGAGCTGGTTCTCGCGCAACACCGGCAACAACGTCAACCAGTTCCTGACCCCGTGGCTGGGCCCGGACAACGAATACAACCACGCAAGCGACGAGTTGAAGGCCTTGATGGGCGGCGTGGTCGGCCTGAGCTACCTGCTGCAGGACGTGGGTGGCAACCACTTCGGCCAGCGCAACACCGACCAGAGCTACCGCGCGGTGGCCGGGCTGCGCGGCAGCATCGGCGACTGGAACTGGGAGACCGCGTTCGCCACCGCCGGCTCGCACTCGATCACCTACCAGACCACCAACGTCAATCTGAAAGGCTTCGAGAAGGCCTTCGGCCCGTACACCATCGACCCCGGTACCGGCCGCGTCATCATCTCCGACCATCCGGCGTACAAGTTCGGCGAAATCAGCGAGGCCAACGCCGCGTTGATCCGCGAGGCGTTCCCGACCTTCGACATCCAGTCGTGGACCCGCCTGCACACCCTGGACGGCAAGGTCGAAGGCCCGCTGTTCGACATGCCGGCCGGGCAGGTGCGCGCCGCGTTCGGCTTCAACGCCACCCGCGAGACCTTCTACACGCCGGGCAACCAGGACGCCGCCGACGGCCTGATCACCCAGCAGGGCGGCTCGTGGTTCGACGGCGCGCGCAACACCTACGCACTGTTCTCCGAAGCGGTGGCCCCGCTCACCGAGAAGCTGGAGCTGGATGTGGCGCTGCGCGTGGACAAGTACCCGAACTTCAGCGCCAACCTCGCGCCGAAGATCGGCCTGAAGTACCAGGCGTTGCCGCAGCTGATGCTGCGCGGTACCTATTCTGAGGGCTTCCGCGCGCCGAGCCTGGCCGAATCCGGCACCGGTGGCGTGTACGCGCAGCTGGGCGGCTACCGCGACGAGACCCGCTGCGCCGAGACCAACGCGATCGCCGGCCTGCTGCGGCAGTCGCAGCGGCAGACCGACGTGGACCTGGGCAACGCGCTGTTCAACTCCGACTGCAGCCGCAACGTGGCGCGCATGACCCAGCCGAACCCGGACCTGAAGCCGGAGAAGGCGAAGATCGCCACCCTGGGCTTCGTGTTCGAGCCGACCGCGTGGCTTTCGCTGTCGGCCGACTACTGGTTCGTCTACCGCCGCAACGAGATCGTCGCGCCGGACTACAGCAACCCCGAGGAGATCAGCGCGCTGACCCGCTTCCCGATCACCGAAGCCGACCTGTCCAACCTGGCCGTGCTGGCCAGCATGTGCAACGACCCGGCCAGCGGCGTGAGCTGTCCTTCCACCCTGCCGGGCTACAGCACCGGCAACGTGGCCAGCGTCATCGGCCAGTACAAGAACCGCGGCCGTACCCTGATCGACGGCTTCGATGTGGACGCGCGCAGCCGCTTCGACCTGGGCGAGTGGGGCCGCCTGAACATCGGCGTGGCCGCGACCATCAGCCACCGCAACATGTACAACTCCGATGACGTGGACGGCTGGTACTACGGCAACTTCGTCGGCTACTACAACAACCCGCGGGTGCGCGCCACCTTCAACGCCAACTGGAGCCAGGGCAACTGGGACACCGGCTTCTACGTCAACTACGTCGGCAAGAGCAAGTGGGCGTGGGACCGGATCGATGCGGAAGACAACAACGCCGAAACCTGCACCGGCAGCTATGTTGCAGTGTCGCCCGGCCAGTGCGATGGCGCGCCGTCGTGGTGGACGGCCAACCTCAGCGTGAACTGGCGGCCGGTCGAAAAGCTGAGCGTGGGCGTGACGGTGAAGAACCTGTTCAACCGTCTGCCGTTCTTCGACCCCAACGACTGGATGAACTTCTCCGGCTACACCAACAACTTCGGCCGCATCTACAGCGTGACGGCGACCTACAAGTTCTGAGGACGCCGGCCTCCTCCCCTTCATGCGCGGCATGGAGGGGGGGAAGATGGCGCCACAGGACGCTGCCGCTCCGGCCGTGCCGGCGCGGCCCACGAAAGAGGAAAAGCAATGAAACGCAGGGAATTCATCATGGCCGGTGCAGCCCTGGCCGCCACCAGCCTGCTGCCGGACACGCCGGCCTGGGCACGCAACCGCACGTTGCGGCTGGGCATGATCGGCACCGGCATGCGCGGGCAGGTACTGCTCAAGGAACTGCTGCGCCGCGACGACGTGGATATGGTCGCACTGTGCGACATCGAGCCGATCATGCTCGGCCGCGCGGTGGAGCAGGTGGCCAGGGCCGGCAAGGCGGCGCCCAAGACTTACGGCGGCGACCACGACGTGAATGCATGGAAGCGCCTGCTGGCGCAACGCGGGCTGGATGGCGTGGTCATTGCCACGCCGTGGGAATGGCACGCGCCGATGGCGATCGCGGCGATGCAGGCCGGCGTCGCGGTGGGCTGCGAGGTGGTAGCCGGCATCACCCTGCAGGACCACTGGGACGTACTCAACACCCAGCTGTCCACCGGCACACCGTACATGCTGCTGGAGAACGTGTGCTATCGCCGCGACGTGATGGCGGCCTTGCAGATGGTGCGCGAAGGGGTGTTCGGCGAGCTGGTGCACCTGCAGGGCGGCTACCAGCACGACCTGCGCGGGGTGAAGTTCAACGACGGCAACCCGGAGCACCCCTACGGCAGCGGCGTCGAGTTCGGGCCGAAGGGCTGGTCGGAAGCGCGCTGGCGCACCGAGCATTCAGTGCGCCGCAACGGCGAGCTGTACCCCAGCCACGGCATCGGCCCGTGCGCGATGTACACGGGCATCAACCGCGGCAACCGCTTCACCCACATCAATGCCTTCGCCAGCAAGGCGCGCGGTTTGCACGACTACACCGTGGAAAAGAGCGGCGGCACCACCCACCCGAGTACGCAGGTGCAGTTCAAGCTCGGCGACATCGTCACCACCACGCTGGCCTGTGCCAATGGCGAGACGATCCTGCTGCAGCACGACACCTCGCTGCCGCGGCCGTATTCGCTGGGCTTCCGCGTGCAGGGCAGCAAGGGCCTGTGGATGGACGTGAACAACGGCATCCACATCGAGGGCCGCAGCCCGCCGCACCAGTGGGAGGACTTCACGCGCTACCAGGATCAATACGAGCACCCGCTGTGGAAGCAGCATGCCGACACCGCCGCCGGCGCCGGCCACGGCGGCATGGACTGGTTCGTCATCCACGCCTTCGTCGAGGCGTTGAAGGCGAGGGCGCCGATGCCGATCGACATCTTCGACGCGGTGGCCTGGAGCGCGATCACGCCGTTGTCCGAGCAGTCCATCGCCAATGGCTTCCAGACCCTGGAGTTCCCGGACTTCACCGGCGGCGCATGGCGCAACCGCAAGCCGATCTTCGCCTTCGACGGCCGTTACTGAGGCACGAACAGACCACCTGCAGGAGCGACGCGAGTCGCGACCGGGTTTTACCGATGAAGCCCGGTCGCGACTCGCGTCGCTCCTACACGGGTTGTGCGTTTCGTCAGGTACCGGCATCCGGGTCGGCCACCGGCGACGGCGGCAAGGCCGGTACCTCGGCCGGCGTCGCCAGTTCCCCGGCGTGGCTTGGCGCGGCCATCATCCTGGCCTTGCGCCAGTTGCCCCAGCGGTAATAGGCCATGATCAGCAACATCGAGCAGAACGCGCTGACCGGGAAGCTCCACCAGATCGCGTCGGCGCCCATCAGCGGCTGCATCCACAGCGCGAACGGCACGCGGATGCCCCACATCGCCACTGCCAGCACCAGCAGCGGCGCCAGCACCGCGCCGGTGGAGCGCACCACGCCGGCGACCACGAAATTCACCCCGAAGAACAGGAACGACCACACCGCGATGTGGTTGAGGTGGCGGCCGATCTCCAGCGCCGGGCTGGCCGCCGGCAGGAACAGCGCCAGCGTGCTGCGGTCGAACAGGATGATCGGCGCGATCAGCGCGCCGGTCAGCAGGAAGTTGAACAGCACGCCGATGCGCGCGGTGGCGTCCACCCGCGGCCACAGCCCGGCGCCCACGTTCTGTGCCGCCATCGACGAGCACGCCGCGCCGATCGCCATCGCCGGCATCTGCACGTAGGTCCACAGCTGCAGCGCCGCGCCGTAGGCCGAGGCGGTGTCCACCCCGTAGCCGTTGACCATGCTGATCATCATGATCATCGCCAGCGAGATCAGCACCATCTGCAGGCCCATCGGCACGCCCTTGACCACCAGCGCCTTGAGGATGGCCGCATCGATCTTCAGCAGCGCCGCGTCCTTGCGCCCCAGCCACAGCATGTGCCGCTTGTTGCGCAGGTACAGCAGCATTGCCGCCAGCGACAGCGCCTGCGCGCAGAACGTGGCCCACGCCGCACCGGCCACGCCCAGTTCCGGGAACGGGCCGAGGCCGAAGATCAGCAGCGGGTTGATGCCGATGTCCAGCAGCACCGACAGCAGCAGGAAGCGGAACGGCGTGCGCGAGTCGCCGGCGCCGCGCAGCGCCGCGGTGAGGAAGGCGAAGGCGTACAGCAGCGGCATCGCCAGGAAGATCACCCGCAGGTAGGCGTCGGCCATCGTCAGGGACTCGGCCGGCGTGCCCATCGCCAGCAGCAGCCGGTGCGACAGGAACCAGCCCAGCACCGCGATCACCACCGACAGGCCGATGAAGAAGGTGGCGCTGGTGCCCATCACCCGCCGCGCCTGCGGCAGGTCGCGTGCGCCGATGGCCTGGCCGATCAGGATGGTGGCGGCCATGCCGATGCCGAACACCGAGCCGATCAGGAAGAACATGATGTTGTTGGCGTTGGCCGTGGCGGCCAGCGCCGCTTCGCCGAGGAACTTGCCGACCCAGATCGCGTTGACCGAACCGTTCAGTGATTGGGCGATGTTGCCGGCGAGGATGGGCAGGGCGAACAGCAGCAGGCTGCGGCCGATCGGGCCTTCGGTCAGCGAACGGGACGAAGCGGCAGGCGTCATGGGCGGCGGTCGATGGATGAATGCGGACACTAGCATTGCCGGTGTGACGGCGGTTGCGGCGGGCGCTACGATGCGGCGTTGACCGGATTCCGCCGGTGCAAGGAGAGGACGATGCTGAAACACGTTTGTGCTGCGATGGTGATGCTGGGGCTGTCGGCCTGCGCCAGTTCCGACCGGCTGATGGACGCCGACGTGCGCCCGGCCGATCGCGCCGACTGCCTGGTCGGCAACGACCGGCTCGATGCCGAGCGCGCCAGTGGCGCACGTTCGCTGCGCGACAAGCGCTGCAACCCCGACGACAGCCTCAACTGGACCATCGGCCAGCCGCGCAAGGACGCGATGGAAGTGGACTTCAAGAAAAAGCATGACTGAAGCGGAAAACGCGCTGGCAACCGGCGTCCGCCTGGACGTGTGGCTGTGGGCGGCGCGCTTCTTCAGGACCCGCAGCCTGGCCAAACAGGCGGTGGAGACCGGCAAGGTCGAGGTCGGCGGGCAGCGGCCCAAGGCCTCGCGCAGTGTCCGGGTGGGCGACGCGCTGCGCGTGCAGCGCGGCGACGAGGTTTTCGAGATCGGGGTGCGCGGCCTGAGCGACAGCCGCGGCCCGGCGCCGGTGGCGCAGGCGCTGTACGAGGAAACCGCCGCATCGAGGCTGGTGCGCGAGGAACGGCGCCGGCAACGCGCCGCCGCACGCGACGGCTACCTGCCGCCGGAGCACAAGCCCGACAAGCGCGCGCGGCGCCTGATTCGCGCACTGGGTGATCTTGATGCGCTGTAGGGGTGCATCAGACCCAAGGTGAAGAGACGCTCGTAGATGCGGGGCTCGCCCCGCATGGAGCTTTTCCGGGAAGGCCCATGCCGGGAAAGCCCGACATCTGCGAGGAGGCACGCATCCTTGGCAGGTGTGGGTTGGGCGGGGAATGAAAAACGCCACCTTGCGGTGGCGTTTCGTCGTTCGGAGTGCGCCGGATTCAGCGCTTGCCGCTGCCCAGCAGGCCGCTGCCGAGCTTGATCAGGTCGGACACGCCGAGCTGGCCGTCGCCATCCTGATCGAGCACGCTGCCGAGCAGGCCGCCGCCGATGCCGCCGGCCTGCGACACGCGCTGCTTTTCCTGGCCGAGGATCTGGCTGAGGCCGCCGGCGCTGGCCTGCTGGCCGCCGTTGCCCATGCGCTGGGCGAGGTAGGCCATCACGATCGGGGCAAGGATTTTCATCAACTGGCCGGCGCGATCGCTGCTCAGACCGGTGGCCTGCGCCAGACCGGCTTCGGCGCGGCCCTGGTTGCCGCCGAAGATATGGCCGAGGATGCCGGCGCCGTTGGCGGCCGGGCTGTTGCCGCCGCCCAGCACCGCGCCCAGTACGCTGCCGATGTCCAGGCCGCTGTGGTTGTTCTGCAATGCGCCGAACAGGGCTTCGGCACCCTGCGGCTTGGCCGCGTTGTTGCCCAGTGCGCCCATCAGCAGCGGCAGCGCCGCGCCGATGGCGCCGGAGGCCTGCTGGCTGTCGAGGCCGAGTTGCTGCGACACCTGTTGCAGCGGTGCGCCCTGGAGCTGGGAAAGGAGGTCGTCGGTCAGGCTCATCGTGGCGTGGTCCTTGCGGTGGGTGAACACCGGCATGGTAGCGCCGTGGTGGCTGTTGCAGTCATGTCCTGCGTGGCAGGGCGGGGCCCGGTGCGCCGGGCGCCACCGCTTGCGCCTTCCCCGCGGGGGCGGGGAAGGCGGCGTGCCTCAGGCGAGGCTGTTGGGCGATTCTTCGCCGGCAAATGCGCCGAGCTTGCGCAGCGCGGCCTCGACGCCGGCACCGTAGGCCGGGTCGGCCTTGCTGCAGTTCTCCACGTGGCGGCGCTTGATGAAGTCCGGCGCATCGCCCATGGCCCGGGCGGTGTTGTCGAACAGCAGCTGCTGCTTTTCCGGGGTCATCAGGCGGAACAGATCGCCCGGCTGCTTGAAGTAGTTGTCGTCGTTCTCGCGGTAGTTCCACCAGTCGGCGTCACCGCTGATCTTCAGCGGCGGCTCGCGGTACTGGGGCTGCTCCTGCCACTGGTTGAAGCTGTTGGGCTCGTAGTGGGGGATGCCGCCGTAGTTGCCGTCGACGCGGCCGATGCCGTCGCGGTGGTTGCTGTGCACCGGGCAGCGCGCCTTGTTGACCGGGATCTGCTGGTAGTTGGTGCCCAGGCGGTAGCGCTGCGCATCGGCGTAGTTGAACAGGCGCGCCTGCAGCATCTTGTCAGGCGACACGCCGATGCCCGGCACCAGGTTCGACGGCGCGAACGCGCTCTGCTCGACGTCGGCGAAGAAGTTCTCCGGGTTGCGGTTGAGCTCGAACTCGCCGACCTCGATCAGCGGGTAGTCGCCCTTCGGCCAGATCTTGGTCAGGTCGAACGGGTGGTAAGGCACTTTCTCCGCATCGGCCTCCGGCATGATCTGCACGTACATCTTCCACTTCGGGAACTCGCCGCGCTCGATCGCCTCGTAGAGGTCGCGCTGGTGGGTCTCGCGGTCGTTGCCGATGGCCTCGGCGGCCTCGGCATCGCTCAGGTTCTTGATGCCCTGCTGGGTGCGGAAGTGGAACTTCACCCAGAAGCGTTCGCCCTGGTTGTTCCAGAAGCTGTAGGTGTGCGAACCGAAGCCGTGCATGTGCCGGTAGCTGGCCGGGATGCCGCGGTCGCTCATCACGATGGTGACCTGGTGCAATGCTTCGGGCAGCAGGGTCCACCAGTCCCAGTTGTAGGTGGCCGAGCGCAGGTTGGTGCGCGGGTCGCGCTTCACGACCTTGTTGAGGTCGGGGAACTTGCGCGGGTCGCGGATGAAGAACACGGGGGTGTTGTTGCCCACCATGTCCCAGTTGCCTTCCTCGGTGTAGAACTTCAGCGCGAAGCCGCGGATGTCGCGCTCGGCGTCGGCCGCACCGCGCTCGCCGGCCACGGTGGTGAAGCGGGCGAACATCTCGGTCTTCTTGCCGACCTGGGAGAAGATCGCCGCGCGGGTGTACTTCGTGATGTCGTTGGTGACGGTGAAGGTGCCGAAGGCGCCGGAGCCCTTGGCGTGCATGCGGCGTTCCGGGATCACCTCGCGCACGAAGTTGCCGAGCTTCTCGTGCAGCCACACGTCCTGCGCCAGCAAGGGGCCGCGCGGGCCGGCGGTGAGGCTGTTCTGGTTGTCAGGCACCGGCGCACCGAAGTCGGTGGTCAGGTGAGTGACGGGGCACTTCTTGCCGCTGTCGTTGTTGTTCATGGCGTGCTCCTGGCGGGACGGACTGGCTGGGATGAAGGTAGGTGCTGCGTGGTGGTACCCGGAGGACTGTAGCCATCACCGGGTAAAAAAGGTAATCGAATGATCCATTTCAATTGATAGGGTTTATCTATCGAGGGAGTGCATTCCCATGCGGAATCTTCATGGTTGCCGCGAGTGTCTGCGCGGCCGCTTCACGGTCGGACGCGGCGCGCTGGCGGTACCGGCTGCCCCGGACTCCTGCTCGGCTGGATCGGGGCGAACCCGTTCTTGAACCGGGCGGTGTCGAACGCCGAGTCGAGCGTCGTGGGTGAGGGCGCGGGCCCCTTCCGCCAGTCGCGGCGATGGTGATCGGCTGCCTCCAGCAACTGGCGGGGAGTGCAGCCATGACAGCAGCGCGGGCAGGGAGCGGCAATGATCCGGATCAAGCTGCGCCGCCGGTGTGCCCGGCCGCGATATGCGACCGGGTTCGGACGCGGCATGGCCGCGCAGCCGGTACGATCGGGAATTCGACCCGCAAAGCCCAAGGACGTGTCCATGAAGCATCCCGCCGCCCTCCCGTTCGCGTTCGCCTCGTTGTGCGTGGCTTCCTCCGCACTGGCCACCGAACCGGCCCGGCCCTCGCTGGAAACGCTGGAGCGCATCATCGAATCGCGTACGCCGGAAACACGCGTGGCCGCGCCGGAGCAGGAGCGCATCACCGCGCGCCGCATCGACATCGTCGACGAAAACGGCGTGATCCGCATGACCCTGTCCGGCCGCACCCCGGCGCCGATCATCGACGGCATCCAGTACCGGCGCGCGTTCGACGTCGCCGGCATGGTGCTGTACGACGAGAACGGCAGCGAGCGCGGTGGCTTCGGCACCGCCGACGTGCCCGGCGGCGCGGCGGTGCTGGCGCTGGACCACCCGGCGCTGGACGCCATCGGCTGGCGGGTGTCGCCCGATGGCGAGGTGAGCTTTTCGATCAACCAGGCGCCGCCGCTGCTGCGCGAGCCGAAGCTGGACAACCGGCTGGTCCCCGGCGTGCAGGCGCCGACCCGCATCCGCATGCTGGTGGCGGCCGACGGCACCCCGTCCATCGCCCTGAACGACAAGGCCGACCGCACCCGCCTGCGCCTGACCGTCACCGACGGGGGCTATGGCGCCATCGAGTTCCTCGACGCCGAGGGCAAGGTGGTCCACACCCTCGCGCCCGAAGCCGGCCTGCAATGACCCAGCGCGCCACCCGCCTGCTGCACCTGCTGGACGAACTGCGCCGGCGCCGCAGCGCGGTGCGCGGTGCGCAGCTGGCCGAGCAGCTGGGTGTGAGCCTGCGCACCCTGTACCGCGACATCGAGGCGCTGCGCGGGCAGGGCGCGGACATCGTCGGCGACCCCGGCGTCGGCTACCAGCTGCGCGCCGGCTTCCTGCTGCCACCGATGATGTTCTCGGACGAGGAGCTGGAGGCGATGGTGCTGGGCACGCGCTGGGTGTCGCGGCATGCCGACCCGGAGCTGGCCGCGGCAGCCGACCGGGCGATGGACCGCATCGTCGGCATCCTGCCCGAGGCATTGCGGTTGCAGGTCGAGACCAGCGGCCTGTTCGCCGACTGGAACGCCAGCCAGCCGGAGCCGTGGTTGCCGGTGCTGCGCCGCGCGATCCGCACCGGCAACGTGGTGCACATGCAGTACGCCGATGCCGAGGGGCGCATCACCGAGCGCGTGATCTGGCCGTTCGCGATGGCTTTCCTCGCCGAGGTGCGGGTGCTGGCGGCGTGGTGCCGGCTGCGCGAGGATTTCCGCCACTTCCGCGCCGACCGGGTGCTGGCGCTGGAGGACACCGGCACCCGCTACCCGGAACAGCGCCACCACCTGCTCAAGCGCTGGCGCGAGCAGCATCTGCAAGGCCACGGCGGTTGATTGCTGACAGCCGCTGTCAGCAGCCCGCCGCATACTGCCGGCTCCTTCCGACACGCCGCACGGGTACCCGCCATGACCGCCACACTGACCTTCTACACCCACCCCCTCTCGCGCGGCCGGCTGGCGCGCTGGATGCTGGAGGAAACCGGGCTGCCCTACGAGGAAGTGGTGATGGAATTCGGCACCACGATGAAGTCGCCCGGCTATCTGGCGGTCAATCCGATGGGCAAAGTGCCGGCACTGCGCCACGGTGAAGTGGTGGTGACCGAGAACGCCGCCATCTGCGCCTACCTGGCCGAGCTGGTGCCGGAGAAGGGCTTGGTGCCGCCGCCGGGTTCACCGGAGCGCGGCGCGTTCTACCGCTGGCTGTTCTTCTTCGCCGGCCCGTTCGAGGCATGGCTGACCGCCAAGAGCACCGGCGCGTTGGCGCCGGCGGTGGGCGCGGGCTACGGCGGCGACGGCGACGTGCTGCGCACGCTGGAGCAGGCCCTGCGCGACCGCAGGCACCTTGCCGGCAACGGTTTCACTGCGGTGGACCTGTACGTGGCCGCGTCGCTGGCATATTTCATGATGACCGGCGCGATCGAGAAAAATCCGGTATTCGAGGCGTTCGTCGCGCACCACGCCGGTCGCCCGGCCGCGGCGGCGGCCAACGCGCGCGACAATGCGCTGGCGGCGAAGTATCCGCCGGCGGGGTAAGGCGGGGCAGTGCCGTTGCCATGATGCAGTAGCGCAGGCGGCCGGTGGCCGCCTGCATGCTTGCGGGAACCACCGCCGGCTATGCCGGCGGTTGTATGCGGGCTGTATGCCGGCTGTTGTAGGAGCGACGTCAGTCGCGATGGGGCTTTCCCATTCAAATCCCTGCACAGGAATGTGCAGGCTTTTGTAGATGGATCTGCATGAAAGCCCCGTCGCGATTGACGTCGCTCCTACAACGGGGCAGCGGACAACAGGCCGGCGGTTCGCGGTTACAACAGCGACTTCATCCGGTACAGCGCTTCCAGCGCCTGCTTCGGCGTCAGTTCGTCCGGGTCGATGGCCTGCAAGGCATCCAGCGCCGCCGATGACGGCGTGGCGAACAGGCCGAACTGCTGCGGCGCGTCCAGCGCCTGCGGCACCGTGCGTACCGGGCCGGCCGGGTGCCCGAACTGCAGCGCATTTTCGCGGCGATTTCCGGCGCGTCCAGCGCCTGCGGCGCCACCGCCGCGCTCTGGCTCTCGCCGCCGCGCTGCTCCAGCTCCGCCAGCCGCCGCCGCGCCTGCGCCACGGTGGCCCTGGGCAGGCCGGCCAGCGCGGCCACCTGCAGGCCGAAGCTGCGGTTGGCCGGGCCGTCCTTCACCGCGTGCATGAACACCAGCGTCTCGCCATGCTCGACGGCATCCAGATGCACATTGGCAATGCCGCTGGCGCCGCCTTCGACGCTTTCGTCGGCCAGCGCGGTCAGCTCGAAATAGTGGGTGGCGAACAGCGTGTAGCAGCGGTTGACGTGCGCCAGGTGGCGCGCCACCGCATCGGCCAGCGCCAGCCCGTCGTAGGTGGAGGTGCCGCGGCCGATCTCGTCCATCAGCACCAGCGACTGCGCGGTGGCGTGGTGCAGGATGTAGCTGGTCTCGGCCATTTCGACCATGAAGGTCGACTGGCCCTTGGCGAGGTCGTCACCGGCGCCGATGCGGGTCAGGATGCGGTCGATCGGGCCGATCACCGCGCGGCTGGCCGGCACGAAGCTGCCGATGTGGGCCAGCAGCACGATCAGCGCGTTCTGCCGCATGTAAGTGGACTTGCCGCCCATGTTCGGGCCGGTGATGACCAGCATGCGCCGCTGCGGGTGCAGGTCCAGGTCGTTCGGCTCGAACGGCTGCTCGCGCACCGCTTCCACCACCGGGTGGCGGCCGCGCTCGATCTTCAGGCATGGCGCGGTTTCCAGCTCCGGCCGCGACCAGTCCAGCGCCTGCGCGCGCTCGGCGAAGCAGGCCAGCACGTCCAGTTCGCTCAGCGCGGCGGCGCAGCGCTTGAGCGGCTCCAGATGCCGGCCGATACTGTCGAGCAGGCCCTCGTACAGCAGCTTCTCGCGCGACAGCGAACGCTCGCGTGCGGACAGCACCTTGTCCTCGAAGCTCTTCAGCTCCTCGGTGATGTAGCGCTCGGCGTTGGTCAGGGTCTGGCGGCGGGTGTAGTGCACCGGCGCCTTGTCCGACTGGCCCTTGCTGATCTCGATGTAGTAGCCGTGCACGCGGTTGTAGCCGACCTTCAGCGTCGGGATGCCGCTGCTCTCGCGCTCGCGCGCCTCGAGGTCGATCAGGAACTGGTCGGCGTGGGTCGAGAGCCGGCGCAGTTCGTCCAGCTCGGCGTCGAAACCCTCGGCGATCACGCCGCCGTCGGACAGCTTGAGCGGCGGCTGCTCGGCGATGGCATTGGCCAGCAGCTGCGCGCTTTCGTCGTGCGAGCCGAGTTCGGCGCGCAGTTGTTGCAGGCGTGGCGAATCCAGCGCTTCCAGCTGCGCGGCGATGGCCGGCAGCATGCCCAGGCCGTCGCGCAGGGTCGAGAAATCGCGTGGTCGCGCCGAGCGCAGCGCCATGCGGGTGAGGATGCGCTCGATGTCGCCGAGCGCGCGGAAACTTTCGCGCAGGTCGGCATCGGTGCCGCGGTCGATCAAGGTCGCCACTGCGTGGTGGCGTTGTTGCAGCACCTCGCGCAGCCGCAGCGGGCGGTGCAGCCAGCGCCGCAGCAAACGCCCGCCCATCGGCGTGACCGTGCTGTCGAGCACGCCCAGCAGGGTGTTGCGGGTGTCGCCATCGATGCGCGTGTCAAGTTCCAGATGGCGGCGGGTGGCGGCGTTCATCGCGATCGCCTCGCCGGCGGTTTCCAGCGCGATCGCGGTCAGGTGCGGCAGGCGCTGCTTCTGGGTTTCCTCGACATAGCCGAGCAAGGCGCCGGCCGCCGCGGTGGCGCGCGGCTTGTCGTCGATGCCGAAGCCGGACAGATCGTGCAGCTTGAAGAAGGACAGCAACTGGCGGCGGCCGCTGTCGGCGTCGAACAGCCACGGCGCACGGCGGCGCACGCCACTGCGCTGGCGCAGGAACTCCGGCCAGCCCTCCTCGTCGGGCACCAGCAGCTCGGCTGGTTCGAGGCGTGCAAGCTCGGCTTCCAGCGCGTCGTCGGTTTCCACCTCGTTGACCAGAAAGCGCCCGCCGGCCAGATCGGCCCATGCCAAGCCGTAACCCTGCTTGCTGCGCGACACCGCCATCAGCAGGGTGTCGCGGCGTTCGTCCAGCAGCGCCTCGTCGGTGACGGTGCCGGGGGTGACGATGCGCACCACCTTGCGTTCGACCAGCCCCTTGGCCAGCGCCGGGTCGCCGATCTGCTCGCAGATGGCGACCGACTCGCCCAGCGCCACCAGCCGCGCCAGATAGCCTTCGTAAGCGTGTACCGGCACCCCGGCCATCGGGATCGGCGCGCCACCGGAACTGCCGCGCTGGGTCAGGGTGATGTCGAGCAGCCGCGCGGCCTTGCGCGCGTCGTCGTAGAACAGCTCGTAGAAATCGCCCATGCGGAAGAACAGCAGCAGGTCCGGGTAGTCGGCCTTGGCTGCGAAGAATTGCTTCATCAGCGGGGTGTGTTCGGGCTGTTTCTGGGTCACGCGCGCATCCGTCAGGGAGTTGGGGCAGGTCGCCTGCGAGCAGGCCATTGTAGGTGCAGGGCGATGGGGCGACTAACCGGAAGGAAGGTATTCCGGCCGGTATCGGTGAGCATCGGCGCTGTTCGATGGGAAGGAGGGAGTGGCGGGAAAGTCTTGTCTGCCGGGTACTGGAACGGGGCAAGTCCCGGGGTGGCAGGGGCTTTCAGTTTCGGTTGAAGCCGTGGTCGCGTGAAAGCAGTACGGACTTCCAATGGTTTTCCCGCTCGCAAATGTCGGCCTCGGTGGCAGAGAGGTCGGCAATTTCCAGGACAGCGAAGCGCAAGGCATGCCGGCGTTCCTCGCTGGCCTCGATGCCGAACTCCTGCTGCAGGGCGACGTTGCCGCCGTGGCCATTGGCGGCATATGCGCACCAGCGTCCCCATATGCCGTCGGAGCCGGATGCCTTGCCCACGTAGAGCCGGCCCGTGGCCGTGTCGGTGATGACGTAGATTCCTTTTACCGATGACAGGGCTGACCGCCACGCGGTGGAGTGATTGCGCACCACGATGTCCAACTGGGCCTTGGTCAGGTTTACTGCCTTGAAACCGGGGAAATCCGCAATGGACAGCCGTTCTGGTAGAAGTTGGGATACCGTCAGGTCTTCGGCCAGTGTTTCGCCACGGGGGTAGGAATGCCGTTCCGTGTAAAGGCTTTGCAGATGGAGGCGCCCAGCCCATTCCTCGCACGAGCCGACTCGCTCCAGATCGTAGAAATAGTGTGGTTTCGGGGCGGCTTCTTCCACATGCCCCAAGGACCGGAACAGGCCGGCGTAGAGCCAATGTGTGGGAGTGCCCATGTTGACCAGGGACACGACGAACTCGCGCTGGAAGTTGCGTCTGGTTTGCCAGCGCTGCCACTGGTCGAAATCGCCTTCCAGAAATACGTCCAGTGGCCGATGCCGGCCGTTGTAGCGAGCCAGATGGACCTTGGCCTTTGAGGGGGCGAATGTGGGTTCCCACACCTTGAGCAGATCGAACAACCGCATGGATTCAGGACTCCGAGTGGCGGGCCATGCACCGTGCCGCATGCTCGGCCAGATGGGCCGGATTGGGGCGGTGGGCGGGTGAGGTGGGCAAGGACAGGGATTTACCCTGCAAGATCGCGTAGTCGCTGGTGAGCAATGACGGTGCCAACGCCACTTCCCGTCGTTGCCTTTTTGCAGGTCCACGTGGCCGTGGGCTGCCGGGTTAAACAATACGTAGCTAGTACGTCGGGGTGGGCCGGAGTCGCTCAGTTTGAACAGCACGTCGCGCGGATGCCCACTGTCGCTGCGCCAGTTACTGCGAGCATGGTTGTAATGCACGCGACTGGGTGCGTTGACGGTCAGGTGTTCCAGATCGGCGCGGGCGTTGCCCAGTGGATCGTCGGGATGATGTGCCCTGTCCCAAGCCTCGACTTCGGCCAGTGTGGCACTGCCCAGCTCCTCGATGGCATCGGCCACGCGCCAGTATTTCGCGGTGGTCGGTGACGAGGTCTTCGCTCCTGGGTGGTTGGCCATGCGTCCCCCGATGTCCAGGTCATTATGTCCAGTCGGAGTCATCTTTGTGGGGCATGCATGAGCGAGGCTCGGGCATCAGAGAGCAGACCACCGACCACCTCCGGCATCATGCGCCGATGACTGACGCCGTTGCATCGCCGCCCCTCACCCGCGCCACCATCGCCCACAGGGCCTGGCCGATCATCCTCGCCAATGCCTCGGTGCCGCTGCTGGGGCTGGTGGACACGGCGGTGATCGGCCACTTCGGCAGCACGGCGGACCTGGGTGCGCTGGCGCTGGGGGCGTTGCTGTTCAACTTTGTCTACTGGAGCTTCGGGTTCCTGCGCATGGCCACCACCGGCTTCGTGGCGCAGGCGGCCGGCGCCGGGGACGAGGCGGAGGTGCGCGCGGCGTTGCTGCGGCCATTGCTGATGGGGGTGGCGCTGGGCGTGGCGGTGTGGCTGCTGCAATGGCCGCTGGCGGCCGGCTACTTCACATTGATGGATGCCGGCGACGCGGTGGCGGCGACCGGCTCGGATTATTTCCGCGCGCGGGTGTGGGGCGCGCCGGCGGCACTGGCGCTGTATGCGCTGTGCGGGATGCTGATCGGGCTGGGCCGCAGCCGCACGCTGCTGGCGGTGCAGTTGCTGCTCAACGGGCTCAATGCAGGGCTGGACGTGTACTTCGCCGGTGTGCTCGGGCAGGGTGCGCACGGCATCGGCCTGGGCACGGCGATTGCCGAATGGAGCACCTGCGTGGTTGCCGCGGTGGCGGTGTGGCGGGTGCTGCGTGGCCGCCACCGCGATGCCGAGCCGTTCCTGCCGTGGGCGCGCATTGGCAACCGCGTGCGGTTGCGTCGCACGCTGGCGGCCAATGGCGACATCATGCTGCGCACGCTGTGCCTGCTGGCCGGCTTCGGCCTGTTCGCGCGGCAGGGCACGGCGCTGGGCGATGCGACGCTGGCGGCCAACCACCTGCTGCTGCAACTGGTGTCGTTCAGCGCCTTCTTCCTCGATGGCTTCGCCTTCGTCGCCGAGGCGCTGGTCGGTGCGGCGGTGGGCGCGTGCGACCGGGCAAGGTTCCGTCGTGCGGTGCGGTTGTCGAGCGAATTGGCGCTGGCCACGGCGATGCTGCTGGCGGCCGGGCTGTGGCTGGGCGGCGGCGTGCTGCTGGGCCTGCTGACCTCGTTGCAGGAGGTGGTGGCGCTGGCCCGCGCGCACCTGCCGTGGGTGGCGCTGTACGTGCTGTTGTCGGTGGCCGCGTTCCAGCTCGACGGGGTGTTTATCGGCGCCACCCGCACGCGGGAGATGCGCAATGCCGGGGTGGCGTCGCTGGCGGTGTTCGCGCTGTGCGCGTGGCCGGCGACGGCGGCGTGGGGCAACCACGGGCTGTGGGCGGCGTTCGTGCTGTTCGTGGTGGCGCGGGCGTTGGCGCTGCTGCCGTACTACAGGGTGCTGGAGCGCGCGCTGGGCACCACGACACCGTGTTCAGGCGATGGTGGCGAGGATGCCGGTGCCTCCGCGCAGCCACCTCCTTCGTGAAACCCCAACGCCTGCTCCCGCTGATCGTCGCCACCGCCCTGTTCATCGAGAACATGGATTCCACGGCGATCTCCACCTCGCTGCCGCAGATCGCCGTCGACCTGGGCACCGAGCCGGTCGCGCTGAAGTTGGCCTTGACCACCTACATGCTGGCGCTGGCGGTGTTCATTCCGGTCAGCGGCTGGGTGGCGGACCGGTTCGGGGCGCGGCGCATTTTCGTTGCCGCCATCGCGGTGTTCCTGCTCGGTTCGCTGGGCTGTGCGGCCAGCAACGGATTGGGGCAGTTGGTGGCCGGGCGCTTCGTGCAGGGCATAGGTGGGGCGATGATGGTGCCGGTGGGGCGGCTGGTGCTGTTGCGCACCATCGACAAGGCCGAGCTGGTGCGCGCGCTGAGCTGGCTGACCATTCCGGCGATGCTCGGGCCGATGCTGGGGCCGGTGCTGGGCGGGGCGATCACCACCTATGCGCACTGGCGTTTCATCTTCCTGATCAACCTGCCGATGGGCGCGTTGGGCATGTGGCTGGCATGGCGGCACGTGCCGGAACTGCGGCAGGTGGTGGGGCCACTGGATTCACGCGGCTTCCTGCTGTCGGCCGGCGGCTTGGCGCTGGCGATGTTCGGGTTGTCGGCGCTCGGGCACGGGCCGGCGCCGGTGGTCGGCGGTTGCGTGATCGTCGGCGTGCTGCTGCTGGCGCTGTACCTGCAGCACGCACGCCAGCACCCGCACCCGCTGCTGCGGCTGGACCTGTTCCGCATCCCCACCTACCGCGCCGGGGTGCTGGGCGGCTCGCTGTTCCGGGTCGGCATCGGCGCCACGCCGTTCCTGCTGCCGCTGATGCTGCAGCTGGGCTTCGGCTTCAACCCGCTGCACTCGGGGTTGATCACGTTCACCTCCACCGCCGGGGCGATGCTGATGAAGACGCTGGCACCGCGCATCCTGCACGTCACCGGCTTCCGCCCGGTGCTGGTCTGGAACGGGCTGGTGGCGGCGCTGGCAATGTGCCTGTTCGGGCTGTTCCGCGCCGATACGCCGTACTGGCTGATGGTCGGCGTGCTGCTGGCCAGCGGTTGCCTGCGTTCGCTGCAGTTCACCAGCATCAACGCGATCGCCTACGCCGACATCGACCAGGCCTCGATGAGCCAGGCCAGCAGCCTGACCGCGATGGCCCAGCAGGTGGCGTTGGCGCTGGGCGTGACCCTGGGCGGCTATGCGCTGAGCCTGTCCACCGCGCTCAGCGGCCGCCCCGATGGCGATCCGATCAACTTCACCTTCGCCTTCCTCGGCGTCGGCGTGATCTCGGCGCTGTCGGTGCTGGAGATGCGCCGGCTGGCGCCGGACGCCGGCGCGGAGATGGCCGGCCATGCACAGGCCGGGCGCGAGATGAGCGAGCCGAAGGTGGAGGCGCGGCCACAGGCGTGACCGGGACGGACCTCAGTCCGATGTTGCCTCGTCGATGCGCACCAGCAGCAGGTCGAGGTCGGTTTCGGCATTGACCGAATGTTCCTCGCCTGGGGCCATGTGCAGCACTTGGCGCCCGTGCAGCGGCACCTGTTCGGTGCCGAAGCCGAAGCTGCCGCGGCCGGCCAGCACCACCACCAGCACCCGCTCCGGCGCCGCATGCGCGGGCATCGTGGTGCCGGCCTTGAGCTGCAACTGCATCACCCGGGTGGCGCCGTACTGGCCGATGGGCGTGACCTTGCGTTCGCTGGCGCCATCAGCCGGTGGTGCGAGGTCGGCCAGACGCGGGGCCGGTGCCGAGGTGGCCGGCGGCTCATGCGCGGCGGCAGGCACAAGCGTGGTTGCGGCCAGGGCGGCAAGCAACAGGGACAGGCGGGTTTTCATGGGTGTTCTCCGTGGTGTTCGGAATTGCGGTGGGTGCCGGCGAGTACATCGTGCCCCTCGACCTGGTAGCGCTGCCAGAAGCGCCGGGCGATCAGCGTCGCGCGGGCATCGGCTTCGGCCTGCATCGCCGGGTTGCCCGATCCGGCGGTGGTCCGCGCGAACAGCTGCAGCCAGCGTTCGAACAGCGCCGGGTTCAGCCCCGGCAGCGCCATGTGCCGCGGCATCGGCGCGCCGCTGAAGCGGCGGGTGCCGCGCAGCATCGCCGACCAGAAGTCCACGAGGTGGGCCAGGTGCGCGTCCCAGTCGTGCACGTGCCGGTCGAACACCGGCCCGAGTAGCGGATCGCGGCGTACACGCGCATAGAAGCCGTGCACGAGGAGGACGACCTCCTCCTCGCTGCAGCACGGGACCGCCGGTGGCTGGACTGCGTGCATGGCCACTCAGAACCGCCAGGTGAAGCCGACCGTGCCGTTGCGGCCCACGCCCTGCAGGAACCCCGGCTGCGCCAGCGTGCCCTGATTGCGGATCACGTAGCTGCTGGCGTAGCGGCGGTCGGTGAGGTTGTCGGCGTGCACGAACACCGACCAGCGGCCGTCGGCGGCGGTGTAGTCGGCGCGGAAGCCGAGCAGCGCATAGCCGTCCTGGTAGATGTCGCGGGTGTTGGCGTGGTCGGTCGGGGTGTCGCGCGGCAGCCAGCGCACGTTGGGACCGATGCGCCAGCCGCCGGCGCTCCACAGCAGTTCGGCGCTGAGCATGTGTTCGGGCACGCCGGCGATGCGGTTGCCGGCGAACTGGCCGCCGTCGAAGCTGAAGTCGCTCCAGGTCCAGGCCAGCCGGTAGTCCAGCGTGCCGTTGCCGGCCAATGGCAGGCGGCCGTCCAGCCCCGCTTCCACACCTTGATGGGTAGTGCCGGCGGTGTAGTTGTAGGTGCCGGTGCGGTTGCCGGTGTCGTCGACCATCGACATCAGTTCGTCGTCGACCTTGCTGCGGTAGGCCACCAGCGACCAGTTCATGCCGTCGTCGCCACCGATGCGGCCGTCGGCGCCGAGTTCGAGGGTGTCGGCGGTCTGTACCCGCAACCGCAGCAGGCTGGCCTGCGCGGCGGCCGGGTTGTTGGCCGGGGCCTCGGCGGCGGCGATTTCCCACCAGGTCGGCACCTCGTTGCTGCGGCTGAGGTTGGCGAACAGGCGCAGGCTGTCGCGCGGCTGCCAGATCGCGCCGACGCGCGGGCTGGCGTGGGTGTAGCGCTGGTCCAGGCCGCCGCCGTTGGCCAGGTCGGTGGCGTTGCGTTCGGCCCGGCTCCACTTGCTTTCGGCCAGCAGGCGCACGTTGCTGCCGGCTTGCCAGCCCAGTGCGGCGACCACGTCGAGGCTGGAGGCGTCGAGGTCGTAATGGCCGAAGCGTTGCCGGCGGGTGCCGTTGGCCGGGTTGTTGGCGTAGAAATCACGGGCGGTGTCACCGGCGGTGTACGACGCGCCAAGACGGTAGTCCAAGGCCCCATGCGTGCCGCGCCACTGGTACTGCGTGCCCCAGGTGTCCGAATCACTGACGTTGTGCGTGGTGGGGTTCTTGAACAGGTCCTCGGTGCTCTGCCACCACAGGCCCAGCGAATGCCGGGAATCGTCGGCACCCCATTCGGAGGCGTTGGCGATGCGCCGCTGGCGGGTGTCGCGCAGCGGATCGCGCTGGTAGACGTTGGCGAGCTTGTCCTGCGGCGTGTCGCCGTCGCCCATCACCCCGCGCGGGTCGCTGTGGATGCGCGCCTTGGGCACCACGTTGGGGATGTGGAAGAACAGGTCGGTCCACGACACCCAGGTGCGGTTGCTGAAGGTGTCGCCGGCGCGCCAGCCGCTGTTGAAGTGGACGGCGTCGCGCTTGCCGTCGGCATGGTGGCGGTAGCCGTCGTATTCGTCGTGGCTGCTGCCGAGCCACCAGTCGGCGCGCTCGTTGCTGCCGCCCCACGCCAGCTGCCCGCCGAGGCGGCCGTCGCTGCCGCCTTCCAGCCGCAGCCGGCCGCGTTCGTCGGCGCCGTTGAGGCTGTAGAAATCGACCTCGCCGCCGAGCGTGGTGGCACCGGGGCTGAGCGCGTTGGCACCGCGGCGGGCGCTGATGAAGGCGGCGTTGCGCTGCTCCAGCAGGCCGATCACGAACGAACCGTCGGCCTCGTTGAGCGGGATGCCGTCCTGCAGCAGCAACACGCCGCGGTTGACCGGATTGCTCTGGATGCCCGAGCCGCGGATGTTCAGGCGCGGCTGGTCGATGCCGCCGAAGAACTCCTGCAGGACGATGCCCGGCTGGTGTTCCAGCGCATCGCGCAGCGTGGCCTGGCGACCGGCCTTGCGCAGGTCGACCAGGTTGGTGCCGCCCGGCACGCGCTGCAGCCGCGCGCGTTCATCGGCCACGCTCGGGGCCACCGGCGTGGTGTCGTGGCGGCCCAGCACGGTGATGCGGTCCAGGTCGACGGCATCGGCGGTGGCGGTTTCGGCCGCGGCGAGAGCAGGCGTGAAGGCCAGCGCGGAAGTGATGGCCAGGGCAAGCGGGGAGGAGGGGAAGGTCATGGCGGAGTCTGTCGGAACGGAGGAAAAGGGGTCACCAGGCGAGGTGGAACATCAGCTTGGCCAGCAGGACGATGCCGACCATGTGGCCGAACACGCTCAGGTGGATGCGCTTGAATGCGCTGGAGGCCAGCCGGCCCTTGCCGCGCAGGCGCATGGCGTAGAGGAAGTGGCCGAACACGCTCAGCGCGAGGGTGATCTTCAGCGTCAGCATCAGCGCGAAGCTGTCCTGCAGCGGGTGCGCGAGCAGGCTGCGGTAGCGCCAGGCCATGCCCAGCCCGCTGCCGTACAGCACCGCCAGCACCCACGGCATCAGCTGCCGCGCGCGGGCGCCGATGCCGACCTCGATCTGGTGCATCACGTTGCGCGGCACGCGCTTGCGCACGTTCTCCAGAATCAGCACTTCGAAGAACACGGTGCCGACGAAAACGAAGGCGGCGAACAGGTGCAGGATGTGGAGAAGGGCGTAGTGGCTCATGGCGTGCTCGCTTGCCGCGGGGCGGCTGGCTGGGGGAAAAGGGGAGTGACGGCGGCGTCGGCGTTGGCGCCGGGAATGGCGGGACATGGCAGCGCGCAGGGCAGCAGCCGGCCGTGTTCCAGCCGCAGGCAGCGGTCCACCCGTTCGGCCAGTTCCTGCGGATGGTGGCTGACGCACAACAGGGCGGCGCCGGTGCGCGCCAGTTCTGCGTCGCACAGCACGCCCAGCTCGCGGCGCAGGGCCTGGTCGAGCGCCGCGAAAGGTTCGTCCAGCAGCATCAGGTCCGGCGCGGTGGCGAACGCGCGCGCCAGCGCAACCCGCTGCGCCATGCCGCCGGACAGTTGCCGCGGCCAGGCGTCGGCGCGTTCGGCCAGGCCCATGCGTTGCAGCCATTGGCCGGCGATGCGTCGCGCGCTGGCGCGATCATGGCCGGCGGCGCGTAGCGGAATGCACAGGTTGTCGAGCACGCTGCGCCACGGCAGCAGGCGCGGCTCCTGGAAGGCCATGCAGGTACGGGCGAAGCGGTTGCCGACGCGGCCCGACGCCGGCGCCAGCAGGCCGGCGGCCAGTTTCAGCAGGCTGCTCTTGCCGGTGCCGCTGGGGCCGACCAGGCCCACCCGCTCGCCTGGCGCGATGCGCAGCGCCACGCCGTCCAGCACCCGCTGGCCGCCGCGTTCGAGCACTACTTGATCGAACTCAAGCATCGCCGGTCTCCCGCTGCATGGCCGGCGCGTCTTCCTGCCAGCGGGTGAGCCGGCGTTGCAGCGGCCGCAGCAGGCCCAGTTCCAGCAGCGCCACCAGCCCGAGCACCAGCACCACCCATGCGTACAGTTCGCCGCTGTCGAAGGTGCTGCGGGCGTTGGCGAGGGCAAAGCCGGCGCCGTCCATCGCCCCGAGCACCTCGGCCATCACCACCAGCCGCACGCCGCCGCAGGTGGCCACCAGCAGCGCCGCGCACAATGGCGGCGCCAGCGCCGGCAGTACCACGTGGCGCAGCCGCCGCCACGCGCCGAAGCGATACACCCGCGCCATTTCCAGCAGCGCCGGATCGACCAGCAGCAGGCCCTTGAGCGTGTTCACGTACATGCCCGGCGCCAGCAGCACCACGGCGATGAACACCACCATCGTCGTGCCCATGCCGAACCACAGCATCGCCAGCACCACCACGATCACCCCGGGTATCGACATCAGCAGCCAGCGCAGCGGTTCGAGCACCGCACGCAGGCGCGGATGACGGCCGGCGAGCAGGCCCAGCAGCAGGCCGGTCACGCCACCGACGACTACGTGCACGACAATCCCTGGCAAGCGATCAGCAGGCCCAGCAGCAGGCCGGTCACGCCACCGACGACTACGTGCACGACAATCCCTGGCAAGCGATCAGCAGGCCCAGCAGCAGGCCGAGCGCGATGCCCAGGCCCACGCCGCAGGCCACGCGCAGCAGGCTGGCCGCGGCGTGGTGCAGGAAGGCGGCGCTGCCGACCAGCGCGAGCAGCGCACGCAGGGTCTGCAAGGGCGTGGCCATCAGCAGCGGCCCTAGGCGCGTGGCCACCAGTTGCCAGCCGACGCCGAGCGCAAGCACGCCCAGCGCTGACCACAGCGCCAGTTCACGCGGGGAGGGCGGGTGCCGGGTCATGGGCCGTAGAACGCCGGGTCCGGCAGGCGGCCGCCGACCGCCTCGGGCTGGCTGGCGAGGATCAGCCGGTACAGCGCTTCCAGCTGTGGCCGCACCTGCGCGGTGGGCAGGCCGTCGAGGCGGGTGACCCGGATCGACTCTTCCAGGGCCGGCAGCGGCATGTGCGGCAGGTGGCGCCGGGCCAGCGCCGCGCAGGCCGGCGGGTCGGCCTTGCACCAGCGCGAGGCCTCGGCGTAGGCAGTGACGATCGCCTGTGCCAGCGCGGTATCAGCGGCGCGCGGGGTAGCGGCCATGACCCCGGCCTGCGGCAGCTCCGGCTGCTGCGGGAAGCGCAGCGCCCATGCCGCTTCCAGACTCTGCACCCGGTACAGCGGCGCGCCGCCCTCGCTGTGGTTGCGTTGCAGCAGCAGCGAGGCGGTCGGTTCGGGCAGCACCGCGTGGTCGGCCTGGCCGGCGAGCATCAGCGCGACCGCGTCCAGCGCGTCGCGGGCCTGGCGCAGCTGCAGGTCGCGGCCCGGTTCCAGCCCCTGCGCGGCGTACAGCTCGTGCAGGGCGATGGCGCCCATGTCGCGCCGGAACGGGGTCAGCAGGGTGCGCCCGCGCAGGTCGCCGAAGTCGTGCACCTGCGGGTCGCGGCTGACCAGCCACAGCAGGCCCCAGACCGAGACGCTGAGCAGGCGCACCGGCTCGCCGCGGTTGGCCATCAATGCCGGCAGGTTGGCCGGGGTGGCGCTGTAGTCGACCTCGCCGCGGGCCAGCATCACCCGCAGCTGGTCGGCGCTCTGCCACAGCCGGAACCCGGCCGGCCGCACGCGCCCGTCCACCGCCACCCCGACCTCGGCCATGCGCATCAGCGGGAAGCTGACCACCGCACCGGGGCCGGCCAGACGCAGGAGTTCATCGGCCGGTTCCGGCGCCTGCGGAGCGCCGCAGGCGGCCAGCAGCAGGGTCAACAGCAGGGCAAGTACAGTGGCGGCGGAGCGGGATGCAGCGACCCGGCAAATAAGAAGTATTCTCATGCAGCCATGTTCGTGCCGACCGCCGCTGCCACCAATGACATAAATCAAGTCGCACCCAATGGGTCACCGGCGGCGGCCGATGCGCTGCGCGAACACCCGCTGTTCCGCGAGTTGCGGCCCGACACCGGGCGGTGCCTGCTGGAGGCGGCCACGCCGTTGCGGCTGGAGGCCGGGCAGTGGTTGTTCCGCGAGGGCGACGCGGCGCGGCACTGCCTGCTGGTGCTGGCCGGGAGGGTCGAGGTGCTGCGCATGGGCCGGGACGGCGAGGAGCGCGTCTACAGCCTGTACGGCCCCGGCCAGCTGGTGGCCGAGGCGGCCATGTTCATGCCCCATGGCCGCTATCCGATGGGGGCTCGCGCGCAGGGGCCATTGCTGGCGCTGCGCTTGCCACGACAGGCGCTGCGGCAGGCCTGCAATACCGATGCGGGGCTGGCGCTGCGGATGCTGGAATGGCTGGGCGAACGGATCTACCAGCGCACCAACGAGGTCGACTGGCTCACAGGCAGTTCGGCCGCGCAACGGCTGGCCGCCTACCTGCTGTCATTGCGACGGCCCGGCGAGCCGTGCCGGGTGCGCCTGCCGTTGCAGATCCGCCAGATTGCCGGGCGCCTCGGCGTGCGCCCGGAAACGCTGAGCCGGTTGTTGTCCGACTGGCAACGCACCGGCCACCTGCGCGGGCAGCAGCGGGACTGGGAAATCCTCGACCCGGAGCATCTGGCCGACCTGGCCAGCGCGTCACGCCGGAGCTTCTGAGTACGGTTGGCGTTTGCCGGACGCTCAGTCTCCCAGTCCCGTCTGTCCTTCAACCAGCGGCACCCGGCTGCCGTCGAGCAGGCCGCGGCTGAGCTTGCCGTCCTCGATGAACAGCAGTTCGCCGTTCTCGCCCTTCTTGATGCTGCTGTCGATGGCGATGACGCGACCGCCGTGGAAACTGCTCACGTGCGGCATCGAGGTATGGCCGACGACGATGCGCGCAAGTCCCAACCGGTCCAGCACCTCCTGCACGCCGGCGCTGTCGAGGCGTCCGTCGAAATAGCCGCGGTACCAGATCGGGCTGGTCTTGCCGTCGTACAGCGGCGCGGTGGCCGGGTCGGCCTTGAGCTCGGCCTTGGGCCGGCCCAGCGAGGCCCGGTAGGCGGCGTTGGTGGCCTCCGGGGCCAGCGCCAGTTGCAGGGCCTCGGGCGAGATGCCGCCATGCAGGAACAGGGTGTCGCCGATGCGCAGCAGCACCGGGCGGGTGCGCAGCCACTGCCCGATCACCGAATCGGCGCCGTACAGCTGCGGGTAGCTGCGGCCCAGCAGCTGTGCGCTGCGCAGGTACTTGGGATTGACGTAGCGCAGGTCGTCGTACAGCACCATCGTCTCGTGGTTGCCGAGCACGAAATGCACCGCGCCGCCGGCCGCGGCCGCCTGCTGCTGCAGGCCGTACAGCAGCCAGAACGCCTCGGTGACCTGCGGGCCGCGGTCGAACACGTCGCCGGCCACCACCAGCGTGTCGCGTCCCAGCACCCAGTGGTCCGCGTCGTCGATGACGTGGTGCGCGCGCAGCAGCTTCACCAGCAGGCCGTACTGGCCGTGGATGTCGGACACGGCGACGATGCGCGCCGCCGCCGGCAGCACCGCGGTCGCGGCGGTGGCCGGGGCCTGTACCTGCACGACGTGGGCATAGCCGCATTGCGGGGCCACGGTGGCGACGTCGCCGGCTTCCAGCGCGCGCTCGACCACCCGGTCGTCGCACACCCAGCGCGCGTGCAACTGCGTGCCATCGCGGAACAGGTAGGGGCCATCGGCATCGACGTGCGCGGCCGGTTCGGCGACCTCGCGTGCATGCAGCGTGGCGGTGGCGCACGACAGGGCGAAGGGCAGCAGCGTGAGCAGCAGGGCAGGCAGGCGGCGCATGGGCGGGCTCGTGTGACCGTAGGCCTGCGATGGTAGCCAGCGCCCGCCACCGTGTTGTGTGGCATGGGTCATGTCCGCGCATGGGTGACAGCTGCGGCGGGCGCCGACATCATCGTGGTGCCGGTGCAGCGTGACGGAGTGGAAAGGATGAAGTCGTCGGGAGTGGTGGCGGGAGCGGGGCGGTGATCAGCGCCGGGCCGTTTCCGTTGATGGCGCTGATCGCGGCGCTTGCCGCGCTGGTCGGCGGGGCATTCGCGCGCGCGCTGGTGCCCGCGGCCAGCGGCCTGCGCGGCCGTGCCGGCGCGGTGGTGCTGGATGCATTGCTGCTGGGCGTGCTGGGCGCGCGCGTCGTGCATGTAGTGCTGCATGCGCCGGATTACCTTGCCGAGTCGCTGTCCATCATCCGCCTTGGCGACGGCGGCTACCTGCCGTGGGCCGGTGTGACCGTCGCGCTTGCATACGCGCTGTGGGCGACGCGCCGGCAGCTGCCGCGCAAGCCGGTGCTGCTGGGCCTGTTCGCCAGCGGCGCGCTGTGGCTGGTGGCGGCGATGGCCGTGTTCGCGCTGCAGCGCTCGACCATCGTGCTGCCGGCGGACGTGGTGCTGGCCGACGTGCACGGCAATGTGGTGCCGTTGTCGGCGCATGCCGGCAAGCCGCTGGTGCTCAACCTGTGGGCCAGCTGGTGCGGCCCGTGCCGGCGCGAGATGCCCGCCCTGGTGCAGGCGCAGCGTGCGCACCCGCAGATCGGTTTCGTGTTCGCCAACCAGGGCGAAGCGGCGGCCGACGTCGTCGCCTACCTCGCCGAAACGCGGCTGCAGGCGGACAACGTGCTGCTGGATGCCGATTCAGTGCTGATGCAGCGCACCGGCGCCCGCGCGCTGCCGACCACGCTGTTCTTCGGCGGCGACGGGCGCCTGCGCGGTGTGCACATGGGCGAACTGTCGCGTGCCGGCCTGCAGGCGCGGCTGCGCGAACTGGAGTGAGCCGGCGGCGGGCGATGTAATAGTCTCCGCGCCCGCCGCATGGCTAAGCTGGCCACGTTCCACGGAGCTGCCGATGAGCCACGACCACAACCACCTGCCCGCCGAGATCCGCCACGAGAAGCCGCTGTGGTGGGCACTGGCGCTGACCGCAACCTACCTGGTGGTGGAAGTGGTCGGCGCGTTCTGGAGCAACAGCCTGGCGTTGCTGTCCGACGCCGCGCACATGGCCACCGACACCGTCGCGCTGGTGATCGCGCTGACCGCGGTGCGGCTGGCACGGCGCCCGCCCGATGCCCGCCGCAGCTACGGCTACGCGCGGCTGGAGGCGCTGGGCGCCTGCGTCAACGGCCTGCTGCTGTTCGCGGTGGGGCTGTACATCCTGTGGGAAGCGGCCGGGCGCTTCCGCGCGCCGCAGCCGGTCGTCGCCAACGGCATGCTGTGGGTGGCCTGCTTCGGCCTGCTGGTCAACCTGGTCGCGATGCGCCTGCTCAGCGCCGGCAGTGGCGAGAGCCTCAACGTCAAGGGCGCCTATCTGGAAGTGTGGAGCGACATGCTCGGCTCGCTGGCGGTGATCGTCGCCGCGCTGGTCATCCGCGTCACCGGCTGGACCCTGGTCGATCCCATCCTCGCGGTGCTGATCGGCCTGTGGGTGCTGCCACGCACCTGGGTACTGCTGCGTGAGGCGATCAACGTGCTGCTCGAAGGCGTGCCCAAGGGCATCGTGCTGGCCGAGGTGGATGCGGCCATGCGCGGCCAGCCCGGTGTGGCCGACGTGCACGACCTGCACGTGTGGGCGCTGGCCTCGAACCGCCCGGCATTGACCGCGCACGTGGTGGCCGCCGCGGGCGAGGACGCCGACGCGCTGCGCCGGCAGCTGGCGGGGTTGCTGCACGAACGCTTCGCCATCGACCACGCCACCTTGCAGGTCGAAGGCGACCATTGCGGCGATGTCGGCCATTGCAGTGGCCATGACCATCACGGGCATCATCATCACGACCATTGAATGACCGTGGTGGATGCGGGGCTTCGTGCTCTTGTAGATGCGGGGCTTGCCCCGCATGGGGCATTACCGGCAGAGCCCCGTGCGGCACCTGCGGATAGCGGGCAGCATCATGGTCAATGCAGTGGCCGGCACCCCAGCGCCGCCAGCGGGCCATGAAGGGCCGGGATCTGCATCAGCCACGGCGCGGCCAGCGTCAGCAGGCCGGTGAGCAGCACGAAGCAGGCCATCGCGATGCGCAGGCGCGGGCGCTGCAGCCAGCGGCCCATGTGCGCCCCGGACCACGACAGCGGCAGCATCACCGGCAGCGTCGCCAGGCCGAAGGCGGCCATCACCAGCGCACCGTCGCGGGCGTTGGCCTGCAGCCATGCCACGCTCAGCAGGCTCAGGCTCAGGCCGCAGGGCATCCAGCCCCACAGCGCGCCCAGCGCCAGCCGCCGCCATGTGCGGTCGGCCGGCAGCAGGCGCCGGTGCAGCGGTTGCAGCCAGCGCCAGGCCCGCTGCGACGGCCCGGAAAGCATGTCCAGCCGCCCGCCCTTGTTCAGCAGGCGCAGCGCGACCAGCACCAGCGCCACGCCGGCGGCCATGCGCAAGCCGATGGTCAGTACGTCGCTGCGGGCCAGCCGCAGGATGCCGCCGCCGAGCCCGCCGGCGAGGGCGCCGGCCAGCACATAGCTGCCGATGCGACCGAGGTTGGCCTGCACCGCCACCGCCAGCGGCCGCCCCGGCGCCAACACCGGGAAGCCGGTGGCGATGCCGCCGCACATGGCCGCGCAATGCAGGCCGCCGAGCAGGCCGGCGACGAAGGCCGCGGTCAGGGTGGGCAGGTCCAGCGGCATGACTCAACCGTCGCCGCGCGGGTCCGCGGGCGGGTTGGCCCTGGCCGGCGGCGTGGGGCGGTCATCGTCTTCGAGGATGTCCAGCGCCGGGGTGTCGAGGTCGTCGAACTGGCCGCGCCTGACCGCCCAGACGAAGGCGGCCACGGCGAAACCCAGCAGCAGCAGGCTCAGCGGGACCAGCAACAGCAGGATGCTCATCGTGCGGCCTCCGGCTGCGGTGAGGTGTGGGAAACGGTGGCCGGTGCCATCCGTGCCAGACGCAGGGCATTGAGGGTGACCACCAGCGACGAAGCCGCCATGCCCAGCGCGGCCACCCACGGCGTGACCAGGCCGGTGGCGGCCAGTGGCAGCGCCAGCAGATTGTAGCCGGCGGCCCAGGCCAGGTTCTGGCGGATGATGCGGCCGGTGCCGCGCGCCAGCTGCACCGCGGCGGGGATGCGCAGCAGGCTGCCGCCGGTGGTGACCAGGTCGGCGGCGCGGTGCGCCAGCGAGGCGCCGTCGCACATGGCGATGGACACGTCGGCGCCGGCCAGCACCGGGGCGTCGTTGAGGCCATCGCCGATCATCGCCACCACCCGGCCCTCGGTCTGCAGGCGCCGCACCAGCGCCAGCTTGTCCTCGGGCGATTGCCGCGCGTGCACTTCATCCAGTGCCAGCGCGGCGGCCATGCGCCGCACCGCAGCCTCGCCGTCGCCGCTGGCAAGGTGCAGGCGCAGGCCCTGCGCGCGCAGCGCGGCAAGCGCGTCGGCGGCATCGGCGCGGGCGCGTTCCTCGAGCAGGAAGCGGGCACTGGCATGGTGGCCGTCACCCAGCCACAGTGCGCCGTCGTCGGCGCGGCCGGCGGCGAAATCGGCGCGCCCCAGCCGCCATGCGCGGCCCTGCACGGTGCCGTGGATGCCGTGGCCGGGTACGGCTTCGACCCCGGTGACCGAAAGGTTGCCGGCATCGACATGGGCGAAAGCCGCGGCCAGCGGATGGCCGCTGTCGCGTTCCAGCGCAGCGGCCACGGCCAGCGCTTCGTCGCGGGACAGGCCGGCTTCCATCACCTGCACGTCGGCCAGTGCCGGGCGGCCGTCGCTGAGGGTGCCGGTTTTGTCGAATACCACGTCGGTCGCGCGTGCCAAGGTGTCCAGCGCGTCCGGGCGCAGCGCCAGCAGGCCGGTGCGGGCCAGCGCGCCGTGCGCCGCGGCCAATGCCGCCGGTACCGCCAGCGACAGCGCGCACGGGCAGCTGATGACCAGCAGGGCGAGGGTGACCTCCAGCGCGCGCGAGGCGTCGTGGTGCCACCACCAGGCGAATACCGCCAAGGCCACCGGCACCAGCGTCAGTACGAAGCGGCTGCCGATGCGATCGGCCAGCCGCGCCAGCGCCGGACGGTGCGCCTGTGCCTGTTCCACCAGCCGCACCAGTTGCGACAGCCGGGTGGCGGTGCCGGTGCAGGTCACCCGCAGCCGGGCCGGGCGTTCGCGGCAGGTGGTGCCGGCGTAGACCGGTGTGCCGGCGCGCTTGCGCACCGGTGCGGATTCGCCGGTCAGCAGCGCTTCCTCGAACCATGCTTCGTCGTCGTCGCCACCCAGCAGCACGCCATCGGCCGGCACCGCCTCGCCCGCGGCGACGCAGGCCACGTCGTCCACCGCCAGCGCCGCCAACGGCACCGCCTCGCGCTGGCCGTCGGCGCGTTCGCGGGTGGCGAAGGCCGGGCGCGCCCGCGCCAGCGCATCGACCTGTGCGCTGGCGACGTTGCGCGCGCGCTGTTCGAGCATGCGCGCGATCAGCAGGAAGAACACGAACATCACCGCCGCGTCGTACCACACGTGCGGCCCGCCGCGGATGGTCTCCAGCAGGCTGGCGAAATAGGCCAGCAGGGTGGAGCTGGCGATCAGGGTGTCCATCCCCAGTTGCCGCTGGCGCAGTTCGCGCGCGGCCCCGCTCAGGAACAGCCAGCCGGAATAGAACACCACCGGGGTGGACAGCAGGAAGGTCAGCCAGCGGAAGAAATCACGCGTGGGCACCTGCATGGTGTTGTTGAAATCAAGGTACAGCGCCTCGGCCATCATCATCGCCTGCAGCGTGCCCAGCCCGGCGATGCCGAGCCGCAGCAGCCAGCGGCGGCGCTCGCTGGCGCGCTGCCGTTCCAGCGCCTCGCTGCCGGCCAGGTAGGGGCGGTAGCCGAGCATCGCCAGCCGCTGCAGCGGCGCCGACAGCGCCGTGCGCGCCGGGTCCCAGGCGATGCGGATGCGGCCGGTGACGGCATTGGCGCTGCATTCGACCACGCCCGGTTCGCGCGCCAGCGCGCGGTTGATCAGCCAGGCGCAGGCGGCGCAGCGCATGCCGTCGGTGAGCAGGGTGATCTCGCGCCCGCCCTCGACGTCGCGGCTGTGCTCGGCCTGTACGTCGGCACGGTCCCATACCGCCAGATCGGGCAGGTCGTCGCCGACGCGGCCGGCGCTGGCGCTGCGCAGCCGGTAGTAGCTTCCGAGGTCGGAGCCGGCGATCCATTCGGCGGCGGCGGCGCAGCCGTGGCAGCAGAAAGCCTGCCGCCGGCCGTTCAATTCCAGTGTGTGTGGCTGTGCCGGCAGCGGTTCCCCGCAGTGCTGGCACAGTCCTGCCGTATCCACCCCGGTGACGGCTGGCCGGGTTGCGTTGGCGGGCACGGCGCGGCTCAGTGCTCCTCGCCCAGCCACGGGGAGAGGCGGGTGGCGTGCTGCTGCTTGGGCAGGCGCCCCTTCAGCCGCCACTGGCCGTCGGCCGGGCGCAGTTGCACCAGCCAGTCGTTGCCATCCTCGATGGCCTGTTCGGTGCGCCAGCCGGGGCCTTGCGGCAGCAGTTCCAGATCCAGGTCGTTGGCCTGCCGGGCCGGGTGTTCGAGGGTGAGTTGCAGCGCGGTATCGCGCGGGAACTGGCCGGTGGCGGGCAGCACCTCGACGATGCCGTCCTCGACCCGCAGTACCGCGCTCAGGCCCAGCTCGCGGGCGTTGGCGTCAGGGCCGAGGTCGGCGGTCTGGATCTGCAGCACGCGGTCGACCGGGTCGGAGATGCTGTCGGCGCCACCGGAGCGTATGGCGATCACCAGCAGCCATACGCTGGCCGCGACGGCCGCCAACGGCAGGCCCACCACCAGCCACAGGGCGGGGATGCCCCACAGGGATTTCTTGGGTTCGTTCATTGCACCGGTCCGAAGAAGCTGTTCTCGATCACGCGCTTTTCCCTGCCGTCCTCGCTTTCCACCACGAAGTGCAGGACCCTGCGCCCCTGTATTTCCTCGGTCGCGGTCACGCTCACGACCACCGGCAGCACCTGCTCGGGGCCGGCTTCGATCGTGCCCGGGCCGTTCAGGCGCAGCCCGGTGTCGTCCGCGCCGAGGCTGATGCGGTAGCGGCGTGGCTGGGTGTTCTTGTTGACCAGCTTGAGCGTGTAGTCGTTCTCGATCTGGCCATCACCGGTTTGCCGGTACAGCGCGTTGCGGTCGCGCAGCACATCCACGATCAGGGTGTCGCGGTGGGTCACGCTCCACGCCCATGCGCCGACCAGGCCGAGCAGCAGCAGGCCGTAGATGAAGATGCGCGGACGCAGCACCCGGCTCTTGCCGCCGTCCAGCGCGTGCTGGGTGGTGTAGCGGATCAGCCCGTGCGGCATGCCGACCTTGTCCATCACATCGTCGCAGGCATCGATGCAGGCGCCGCAGGCGATGCATTCGTACTGCAGGCCGTTGCGGATGTCGATGCCGACCGGACACACCTGCACGCACATGGTGCAGTCGATGCAGT
Source organism: uncultured Stenotrophomonas sp. (assembly GCA_900078405.1). Lineage (NCBI taxonomy): Bacteria > Pseudomonadati > Pseudomonadota > Gammaproteobacteria > Lysobacterales > Lysobacteraceae > Stenotrophomonas > uncultured Stenotrophomonas sp. The sequence goes on along the minus strand of FLTS01000001.1, from coordinate 1,341,086 downwards.
CACCCAGTTCCTCGGGCTCGAACTTCGGCAGCGGCGCGGCCTCGGTGCCGGCGTCGCCCAGCATCACCGTGCCGGCGGCCTGCAGCCGCGCCTGTGCGGCGCTGGGGTGCTTGCTGGCACGGAACACGTAGTCGTAGGCGCTGGCCAGGTCGAGCAGGCCGCGGGCACGCTGCAGCACGCTGGGCAGGCCGCGCTTGCGCGGGCCACGCGGTTCGCCGCGCATCGGGTCGTAGGCGATGATCAGGGTGTCGTTGTCGAACATCGCGCTCTGGAAGCGCGCGTATGGACACATGTACTTGCAGACCTGCTCGCGCAGGATGCCGGCGTTGGCCCAGGTGGCCAGCGCATAGAACAGTACCCAGAAGGTTTCCGCGCCGTTCCAGTCGAAGGGCCACAGCCGCTGGCCGAGGCCGACGATCGGGGTGAAGAAGCCGACGAAGGTGAAGCCGGTCCACAGCGCAAAGAACAACCACAGCACGTGCTTGGAGCCCTTGCGCAGGACCTTCTCGCGGTTCCAGGGGCCGGCGTCCAGCTTCATCCGCTTGATGCGGTCGCCTTCGGTCCAGCGCTCCATCCACAGGAAGCATTCGGTCCACACCGTCTGCGGGCAGGCGTAGCCGCACCACAGGCGCCCGGCCAGTGCGGTGACGAAGAACAGGGTCAGCGCCAGCACGATCAACAGCAGCGCCAGCAGGCTGAAGTCCTGCGGCCAGAAGATCAGGCCGAACACGTAGAACTTGCGCGCCGGCAGGTCGAACAGCACCGCCTGGCGGCCGTCCCACGACAGCCACGGGAACAGGTAGTACATGCCCAGCAGCCAGAACACCGCCAGCTTGCGCATGCGGTCGAAGCGGCCGCTCACGTCGCGCGGGTAGACCTTGCGCTCGCTGACGTAGAACGACTCGTCCTGGTCCTTCACGACCTCCAGCGGGATGCGTTTGCTCATGCTGGCAACTCCATGCAGGTGGCCGTGGGACGGCGTGCCGGTGCGGAGGGCGGGCGAAATGGAACGGAAATCATGGCCTCACATGGGTGCGCGTGAACGCCCCAGTATTCAGGTTCTGGCGGCGCGGGCGAAGTGACGGAATGTCGCAGTCTCGCGTCCGCGGCGGGTCATTTGTCCCTTGGCAGGGGATGGTTGAAGCGGCTGGCCGGGCGCAGCAGGATCCAGGTGAACAGGCTCGAGGATGCGGTGCACAGCCAGAACATCAGGAAACCCAGCGTGTAGCCGAATTCGCGGGTCATCTGCAGGCTGGGGAAGGTCTGGTCGCGCAGCACCAGCGGGTCGACGAAGGCGAAGAACACCATCGTCGCCACGCCGGCGGCGAAGAAGCTGGGCCAGGCGATGGCCCCCACGCGCTGGGCCAGTGGGCGTGGGGGATGGTCGAAGCGTGGCTCGCTGTAATCGGTCACTGGGTACCTGTGCTGGCCTTGGTCTCGCCCTGATTATGCGACAACGACCAGACGTATGCGGCAACCAGGCGGACACGGGTTTCGCCGAGCAGCTCGCGGTGCGCCGGCATGCTGCCGTGGCGGCCCTCGTTGATGGTCTTGCGCAGGCTCTCGCGGCCACTGCCGTACAGCCAGTAGTTGTCGGTCAGGTCGGGCGCGCCGATTTCCTGGTTGCCCTTGCCGTCGACGCCGTGGCAGGCCACGCAGACGCCTTCGTACAGCTTCTTGCCCTGTGCGGCCATGAAGTTGTTCTGCAGCGTTTCCGGTGCCGCCAGGGTGCGCACGTAGGCGATGGTGTAGTCGACCGCTTCCGGGCCGCCCATGCCGGTGAGCACGGTGCCCCACTCGGGCATGATGCCCTCGCGGCCGTCCATCACCGTTTCCAGCACGCGCTCGGGCGAGCCGCCCCAGTGCCAGATGTCGTCGGCCAGGTTCGGGTAGCCGATGGCGCCCTGGCCCGAGGAGCCGTGGCAGGTGGCGCAGGTATTGCCGAAGATCGAGCGGCCCAGGGCCAGCGCCTTGGGATCGCGGGCCAGCGCATCGATCGCCTGGCCTTCGTACGGCTTGAAGGTTTGCGCGAGCTTGGCGTCCTCGATCGCCTTTTCCTTGGCGTGCTCGCCCTGCGAGCTCCATTTGCCGAAGCCCTCGTAGGTGCCGAAGCCGCCGTACCAGAACAGGTAGCCGAAGCCGAACACGATGGCGATGTAGAAGCCGTTGATCCACCAGCGCGGCATCGGCTTGTTGTACTCGGTGATGTCACCGTCCCAGTAATGGCTGGTGTCCTCCGGCTTGGGGTCGCCGGGGCGGCGCTTGGAGGTCCACCACAGCAGCCACACGCAGCCGAGCAGGTTGAACAGCACCAGTGCGATGACGTACCAGTTCCAAGGGGTGGTCATGCGTTTTTCCTCCGGTCATTGCCGGTGATTTCCTCGCCGGCCGGCACGTCGTCATCCACGGCCAGACGTGCGGTGGCGTCGAAACTCTTGCGCAGGCGCGGCTGCCAGGCCCAGATCCACAGGGCGATGAACAGCAGCAGCAGAAAGGTGGTGATGATTCCTGAAAGCATCGGTCATTCTCCCCGCGGTGCGTTCTTGCCCAGGCCCTGCAGGTAGGCCACCACCGCGTCCAGTTCGGTCTTGCCTTCCACCGCGGCAGGCGCCTCGGCGATCTCGGCGTCGGTGTAGGGGTCGCCGATCCGCTGGATGGCACGCATGTGCGCCTGCACGGTGGCGCCGTCCAGCTTGTTCTTCTCCAGCCACGGGTAGGAAGGCATGTTCGACTCGGGCACCACGTCGCGCGGGTTCAGCAGGTGCACGCGGTGCCATGCATCGGAATAGCGGCCGCCGACGCGGGCCAGGTCCGGGCCGGTGCGCTTGGAGCCCCACTGGAACGGGCGGTCGTACACCGACTCGCCGGCCAGCGAGTAGTGGCCGTAGCGCTCGGTCTCGAAGCGCAGCGTGCGCACCATCTGCGAATGGCAGCCGTAGCAGCCTTCGCGGATGTAGACGTCGCGGCCGGCCAGCTCCAGCGCCGGGTAGGGCTTCACCCCGGGCAGGGGCTTGATGGCCTCGGCCTGGAACATCAGCGGGACGATCTCGGCCAGGCCGCCGAGCGAAACCGCCACGGCGACGAGGATGGCCAGCAGGCCGACGTTCTTTTCGACTTTCTCGTGTGCAATTCCCATGTTTCGTCCTCAGGCCTCGGCTTCGGCATTGGCGGTATCGGGAGCCATGACGGGCTGCTCGGCGAGGCCGCGCACCTGCTGCCGGGTCTTCCACATGTGCCAGCCCATCAGGCACATGCCGGCCAGGATCATCAGGCCGCCCAGCAGGCGCCCCAGGTAGTACGGGTAAGTGCTGACCAGGCTCTCCACGAAGGTGTAGGTCAGCGTGCCGTCGCTGTTGGTGGCGCGCCACATCAGGCCCTGGGTGATGCCGGCGATCCACATCGAGACGATGTAGAACACCACGCCGAGGGTATGCAGCCAGAAATGCACGTCGATCAGCTTGGTCGAGTACATGCCCTGCAGGCCCAGCAGGCGCGGGTACAGCGAATACAGCGAGCCGATCGAGATCATCGCCACCCAGCCCAGGGTGCCGGCGTGGACGTGGCCCACGGTCCAGTCGGTGTAGTGGGACAGCGAGTTGACCGTCTTGATCGACAGCATCGGGCCTTCGAAGGTGGCGATCATGTAGAAGCTGATGGCCACGATCAGGAATTTCAGGATCGGGTCGGTGCGCAGCTTGTGCCACACGCCGGAGAGCGTGAGGATGCCGTTCATCGCGCCACCCCAGCTGGGCGCCAGCAGGATCACCGAGAACACCATGCCCACCGACTGCGCCCAGTCCGGCAGCGCGGTGTAGTGCAGGTGGTGCGGGCCGGCCCACATGTAGATGGAGATCAGCGCCCAGAAGTGCACGATCGACAGCCGGTAGGAATAGATCGGGCGCTGCGCCTGCTTGGGCACGAAGTAGTACATCATCGCCAGGTAGCCGACGGTCAGCAGGAACGCCACCGCGTTGTGCCCGTACCACCACTGCGCCATCGCGTCGACCGCGCCGCTGTACAGCGAGTAGGACTTCCACAGCCCGGCCGGCATCACCATGTTGTTGACCACGTGCAGCAGGCCCACGCCGATGATGTAGGCGCCGTAGAACCAGTTGGCCACGTAGATGTGCTTGACCTGGCGCTTGGCGATGGTGCGGAAGAACAGCCAGCCGTAGGCCACCCAGACGATGGTGATCAGCACGTCCAGCGGCCATTCCAGCTCGGCGTATTCCTTGCTCTGGGTGATGCCCAGCGGCAGGGTGATGACCGCGCCGACCATTGCCGCCTGCCAGCCCCAGAACACGAAGGCGGCCAGCTTGTCGGAGATCAGCCGCACGTGGCAGGTGCGCTGTACCACGTACAGGGAGGTGGCGAACAGGACCGAGCCACCGAAGGCGAAGATCACGCCGTTGGTGTGCAGCGGCCGCAGCCGGCTGTAGGTGAGCCAGGGGATGTCGAAATTCAGTGCCGGCCAGTACAGCTGGGCGGCGCAGAGCACGCCCACGGCCATGCCGATGATGCCCCAGAACACGGTCGCGACCGCGAACTGGTGCACCACCTTGTCGTTGTAAGTTCCCTGCACGCTTTGCATGCGCTCCGATCCTCAGTCTGAACGGGGGAAGTATCCCCCGGGTAAGGCAATCCGGGCATTGATTCGGATCAATGCATGTCCGGGTGGCTCGGGCTCCAAACGCATGCAGACCACTTTCCGGGGGCGGAAAGTAGTCCGAATGTCATGGGAGCCCTCGCTGCACAGTATAGGCCGCGGCGGCCGCCCGCTGCGTTGCCGGAACCGGCGGCAGGCGGTGGCCGTCGCGGTACTGCCGGGACGGGATCAGCGGGTGACGACCAGCTTGCCCTTCATCAGCGCGGAGTGGCCGGGGAAGCTGCAGAAGAAGCTGTAGTCGCTGCCGGCGGTGAGCTTGCGGCCGGGGAAGGTGACGCGGGTGGTGGCGCCGCCACCGACCAGCGCGGTGTGGGCGATCACGCGGGCGTCGTCCTTGGCCACGTAATTGTTGGCGGTGCCGGCCTTGACGCCGTCGCGGGCCACGGCGGCCAGGTCGGCGGTGGTGGTGATGACCACGTTGTGGCCCATCGCGGCGACCGGCAGCTTGCCGGTGTGGGTCAGCTCGACGGTGACAGTGGCGCAGCTGGCCGACACGGTGGCCTCGCGCAGGTCGAACTTCATGGCGTCGTCGCCCTTCAGCGAGATGGTGCAGTTGCCGGCGGCCTGGGCAATGCCGGCGGCGCCGAGCAGGGCGAGGGCGAGGAAGACGCGGGAAAGCTTCATTGCAGTGGTCCTTGGGACGGGGGGATGTTGCGGTTGCAGCAATGATCGTCGCAACTGCACCGGCAGACCTTGATTCAGGTCAAACCTGCATGTGGTTGCGGCAGGCGTGGGCTGCGGGGCGGGGTGCGGAAACGTCCGGGGCCACGCGATGGTGGCCCCGGACGGAGGAGATGCGGGTGGCCGGTTCAGGCTGCCGGCTCGCGCAGCACCGGGGCGTCCCAGCCCGGGCGCGGGGAGAAGCGGTCGCCGTGGCGGGCCTGCAGGGTATGCAGTTTTTCCACCAGCATGTCGGCGCCGGTGGCGCGGATGTGCTGGATCGGGCCGCCGCGGAACGGCGCGAAGCCGGTGCCGAAGATCACCCCGGCGTCGAGCAGGTCGGCGTCGGCCACCACGCCCTCGTGCAGGCAGGCCACCGCCTCGTTGAGCAGCGGCAGGATCAGCCGGTCCTCCAGGTCCGATGGTGCCTGGTAGTCCTTGGCCACTTCGGGCTTTACCGCGCGGCCGTTCTCCCACTTGTAGATGCCCTGGCCGTCCTTCTTGCCGCGCTTGCCCGGCTCCACGGTAGCCAGCGCTGCCGGCACCTGCAGGCCGAGGAACGGGGCCAGTTCCTTGCTGACGCCGGCGGCCACGTCCAGGCCGACGGTGTCGATCAGCTCGATCGGCCCCATCGGCATGCCGAATTTCACGGCCACCTTGTCGATCACCGCGCCGGGGATGCCTTCGGCGTAGGCGGTGGCCGCTTCCAGCATGTACGGGAACAGCACGCGGTTGACCAGGAAGCCGGGACTGCCGGCCACCGGCACCGGGAACTTGCCCAGCGCCTTGCAGAATGCGGCCAGCCGCTGCCCGGTTTCGGCGGCCATGCCGTCGTGGTGGATGATCTCCACCAGCGGCATCTGCGCCACCGGATTGAAGTAGTGCAGGCCGGCGAACTGCGCCGGACGGGCGATGTGCTCGCGCAGTTCCACCAGCGGGATCGAGGAGGTGTTGCTGGTCAGCAGCGCGTCGGCCTTCATTTTCGGCTCCAGCGACTGGTACAGCTCGCGCTTGGCTTCCGGGTTCTCGATGATCGCCTCGATCACCAGGTCGGCACGGGCCACGCCGTCGCCGGCCAGGTCGGCCTTCAGCCGCGCCGCCACCTCCGGGCGCTTGCTCTCGTCCTTCACCTTCTTGGCGAACAGCGCCTGCGCGCGGGTCATGGCCGGGTCGATGAAGCGCTGCTCGCGGTCCTGCAGGGTTACCTCGAAGCCCTTGTAGGCCGCCCACGCGGCGATGTCGCCGCCCATCACGCCGGCGCCGACCACGTGTACGTGCCTGATGTTCGCGTCCTTGCCGCCGAGGGCCTTGAGCCGCTCGGTCAGGAAGAAGATGCGGATCAGGTTGCGCGCGGTCGTACCGCCGGCCAGCTTGACCACCGCGCGGCGCTCGGCATCCAGCCGCTTGTGGATGTTGCCGCCGCCGCTGCGTTCCCACGTCGAGATCAGCGCATACGGGGCCGGGTAATGCTCCTTCTTCGCCTTGCGCGCGACCTGCTTGACCATCTGCGGGGCGAGGATCTGGCGCGCCAGCCAGGTGTTGGTCAGCCATGCGCTGGCGCGCTGCCTGAATGGCCGGGTGGCGCCGGACTGCGCCAGCGCCACCGCCGCGTCCACCAGCACCGCCGGCGCGGCGACCTTGTCGATCAGGCCGATGCCGCGCGCGGCCGAGGCCGACAGCGTGCGCCCGGTCAGCATCATGTCCATCGCCGCCGGGGCGCCGACCAGCCGCGGCAGGCGCGCGCTGCCGCCCCAGCCGGGGAAGATGCCCAGCTGGGTTTCGGGCAGGCCGATGCGGGTGGAGGCATCGTTGGAGGCGACGCGATAGCGGCAGGCCAGCGCCAGCTCGGTGCCGCCACCCAGGCAGTGGCCGTGGATGGCCGCGACGGTCGGACAGGGCAGTTCGGCCAGTTTCTGGTAGACGCTCTGGCCGCGGCGGATGGCGTCGTTGACCGTGCCGCGGCGGTCGAATTCCTGGAATTCCTTGAGGTCGGCGCCGGCGATGAAGCCGGCGGCCTTGGCCGAGCGGATCACCACGCCCTTGGGCGGGTCGATTGCCAGCCGTTCGACGATGTCGCCCAGTTCCAGCAGCACGTCCTGCGACATCGCGTTGACCGGGCTGTCGTGGCGGTCCAGTGCAAGCACGACGATGCCATCGTCGCGGATTTCAGCCTGCCAATGCGTGAAGCGGAGCCCATCGAAACCTGAAAGCATGGGACGTTCCATCCGGTTGTGTATGGAGAAGGTCGCTATGATCCTGAGGTTGTTTCCCCGGCGTCAAATCCCAATGCTTGGGAAGCGTAGGGTGTTCGTGCCGACGGTCAGTGCCGACAGGCTAACCGAACGCAAGTTAAAAGCCGGTGCGGCGGTCCGTGGACGGGGCGCTGAACTTTTCCCGCGAACAGCGGTCATATCGCCCGACGTCGGTTGGGCTGACAGGAGTGCGGCCCCGCATGGCCGAGGTTGAAACACCACAGGAGCTGGATCTGGAGCTGGTCCGGCGCGTGCAGCGCGGCGAGAGCGCGGCGTTCGACGTACTGGTGCGCAAGTACCAGCATCGCATCGTCGCGTTGATCGGGCGCTACATCGCCGACTGGAGTGAATGTCAGGACGTGGCCCAGGACACTTTCGTCCGCGCCTACCGCGCGATCGGGAATTTCCGTGGCGACGCCCAGTTCTATACATGGTTGCATCGCATCGCAGTGAATACCGCCAAGAACCATCTGGCCGCGCACAACCGGCGCCCGCCCACCGACGACATCGAGATCGGCGACGCCGAGCACTTCGACAGTGGCACCCGGCTGCGCGACACCGACACGCCCGAACGCGAGCTGATGCGCCAGGAACTGGAACAGACCGTGATGAAGGCGGTCGACGCACTCCCCGAAGAGCTGCGCTCGGCCATCACGCTGCGAGAGGTGGAAGGCATGAGTTACGAGGAAATCGCACAGAAGATGGGTTGCCCGATCGGCACCGTGCGTTCGCGGATCTTCCGCGCCCGCGAGGCCATCGATGCCCAGTTGCGCCCCCTGCTGGACAGCGCCAGCGCCACCCGTGAGCGGAGCCGCGCATGAGTACCCCCCACGACATCGACGGTTTCACCGAGGCCCCGGCCGACAAGTTCGAGCTGCATTACCGGCAGCAGCTGTCGGCGCTGGTGGACGGCGAGCTGGCGACCGACCAGGCGCGCTTCCTGCTGCGCCGGCTGGAGCACGACGCCGAGCTGTCGGCCTGCCAGGAGCGCTGGCAGCTGCTGGGCGACGTGTTGCGCGGCCATGCCTGCGCCCCGGCGCCGGCCGGCTTCGCGCAGGGCGTGCAGGCCGCCATCGCCGCCGATGTGGCACGGCATGGCCCGTCGCCGGTGGTGCCGCAGTATGCGGCGCGGCGCGGCTGGAAGCGCTGGGGCGGCGGTGTCGCGCTGGCCGCCTCGGTGGCCGCGGTGGCCTTGTTCATGGCCCGCGAGCAGTTGCCGGAAACCGTGCCGGCCGTGCCGCAGACGGTGATCGCCACCACCGCGCAGCTGCCGGCGCCGGCCGGAATGCCCGGGATTGGAGATGCCGAAGCCGGGCTCGCGGCCGTAGCCGCAGCGCCGGTGGTGGCTGCGGTGGCGGTACGCCGCGCCGAGGCCAAGCGCGGCAGCGCCACCCGCACCCGGCAGATGGCACGTGGCACGGCGGTGCGGCTGGCCGAGCCGGAGCGCGCGGTCGCTGCGGCGCAGGCGCCGGAGGTTCCGCTGCTGCCGCAGAACCGGAATCCCTTCGCCAGTGCCGCCGGCACTCTGCAGGCACGTCCGTGGCCGCGCTCGCCGCTGTCACCGCTGTCGCAGGGCAGCCTCAACGCCAGCTTCCCGGCGCAGGAGCGGGGGACGACGTTCTACCCGTTCGAACCGCGGCCGCAGATGCTGCAGGCGCTGCCTGCCGAGCACGAGCCGCAACTGCCGCAGCACTGAACCGGCGGCCGCTGTTGCCGTGCCGGATTTTCCCGATTCCGCTGCCGGGCGATGGGCGCCCGGCGGCAGGTGATGCCCTTGATTCCCGAACCGGAGGCTCGAAACCGATGACCCACCGTATCCACACGCGGCTGTTTGGCCTGCTGGCGATGACCCTGCCACTGGCCGCCTGCGCCCAAGGCAACACCCCGGCCGCGCCGGCCGAACAGGCGATCGCCACGCGTCCTGCCGCCCCTGCGCCGCAACTGGTCAGCGGTCTGCCGGACTTCACCCAACTGGTCGACCAGGTCGGGCCGGGCGTGGTGAACGTCGAGACCGTCATCGGCCCGCGCCGCAATCCGCGCATGGCCGGTGCCGGGCGGCCGGACATGGACCAGCTGCCCGAGTTCTTCCGGCGCTTCTTCGGCCCGGATTTCCGGATGCCCGATGACGCGCCGGACAACACTCCGCGCGGCCGCGGCATGGGCTCGGGCTTCATCATTTCCGCCGACGGCTACGTGTTGACCAACCACCACGTCATCGACGGCGCCGAGACGGTCAAGGTCAAACTCAGCGACCGCCGCGAGTTCGACGCCAAGGTGGTCGGCAGCGACGCGCAGTACGACGTGGCGCTGCTGAAGATCGACGCCAAGGGCCTGCCCACCGTGCGCGTGGGCGACTCCAACATGCTCAAGCCGGGCCAGTGGGTGGTGGCGATCGGCTCGCCGTTCGGACTGGACCACTCGGTTACCGCCGGTATCGTCAGCGCCACCGGGCGCAGCAATCCGTATGCCGAGCAGCGCTACGTGCCGTTCATCCAGACCGACGTGGCGATCAACCAGGGCAACTCGGGTGGCCCGCTGCTCAACACCCGCGGCGAGGTGGTCGGCATCAATTCGCAGATCTTCTCCGCCTCCGGCGGCTACATGGGCATCAGCTTTGCCATCCCGATTGATTTGGCGATGAACGCAGTGGAGCAGATCAAGAAGAGCGGCAAGGTCAGCCGCGGCCAGCTGGGCGTGGTGGTGCAGCCGATCGATGCGCTCAAGGCGCAGGCGCTGGGCATGCCGGACAGCCGCGGTGCGCTGGTCAACCAGATGGTCGAGGACAGCGCGGCGGCCAAGGCCGGGCTGCAGCTGGGCGACGTGATCCGCTCGGTCAACGGCACCGAGGTTGCCGCTTCCAGCGACCTGCCGCCGCTGATCGGCGCCATGCCGCCGGGCAGCAAGGTCCGGCTGGGCATCCTGCGCGACGGCAAGCAGCGCGAGGTCAGCGTCACCCTGACCGAACTGGCCGAGGACGCGGCCCGGGCCGCCAACGCACCGGCCGGCGCCGACGAGGATGCGCCGCAGGCCGGCGCCAACGCTCTGCTGGGGCTGGAGGTGGCCGACCTGACCGCCGCCGAGCGCAAGCAGCTGGGGCTGGAGGCCGGCGAGGGCGTGCGCATCACCCGGGTCAACAGCCAGGCCGCGCGTGAGGCGCGGTTGGCGCCGGGCATGGTGGTGCTGCAGGTGGGGCGCACGGCGGTGGGCAGTGTGGCCGCGCTCAACCGCGAGCTGGCCGGCTACAAGAAGGGCGACGTGGTGATGCTGCTGGTGCGCAGTGGCGGCAACAGCGCCTTCATCGCGGTCCGTGCCGGCGGCTGATCGCTTGCGGGATCAAGCCCCTCTCCCCGCGGAGAGGGGGGACGGGGGCCGTGCAACCGAACCACTCGGGCCTGGTCCACCCCTCGTCCGGCACTTCGTCCGGCACTTTGCGCGCCCTTCTCCCGACGGGAGAAGGGATTCGCCGGCCCGGCATGCGATAATGCCGCGTTTCCCCTGACGACGCGTCGCGCCGCCGCCACCTATCCCCTATGTCTGCCGATCCGATGCGGAACATCCGCAACTTCTCCATCATTGCCCACGTCGACCACGGCAAGTCCACCCTGGCCGACCGCATCATCCAGATCTGCGGCGGCCTGACCGCGCGCGAGATGGAAGCGCAGGTGCTCGACAACAACCCGATCGAGCGCGAACGCGGCATCACCATCAAGGCGCAGTCGGTGTCGCTGCCATACACCGCGCGCAATGGCGAAACCTACTACCTGAACTTCATCGACACCCCCGGCCACGTCGACTTCTCCTATGAAGTCAGCCGCTCGCTGGCCGCTTGCGAGGGCGCGCTGCTGGTGGTGGATGCGGCGCAGGGCGTGGAAGCCCAGTCCGTGGCCAACTGCTACACCGCGGTGGAAATGGGCCTGGAAGTGGTGCCGGTGCTGAACAAGATCGACCTGCCCACCGCCGACACCGAGCGCGCCAAGGCCGAGATCGAGGCGGTGATCGGCATCGACGCCTCCGACGCGGTGGCGGTCAGCGCCAAGACCGGGCTGAACGTGGAGGAGGTGCTGGAGGCCATCGTCCATCGCATCCCGCCGCCGGCCCGGCGCGAGACCGACAAGCTGCAGGCGCTGATCATCGACTCGTGGTTCGACAACTACCTGGGCGTGGTGTCGCTGGTGCGGGTGATGCAGGGTGAAGTGAAGACCGGCGACAAGCTGCTGGTGATGTCCACCGGCCGCAACCACCAGGTTGATGCGGTGGGCGTGTTCACGCCCAAGCGCAAGGTCACCGGCAAGCTGTCGGCCGGCGAGGTGGGCTGGATCACCGCCTCGATCAAGGACGTGCACGGCGCCCCGGTCGGCGACACCCTGACCCTGGCCGGCGACCCGGCCCCGGCGCCGCTGCCGGGCTTCCAGGAAATGCAGCCGCGCGTGTTCGCCGGCCTGTTCCCGGTGGACGCCGAGGACTACCCCGACCTGCGCGAGGCGCTGGACAAGCTGCGCCTGAACGACGCCGCGCTGCGCTTCGAGCCGGAAAGCTCCGAGGCGATGGGCTTCGGCTTCCGCTGCGGCTTCCTCGGCATGCTGCACATGGAGATCGTGCAGGAGCGGCTGGAGCGCGAGTACGACCTGGACCTGATCAGCACCGCGCCGACCGTGGTCTACGAGGTGCTCAAGAGCGACGGGACCATCGTGATGATGGACAACCCGGCCAAGCTGCCGCCGGTCAACCAGGTCGAGGAGATCCGCGAGCCGATCATCCGCGCCAACGTGCTCACCCCCGAGGAGTACATCGGCAACATCATCAAGCTGTGCGAGGAGAAGCGCGGCACCCAGTTGGGCATCAATTACCTGGGCAGCCAGGTGCAGATCAGCTATGAGCTGCCGATGGCCGAGGTGGTGCTGGACTTCTTCGACAAGCTCAAGTCGGTCAGCCGCGGCTACGCCTCGCTGGATTACCACTTCGTGCGCTTCGAGGCCGGCCCGTTCGTGCGTGTGGACGTGCTGATCAACGGTGACAAGGTCGATGCGCTGTCGCTGATCGTGCACCGCAGCCACGCCGACCGCCGCGGCCGCGAGCTGTGCGAGAAGATGAAGGACCTGATCCCGCGGCAGATGTTCGACGTGGCCATCCAGGCAGCCATCGGCGCCGAGGTCATCGCGCGCGAGAACGTCAAGGCGCTGCGCAAGAACGTGCTGGCCAAGTGCTATGGTGGCGACGTTTCGCGCAAGAAGAAGCTGTTGGAGAAGCAGAAGGAAGGCAAGAAGCGCATGAAGCAGGTCGGCCGCGTGGAAATCCCGCAGGAAGCCTTCCTGGCCGTGCTGCAGATGGACAACAAGTGATGAAGCAGGGACCGGGGAACTGGGAACGGGGAATGCCCGGAGCCGGCACCTTGGCGCCGATGGCAATCCGTTCCATTCCCCGGTCCTGGTTCCCAGTTCCCGTTCCTAGGAATTTCCATGAAATGGTTTGAAATCCTGCTGGTGGTGCTGACCCTCGGCTCCGGCATCGTCCTGCTGCTGGACAAGCTGTTCCTGGCCAAGCGCCGGGCGACCAAGGGCGGCCTGCTGGACAGCGAGGAGCCGGCCGTCGTCGATTACTCGCGGGCCTTCTTCCCTGTGCTGGCGGTGGTGCTGGTGCTGCGCAGCTTCATCGCCGAGCCGTACAAGATCCCGTCCAGCTCGATGATGCCCAACCTGCTGATCGGCGATTTCATCCTGGTCAACAAGTTCGCCTACGGCATCCGCCTGCCGATCACCAACACCAAGGTGATCCCGACCGGCGAGCCCCGGCGCGGCGACGTGGCGGTGTTCCAGTTCCCCGGCCACCCGGGCCAGCCCGACGACCCGCAGCGCGGCGAGAACTTCATCAAGCGCGTGATCGGCCTGCCGGGCGACCGCATCGGTTTCCACGGCGACACGCTGTCGATCAACGGTGAGCCGGTGAGCTACGAGATCAAGGGCGAATACGTCGGCAAGGGCCGCGGCGCGGAGATGACCGGCGCCACCCTGCTGAGCGAGAACCTGCCGGGCCGCGCCCACACCGTGCTGGAATACCTGGGCCGCGCCAACCCGGCCGGACAGGGCGACTGGGAGGTGCCGCAGGGGTACTTCCTGGTGATGGGCGACAACCGCGACAACAGCGACGATGGCCGTTTCTGGGGGCTGCTGCCGGAGCACAACCTGCGCGGCAAGGCATTCCTGATCTGGCTCAACTGCAGTGGCTGGTTCTGCAAGGACGGTTTCGCGCCCTCCCGCATCGGGTCGGGCATCCAGTAACGTAAAGGCGTATCCGGGGAGAACACTCACATGAATCGCAAGCAAGGTGGCATGACGCTGACGTCGTTTCTGGTGGTGCTGGCCGTGGTCGGCTTCGCGCTGTACGTGGGCATGAAGCTGTTCCCGATGTACCAGGAGTTCTACGCGGTCAAGACCTCGATGAAGGCGCTGGCCAGGGAGTCGGGCAGTTCCGACCCGAACAAGGCGCAGGAAATGTTCTTCAAGCGCATGGACATGAACTATTCGGACAGCGTCAAGCGCGAGAACATCAAGTTCGACCGTATCGAGGGTGGCGTGCGCATGGTCGTCAAGTACGAAGTGCGCCGCCCGCTGGTCGGCAACCTGGACATCGTCGGGAATTTCGAGAATTCCCAAGACCTGACCGGCGGCAGCGGCTTTTGAGCAGGACGTTCCATCGCGGTGACCTGATCGGCCACCCGTTCCGGGATCCGGACCTGCTGCGGCAGGCCCTGACCCACCGCAGTGCCGGCGCTCCGCATAACGAACGCCTGGAGTTCCTCGGTGACAGCATCGTCAACCTGCTGGTTGCCGAGGCGATGTACAGCCGCTGGCCCAAGGCCGACGAAGGCGCGCTGACCCGTGCGCGCTCGGCATTGGTCTGTGAAAGCGCACTGGCCGCCATCGCCCGCACGCTGGAGCTGGGCGAGCGCCTGACCCTGGGGCCGGGCGAGATGAAATCCGGCGGCCACCGCCGCGATTCGATCCTCGCCGACGCCTTCGAGGCGGTGGTGGCGGCGATCTACCTGGATGCCGGCTTCGAGGCCTGCCGCGCGCGGGTGCTGCCGTGGTTCGAGCAATCGATGGCGGCAGTGCCGGTCGGCAAGCCGGAAAAGGATCCCAAGACCCGCCTGCAGGAATGGCTGCAGGCGCGGCAGAAGCCGCTGCCGGCCTACGAGCTGGTGGCCGAGAGCGGCGACGACCATGCCCGGCATTTCCACGTGCGCTGCAACGTGGCCGATCCGGCGCTGACCACCGAAGGCGAGGGCAGCTCGCGGCGGCTGGCCGAACAACAGGCGGCCGCGGCCGCGATCGAGCAACTGGATTCCAAGTGAACGACACCTCTTCCCACCGCTGTGGCAGCGTCGCCGTCATCGGCCGCCCCAACGTCGGCAAATCGACCCTGACCAATGCGCTGGTCGGCGCCAAGGTCAGCATCGTTTCCAACCGCCCGCAGACCACCCGCCACCGCCTGCTCGGCATCGCCACCTTCCCCGAGGGGCAACTGGTGCTGGTGGACACGCCGGGGCTGCATCGCCAGCAGAAGCGGGCGATGAACCGGGTGATGAACCGCGCCGCGCGCAGCTCGCTGGAAGGCGTGGACGCCGGCTTGCTGGTGATCGAGGCCGGGCGCTGGGACGAGGAGGACACGCTGGCCTTCAACGTGCTGCGCGATGCCGGCATCCCGGTGGTGCTGGTGGTCAACAAGGTCGACCGGCTGAAGGACAAGGGCGCCTTGCTGCCGTTCCTGCAGCAGGTCACTGACGGCCGCGACTTCGCCGCGGTGCACCCGATTTCCGCACAGAAGCGCAATGGCCTGGAAGCGCTGGTGAGTGATGTGCTCAAGCTGCTGCCGGAAGCCCCGCCGATGTTCGGCGAGGACGAGATCACCGACCGCAGCCAGCGTTTCCTTGCCGGCGAGCTGGTGCGCGAGCAGTTGATGCGCCAACTGGGCGAGGAATTGCCCTATGCCACCACGGTCGAGATCGAGCGCTTCGCCGAGGACGGCAACCTGTTGCGCATCGGCGCGGTGATCTGGGTCGAGCGCGAAGGCCAGAAGGCCATCGTCATCGGCAAGGGCGGCGCGCGTTTGAAGGACATCGGCGCGAAGGCGCGCATGCAGATGGAGCGCCTGTTCGGCGCCAAGGTGTTCCTGGAGACCTGGGTGCGCGTGCGCGAAGGCTGGTCGGACGACGAAGCCGCGCTGAAAGCGTTCGGGTACGGGGAGTAAGCGAGGAGCGAGTGAAGAGGAGTGAGGGGTGAGAAAAGGCAGGAGCAAAAGCCGTCATCTCCGCGAAGGCGGAGATCACTCTTGCTTCTTCTCACTCCTCACTCCTCTTCACTCACTTCTTGCTCCACCGCATGCGCCTCGACGACGAACCCGCCTACGTCCTGCACGCGCGCGCCTGGCGCGAAACCAGCCTGCTGGTGGAAGTGCTGACGCAGGAGCACGGCCGCGTCGGCCTGCTGGCGCGCGGGGTACAGGGGCCGAAGAAGCAGGCGCTGCGCGCGGCCTTGCAACCGCTGCAATCGATCCGTTTCGACGCAGTGCTGGCCGGCGAACTGGCGCAGCTGCGCCGCGCCGAAAGCCAGGATGCCGCACCGCGCCTGCATGGCCACGCCATGCTGGCGGCGTTCTACGTCAACGAGCTGGTGCTGCGGCTGGCGCCGCGCCACGATCCACTGCCCGAACTGCACCATGCCTACGGCGAAATCCGCCAACGGTTGCGGGAGGCCGGCGGGCTGGCATGGTCGCTGCGCCGCTTCGAGCGCGACTTGCTCGAAGCGCTGGGCTTCGGTTTCGACTGGGCCCATGCCGCCGACGGGCAGCCGGTCGACCCGGCCGCGCGCTACCGCCTCGACCCGCAGGAAGGCCCGCTGCGCCTGCTCAGCGAACGCAATGCCGGCGAGCGACGCGGGCTGGCCACTGGCGCCGCGCTGCTGGCGCTGGCGGAGGACCGCCTGCCGGCGGCCGCCGACCTGGCCAGCCTGCGCCCGCAGATGCGCGCGGTGCTGCTGCACCATCTGGGCGGTCGCGGGTTGAAGTCCTGGGAGATGCTCGGCGATCTGGCGCGCGGCAACGGCTGAAGTGCAGGCTGTCACCAGCTCAATGTGAAGGTACGGGGCTTTCCCGGTGAAGTCCCCATGTGGGGCAAGCCTCGCATCTACAAGGGATTCCAGACTCTCGTCTCTTGCCGACGTGGGCTCGCTCAATGGTGGAGCAGGGCATTCACCGCCGCGTCGAACTGCCGCCGCGCCATGTCCGAGTCCGGCGCCTGGTGCAGTTGCCGCACCGCACTGCCAAGCCGGGATGCGCCGACGAAACCGCAGCTGGCCTGCAGCCGGTGCAGCTGTGCGCGTAGTGCACCGGTGTCATGCTGTTGCAATGCCGAGGACACCGCGGCGCGGGCCCCGGGCAATTCGGTCATGAACAACTCGCGCAGCGCGACCACGTGCGCACTCTGGCCGTTCAACGCCTGCAATGCCGCGCTTTCGTCCCAGTCCAGCGCATCCGCGGCCGGTGTGGCCATTGTTGCGGCCAGTGCTTCGCGGACACTGGCGAGCAGGGCGCTGCCAGCGAGCGGCTTGAGCAGCACGCGGTCGAACCCGGCCTGCAGCAATGCCTGCCGGGTTTCCGGACGGGTGTCGGCGGTATGCGCCAGCGCCGGCACGCCGGCCTGCCGGGTGCGCAGGTAGCGCAGCAGTTCCGGGCCGGTGCCGTCGGGCAGGTTGGCGTCGACCAGCCACAAGGCATGGCGGTTGGCCTGCGCCAGTTGGCGGGCATCGGCAAGCGAGGCGGCAGTGTCCACCGTGGCCGGCAGCGCCATCAGCGTGGTGTGGAAGAAAGCCTGGCTGGTCGCGTCATCCTCGACCAGCAACAGGCGCGGCGGGTTGGCCTGCTGTTGCGTATTCATCTGCTGCCTCCATGTCAGCCATGCGCCGCATCATTGGCGATGCACGGCGGCCTTGCAATAGACGGAAGTCATGTCTGCCACATCTGCGACAATGGCGCCCCCTTTTTGCCCGCAGCCGTCCGCCACGTGGCCCGATCCCGTTCCCGCATAGACAAGACCCCGTTCCAGACCGAGATCCTCGACCTCAGCCACGACGGCCGCGGCGTCGCCCGCCGCGAAGGCGAGGGCGGCAAGGTGACCTTCGTGGCCGGCGCGCTGCCCGGCGAGACGGTGATGGCCGAGCAGACCGGCAAGAGCCGCCATTTCGACGAAGCCCGGACGGTGGAAGTGCTGCAGGCCTCGCCGCAGCGGGTTCAGCCGCGCTGCCCGCATTTCGGCGTCTGCGCCGGCTGCGTGCTGCAGCATCTGGAGGAAGGCCAGCAGATCGTCGCCAAGCAGCGGGTGCTGATGGACAACCTGGCCCGCATCGGCCACGTCAGCCCCGGCGTGGTGCTGCCGCCGCTGGTCGGCGCGAACTGGGGCTACCGGCGCAAGGGCCGGTTCTCGGTGCGCCGGGTGGAGAAGAAGGACAAGACGCTGGTGGGATTCCGTGAGCAGGATCCGCGCTTCGTTGCCGACCTGTCGCAGTGCCTGACCGTGATCCCCGAAATCGGCACCAGGGTGTCGGCATTGTCGGCGTTCATCGAAACGCTGGATGGCCGGCGCGACATCCCGCAGATCGAGTTCATCGGCGGCGATGCCGCCATCGCCCTGACCGTGCGCCACCTGCAGCCCCTGTCCGACGCCGACAGGCAGGCGTGGCAGGCGTTCGGCCAGGAACATGGCTTCGCCATCTACCTGCAGCCCGGCGGTCTGGAAACGGTGCATCCGCTGTGGCCGGCCGAAGGTGTGCCGCTGTCGTTCGCGCTGCCGCAGTGGAACGTGGAACTGGCGTTCCGCCCGCTGGATTTCATCCAGGTCAACGCCACGCTCAACGAGAAGATGATCGCGCATGCGCTGGCGCTGCTGGACGCGCAGCCGGACGAGCGCGTGCTTGATCTGTTCTGCGGGCTGGGCAACTTCACCCTGCCGCTGGCGCGTACCGTGCGCGAGGTGGTGGGCGTGGAAGGCGAGGCCGGGCTGGTCGCGCGGGCGAAGGAAAACGCGCAGCGCAACGGGCTGGACAACGCGCAGTTCTTCGCCGCCGACCTGACCCAGGACCAGCGCAACGCGCCATGGATGCGGCAGGGCTTCGACAAGCTGCTGCTCGACCCGCCGCGCTCGGGCGCCATCGACGTGCTGCAGCAGCTGCCGCTCAAGCAGTTCAAGCGCATCGTCTACGTCAGCTGCCATCCCGGCTCGCTGGCGCGCGATGCCGGCTATCTGGTCAACGAACAGGGCTTCACCCTGGTCAGCGCCGGGGCGATGGACATGTTCCCGCATACCGCGCACGTGGAAAGCATTGCGGTGTTCGAGAAAAATTGAATCCGCGCACATGGATGTGCGCCGCTTTTGCGAGGGACTCGCATCATCGAATCCGGGCGCAGGGATGTGCGCTGCTCTTGTGAAGGACTCGCATCAACGGAATTTTTGAATGGGCATCGAAATCGAGCGCAAGTTCCTCGTCACCGGTGATGGCTGGCGCGCCGCCGCGCATCAGGTCATCCCGATGGCGCAGGGCTATATCAACGACATCGCGGCGATGGACAGCGGTGCGCAGAAGGCCTCGGTGCGGGTGCGCATACAGGGCGACGCCGCCTACCTGAACATCAAGTCGCGCGAGCTCGGCCATACCCGGCAGGAGTTCGACTACCCGATCCCGGTGGACGAGGCGCGGCAACTGCTGGCGTTGTGCGTCGGTGGGCTGATCGACAAGCGCCGCCACCTGGTCGACCACGGCGGCCTGCTGTGGGAAGTGGACGAGTTTCTCGGCGACAACGCCGGGCTGGTGGTGGCCGAGGTGGAACTGCAAAGCGCCGACCAGCTCTTCGACAAACCCGGCTGGGCCGGCGCCGAAGTCACCGACGCGCCGCGCTACTACAACCTCGCGCTGGCCTCGCATCCGTACCGCCAATGGCGCGCCGACGAGCGCGCCTGACCCGCAGGAGGAATCTCCCATGCGCATCGACATCTGGTCCGACGTGGTCTGTCCGTGGTGCTGGATCGGCAAGCACCGCTTCCGGCGCGCGCTGGCGCTGATGGGCGACAAGGCCCCGCAGGTGGAGGTGCATTGGCATCCGTTCCTGCTCGACCCCGAGGCCGACGCCACGCCGGTACCGTTGCGGCAGGCCTATGCCGCCAAATTCGGTGGTGCCGAGCGCGCCGGGCAGATGCTGGCGCAGACCCAGAACACCGCACGGGCCGAGGGCCTGCCGATGGACTTCGAGCGGGGGCAGGTGCGGGTCAGCACCCTGCCGGCGCACCGGTTGCTGTGGCTGGCCGGGCGCGAGGGCGTGCAGGACGCAGTGGGCGAGGCCCTGTTCCGGGCGCATTTCGCCGAAGGCCGCAACCTTGCCGATCCGCAGGTGCTGGCCGATGCATCCGCCGGCGGCATCCCGGCCGCGCGCGTCCACGCCATGCTCGCCTCGGACGAGGGGCTGGCCGAGGTCCGCGCCGGGCTGGGACAGGCGCAGGCGCTGGGCATCCAGTCGGTGCCGACCTTCGTCATCAATGGCCGCTATGCGGTGCAGGGCGCGCAGCCGCCGGAGGTGTTCGCACAGGTGCTGGCGAAGGTGGCCGCCGAACAGGCCCCGGCGGCCGGCGGCGATGAACCGGCCTGCGGCGCGGACGGTTGCAGCGTCTGACGCGCCCGCCGGCATCTGCGACAATGCCGCGCTTGCTTGCAGGAACTTCCGCACATGCTTCTGATCGGCGTCGCCGGCACCGAACTGACCGCGCCCGAACGCGACTGGCTGCAGCATGACGCCGTGGCCGGCGTGGTGCTGTTCAAGCGCAATTTCGCCTCGCGCGCGCAGGTGACCGAGCTGACCGCCGCGATCCGCGCCGCCACCGCGCGCCCGCTGTTGGTTGCGGTGGATCAGGAAGGCGGGCGCGTGCAGCGCTTCCGCGAGGGCTTCACCGAGCTGCCGCCGCTGGACGGCTTCGGCAAGCTGCATGCAAGCGACCCGCAGGCCGCGCTGGCACTGGCCGAGCAGCACGCCTGGCTGATGGCCAGCGAAATCCGCGCCAGCGGGCTGGACCTGAGCTTCGCCCCGGTGGTGGACGTGGGCCACGGCAATCTCGCCATCGGCAACCGCGCCTTCGCTGAAGACCCGCAGGTCGTGGCGGCATTGACCGGGGCCTACGTGCGCGGCATGCACGGTGCCGGCATGGCCGCCACGCTCAAGCATTTCCCCGGCCACGGCACGGTGCGTGAGGACACCCATGTCGATGTCGCCATCGACCCGCGCCCGCTGCACGCGCTGGAGGCGCACGATCTGCTACCGTTCCGCGCCGGCATCGCCGCCGGGGCCGATGCGGTGATGATGGCCCACGTCGTCTACCCGCAGGTCGCGCCGGAGCCGGCCGGCTACTCGCCGCGCTGGATCAACGCGATCCTGCGCGAGCAGATTGGCTTCCGCGGCGTGGTGTTCTCCGACGACATCGGCATGGCGGCTTCGTTCGCCGCCGGCGGGGTCAAGGCCCGGGTCGATGCCCATCTGGATGCCGGTTGCGACGTGGTGCTGGTCTGCCACCCGGAACTGGTCGAAGAATCGCTGCGCGCCGTGGAAGGCCGCAGCCTCAACACCGCCGCGTTGCTGGGGCTGATTGCCCACGGCGCACTGGGCTGGGGCGGCCTGCTGGCCGACGCCCGCCACGGCGATACCCGCAACCGTCTGCTCGAAAACCTCGGAAGAACCGCCTGATGTCCAAACTCACTCTCGAACAAGCCGTGGCCCAGGCCGACCTGCTGGTCGACCGCACTGCCATCGATGCGGCCATCGCCGCCATCGCCGACGCCATTGCCCGCGATTACAAGGGCGAGGTGCCGGTGTTCCTGTCGATCATGAACGGCGCGCTGCCGTTCGCCGGCCAGCTCGCGCTGGAACTGGGCGCACGCGGCCAGGACGCGCAGTTCGACTACATGCAGGCCTCGCGCTACCACGGCGAGAGCGGCGGCGAGCTGGTGTGGAAGCATCGCCCGGTGTCGGCGCTGTTCGGCCGCCGCGTGCTGCTGGTGGACGACATCCTCGACGAAGGCTTCACCCTGCAGGGCGTGCGCCAGTGGTGCCTGGAGCAGGGCGCCACCGACGTGCGCGTCGCCGTGCTGGCGGTCAAGAAGCACGACCGCTGCCTGCCCGACGTGCAGGCCGACTATGCCGGCGTCGAACTGCCGGACCGCTTCGTGTTCGGTTTCGGCATGGACGTCAGCGAAGCGCTGCGCCCGCTGCCGGCCATCTACGCGATGAAGCAATAAGGGAGGCCGGCCGCTGGCCGGCACGCGCCATCGCTTCGCGCTGTCGCCCCGCGGTCTGCATTGCAAAAGCGGGGCAGCACGCCGTGCTTGATTGCGAAAACAAATCAGGAAACAACGATGGGCAATATCGAACTGGCCGTGATCGGCGGCACCGGCGTCTACAAACTGGCCGCATTGGACAACGTGCAAAGCCATGAGGTGCAGACCCGTTACGGCGCGCCGTCCGGCCCGGTACGCGTCGGCCTGTTGAACGGCCGGCGCGTGGCATTCCTCGCCCGTCACGGCGAGGGCCATTCGATCCCGCCGCACAAGATCAACTACCGCGCCAACCTTGCCGCGCTCGCGCAGCTGGGCGCCAGCCGCGTGCTGGCGCTGAACACCGTCGGCGGCATCACCGACGCGTTCGGCCCGCGCGTGCTGGCCTGCCCCGACCAGTTGATCGACTACACGTGGGGCCGTGTTTCCACACTGTGCGAGGAAGAAGGCAGCGACGTGCTGCACGTCGATTTCGGCCATCCGTACACGCCGTCGTTGCGCGCGCACGTACTGGCGGCGGCGCGTGCGCGCAACGTCGCCGTGCATGACGGAGGCTGCTATGGCGCCACCCAGGGGCCGCGCCTGGAAACCATCGCCGAGATCGCGCGCATGCGCCGCGATGGCTGCGACCTGGTCGGCATGACCGGCATGCCCGAAGCCGGATTGGCGCGCGAACTGGGGTTGGAATACGCCTGCCTGGCCATCGTCGCCAACTGGGCGGCCGGCTGCGGCGACGCGGCCGAGATCACGATGGAGGAAGTGCTGGCGAATGTCGCTGCGGCGTCGGCAGGCCTGCCCGGGCTGGTGGGCGAATTGGCGCGGGGGTGATTGTCATTCCGGCGCGGGCTTTGCATACTCCGCCGGTACGCTTCATTCAGCGTGCATCAATCCATTCATCGAACAAGGTCTCGCATCACCATGCCGAACGGTACCGTCAAGTGGTTCAACGACGCCAAGGGATTTGGCTTCATCTCACCGGAGGACGGCAGCGCCGACGTCTTCGCGCACTTCTCCGCGATCAATTCCAAGGGCTTCCGCAGCCTGCAGGAAGGTCAGCGCGTCAGCTATGACGTGACCCAGGGCCCGAAGGGCGCCCAGGCTTCCAACATCACGCCGGCCGAGTGATCCATTCGACCAGGCAGAGAGAAAGACCCCGCCGCGGCGGGGTTTTTCTTTGCTGCCGCCATCCGTGGCGGCAACCCTGCGGGCCATCGGCAAGCGATGTCAGAAGCCGCTCCCGGCGGTTTTTGGGGCGGCCGGTTTGACGACGGGGAAGATGATGAACACGCCACGGGATATCGCCATCGTCGGCTACGGCACCGCCGGGCAGGCGCTGGCGGTGCTGCTGACGCGCGACGGGCACCGCGTGCAGGTATTCGAGCAGGCCGCGCAACCGGGGCCGGTGGGCGCCGGCTTCCTGCTGCAGCCCAGCGGCCTGCAGGTGCTGTGGCAGATGGGCTTGTTGCCGCAGGTGTTGGCGCATGGTGCGGCGGTGCGCCGGTTGTACGGCGATACGCCCTGCGGCCGTGCGGTGATGGACATGCGCTACGCCGGCTTGGACGCGAGCCTGCATGGCGTGGGCATGCAGCGTGGCGCACTGTTCGCGCTGCTCGACGAGGCGTGGCAGGCGCGCGACGCGCTGCACGTGGACAGCCGCATCGCCGCCATCGACGATGACCTGCGGCGCGTGCGGGACCGGCATGGCCGTTGGCACGGGCCGTTCGACCTGGTGGTCGCCACCGACGGTTCCGCCTCCGGCCTGCGTGCGCAGGTGCGCGGCACGCGGCTGGACCGCCCGTATCCGTGGGGTGCGCTGTGGTGCCTGCTGCCACAGGGCGACTGGGCCTTCGGCGACGAACTGCGCCAGCGCTATGTCGCCGCGCGCAAGATGATCGGCCTGCTGCCGGTGGGCACCCGCCCCGGTGACGACGAGCCGCGGCTGAGTTTCTTCTGGAGCCTGCCGCGCGATGGGTTCGAAGCATGGGAACAGGCCGGGTTGGCGCCGTGGCTGCACGAAATCGAGCAGATGTGGCCGGAAGCACACCAACGCCTGCGGGGCATCGACATGCAGGCGCAACTGGCGCGCGCCAGCTACCGCGATGCGGTGCTGGACCGCTGGTATCGCGGCCGGCTGGTGTTGGCCGGTGATGCCGCGCATTCGATGAGCCCACAGCTGGGGCAGGGGGTGAACATGGCCCTGCTCGACGCGATGGCCCTGCGCGATGCGCTGCGCGGTGAGGCGGCCATCGATGCGGCGCTGGCGCGGTATCAGGCGCAGCGGCAGGCGCACGTACGGTTGTACCAGTTCTGGAGCCGCTGGCTGACGCCGGTGTTCCAGTCCGAGCGCGACTGGATCGCCCGTGCGCGCGACCTGCTGTTCAAGCCGATGGGGCGCCTGCCCGGTGGGCGCGGACACATGCTGCGCGTGCTCAGCGGCACCCAGCACGGCCTGTTCGGCAAATTGCCGCTGGCAGCGGAATTCATCGAGGCGCTTGCCGGGCGTCCGTAGATGCGGCGGCAAGCCCCGCATCCACGTTCGGATCGTCATTCGGAAAGCCGCGCAATCACCGGCGGGATTGCGCGGCGGCAAGCCTACCGTTTGGCTTCGTCGGCCCTGGCGCGGGCTTCTTCGGCCGCGTCGTGGGCGTGCTCGGCCGCTTTCTGCGCCGCATCGGCGGCCGCGGCACTGGCATCGGCCGCGGCATCGTTGGCGGCGGCCTTGGCGTCATCCATCGCGTTGGCGGTGGCATCGGCTGCCTTGTCCACTGCCTGCCCGGATTTGTCCAGGGCTTCCTGGGTGGCATCGGCCGCGCGGTTGGCGGCGTCGCGGGCCGCGGCCGCTGCGGCATCGCCGGTTTCGCGGGCGGCTTCGGCGGCGTGGTCGGCCGCAGCAGCCGCATCATCGCGGGCCTGTTCCATGTCGGGCTTGTTGCAGCCGGCCAATGCCAGTACCAGGCCGCCAACCAACAACGGGGCAATGATCTTCATCGCGTTCTCCAGTTCAGGGGGACAACGCGTGCAGGTTAGACGGCGGCGGATTCAGATCGCGTCAATGCGCCCGGCCGGATGCCGGGATGCCTCGGCAGGCGGGCCGCCGGAGGATGCAGCCGTGAAAAAGGGCAGACAGCCGCATTTCACCTGGGGCCGCCCGAAGAGCGACGCACAGGCGTGCACCATGAAAAAAGCCGCTGGCGAACCAGCGGCTTTTCGAACGTGCGTCGAAGCGGAAGTTATTACTTCTTGGCTTCTTCGGCGGCGTCCTTGGCCTGCTCGGCAACGTCGCCAGCAGCCTGGGCAGCGTCGGCGGCGGCGTCGGCAGCAGCGTCGGTGGTGGCGGCAGCGGCGTCGGCAGCGGCTTCGCCGGCGGCGTCAGCAGCGGTGGCGGCGGTGTCGGCAGCGGCCTGGGCAGCGTCGGCGGTTTCGGCAGCGGCCTGGTCGGCGGCAACCTGGGCGTCGGTGGCGGCTTCGTTGGCAGCAGCAGCGGCGTCCTGGGCAGCTTCCTGCTTCGAGCAGGCGGCCAGGGCCAGGCCCAGGGTCATCGCGATCAGCAGCTTGTTGATGCTCATTTGTGAATCCTCGTCGTGGAATTTGGCTAACGCGCCATTGCGCGCCGGAAACATGATGGCGAGCTGATTTCGAGTGTCAAGCAGCATCGCATTCATTTTTGTAAAAACGACATTAAGCCCAATCAAATCAATTCGATGGCGATGGCGGTTGCTTCGCCGCCGCCGATGCAAAGGGAGGCAATGCCACGCTTGAGGCCGCGCGTGCGCAAGGCGTTTGCCAGCGTGACCACCAGCCGCGCGCCGGAGGCGCCGATCGGATGCCCCAGCGCGCAGGCGCCGCCGTTGACGTTGACCTTCGCGTGCGGGATGCCCAGTTCGCGGATCGGCGCCATCGCCACCACGGCGAAAGCTTCGTTGATTTCGAACAGATCCACGTCGCCGGCCTGCCAGCCGGCCTTGTCCAGCACCCGCTCGATGGCGCCGATCGGGGCGGTAGTGAACCACTCCGGCTCCTGCGAGAAGGTGGCGTGGGCGACAATCCGCGCCAGTGGCTGCACACCGCGCTTGGCGGCCTCGTCGGCGGACAGCAGCACCACCGCGGCGGCGCCGTCGGAAATGCTGGAGGAACTGGCGGCGGTGACGCTGCCATCCTTCTTGAACGCCGGCTTCAGCGCGGGGATCTTGGCGATGTCGGACTTGCCGGGCTGTTCGTCCTGCGCGTATTCGACCTCGCCCTTGCGGGTGGCGACCTTGACCGGGACGATCTCGCCGTCGAACGCGCCATTGGCCTGCGCGGCCTGCGCGCGCTTGACCGACTCGATGGCGTAGGCGTCCTGCTCCTCGCGGGTGAAGCCGAATCTGGCCACGGCGGCTTCGGCGAACACGCCCATCGACTGGCCGTCGTAGGGGTTGGTCAGGCCGTCCCACGCCATGTGGTCCACCGCCTGGAAGCTGCCGTAGCGGTTGCCGGTGCGCGAGTTGGGAAGCATGTGCGGTGCGTTGGACATGGATTCCATGCCGCCGGCGACGACGATGCCGGCCGAACCGGCCTTGATCAGGTCGTGGCCGAGCATGATGGCCTTCATGCCGGAGCCGCAGACCTTGTTGAGGGTGGTGCAGCCGGCGCTGGTCGGCAGGCCGGCGGCCAGCGCGGCCTGGCGGGCGGGCGCTTGGCCGAGGTTGGCCGGCAGCACGCAGCCCATGATGACTTCCTCGATGTCGGCGGCGGCGAGGCCGGACTGCTCCACGGCCGCACGGATGGCGGTGGCGCCGAGGGTGGGGGTGGGAACGCCGTTGAACTGGCCGAGGAAGGAGCCGATGGCGGTGCGTTTGGCGGCGGCGATGACGATGTCGGACATGGTGCGGTCTCGGTTGTATCTTGGGGCGATTATCGAAAGCCGGTTATGGCGTGCCCATTGGACCAACGGCACATCCCGGCGGACGGTAGCGTGTCCATGCAGTATAGAAGGTCGCCATCGCATGGCTTGCCATCGTCGTGATCCGGCCGATGGCGGTCCCGGAACGCCAAGGGGAAGGCAATGATCAGAGCATCGCGGGTTCGCAACGTGTTGGCCGTTTCACTGTCGCTGGCCCTGGCCGCGTGCGGTGGCGGGGGCGGCAGCAAGTCCACGCCGCCGCCGGCCGCGCCGCCGGTGACCCCGCCACCCTCCGGTTCCACCACGCCGCAGCCGGCGGTGGACGCGCACCTGGCGCTGACCAACGCCAAGGCCGCGCAGGCGGCCGGCTTCACCGGCGCCGGCATCCGCATCGGCGTGGTCGATTCGGGGGTGATGCGCAACCACCCCGCGCTGGCCGGGCGGGTACTGGCCAACTACAACTACATCGACCCGCGCAGCAACAACCTGGCCGTCGATGACGTGGTCGGCCACGGCACCACGGTGGCGCAGCTGGCGGCCGGCGCGGCGACCGGCAACTGGCCCGGCGGCATCGCTCCCGGCGCGCAGATCGTCTCGGCGCGCATCATCAACGACGAGCGGCCCGAGGACGACGGTTCCGGGCAGGGCAACGAGGTCACCGGCGCGCTCGGACTGGCATCGATCCACGACGACCTGATCCGCGCCGGCGTGCGCATCATGAACAACTCCTGGGGCGGCCTGTACTGGACGCGGGCGACGGCGACCGCGCCAATCGCCGCCGAATACCGGCCCTTCATCATCGACAACGACGGGCTGGTGGTGTTCGCCACCGGCAATGAATCGCGCAGCAACCCCAGCGACATGGCGGCATTGCCGAGCCAGCCGGGGCCGAACGGCACGCTGCCGGCGGCCGACCTGGAGCGCGGCTGGCTGGCGGTGGCGGCGCTGGACACGGCCAACCCCTCACAGCTGGCGGACTACTCCAATGCCTGCGGCGTGGCGAAGGACTATTGCCTGGTGGCGCCGGGGACGTCGGCCTTCCTCGGCCATGAGGCCACCGCATCCAACCTGTCCTATTACTACGGCAGCGGCACCTCCTACGCGGCGCCACTGGTATCCGGCGCGGCGGCGCTGGTGTGGCAGGCCTTCCCCTATTTCGACAACGACCTGGTGCGGCAGACCCTGCTGGGCACGGCCACCGACCTGGGGGCGCCCGGCAGCGATGCGGTGTTCGGCTACGGCCTGCTCAATGTCGGCAAGGCGGTGAAAGGGCCGGCGAAATTCGACTGGGGCGACGTCACCGCCACCGTCAACCAGGGCGGGCTGGATTCGATCTGGGGCAATTCGATCAGCGGCGCAGGTGGCTTGATGAAGCAGGGGGCCGGCGCGCTGTCGCTGTCGGGCGCCAACACCTATGCCGGCGCCACCCGCATCGAGCGCGGCACGCTGGCGCTGCGCGACGGTGGCTCGATCCGCTCGGACGTCACCATCGTGGCCCAGGCCGATCCCGCGCAGGCGGCGTTGCAGTTCATGGGCGCCGGTACCCGGGTGACGGGTGACGTCGACAACGGCGGCAGCGTCGTGCTGCTCAGCGCCGCGGGCAGCGGCACCATCGACGGCGATTACGTTCAGCGCAGCGGCGCGCAACTGCTGATCGCGCTGGGGGTCGATGCGCTGGAGATCACCGGTACGGCGACGCTGCAAGGTGGCGGGGTGCTGGTCAACGGCATGCTGGCCGGCTACGTCGCGCAGGATGGCAAGCGACAGGAACTGATCCATGCCGGGGGCGGCGTCAGCGGTCGGTTCGACGTGGCCGCCAAGGCCACCGCCGATGCCGGCATCGCGCTGCTGCAGGCCGATTACGACTATGACGCGCACAACGCCTGGCTGGAGCTGCAGCGGGTCAGCGTCACCGGCGCGGCGCGGGCGGCCGGGCTCGGCACGCGGGCGTTGTCGTCGGCGCAGCGGGTGGAGCGCGCATTCGAACTGCTCGATGGCGATGCCGACCTGCGGGCGGGCACGTTCGCCACCGGTGCCACAGCCCTGCAACAGGGTGGCGGTGGCTTCGCCGGGTTGGCGGCCAGCCTGGACAGCCTGTCCGGCAAGGCGCATGCATCGGCGATGGCGATGACCTTCGACAGCATCGACATGAACCGCCGCGCGCTGTCGGCGCAGTTCGACCGGCACGATGCCCTGCCGCTGCAGGGGGCGGCATGGATGCGCACGCTGGGTGCGGGCGGGCAGGGCGGGTATTCGGGCAGCGGTTACAGCATGGGCGGCTGGATGCTGGGCCGCGAGACGGCAGTGGGTGGCAATGGCGTACTTGGCTTCGCCTTCGGTGAAACCCGGGCCAACGCCGGTGCGGCGCTCGACCGCAGTCGCGACCGGCAGACGCAGGGCCAGCTGTATGCCGGCTGGCGGCTGGGCCGGGCCTACCTGCTGGGCAATGCCGGGTTCGGCCAGTACCAGCGCGAGCTGGATCGCGGCCTGCTGCTCGGCAGCGAGCGGGCCGGCGTGCAGGTGCGCTATGGCGGGCGTTTCCTTTCCGGCGGCGTCGAGGCCGGCTATCGCTTCGGCCGCGGCACGCTGGCGCTGACGCCCTACATGGGCGCCGACTACAGCCGCATCGACAACGATGGCTTCACCGAACAAGGTGGCTACGGTTTCGGCCTGAGCGTCGGCGACTGGCATGCCGGCCGCACCCGGGCGTTGGCCGGCCTGCGTGGTGGTTACCGGTGGCGTGCGCTGGTGCTGGGTGGTTACGCCGAATGGCAGCAGGCGTTGTCCAGTCAGGGGACGGTGCCGGATGCCCGCTTCGTCGGCGTCGACGCATGGGCGCCGTTGGAAGGCCTGCAACCGGTACGCGCGGGTGGGCTGTTCGGCGTATCGGCGGACGCATGGCTGACGGGGGGCGCGCAGTTGTCGCTGGGCTACGACCAGCGCTTCGGCGCTGCCGCTGGCAACCGGCAGTGGTCGCTGCGCCTGATGCGGGTTTTCTAGGCGGTATCGACCGGTCCGGCTGCTTGCAGCTGCAACTTTTTCGCGCGCCCCACAGCCTGTTGCGCTGCGGCATACTAGGGCTTCATTCCTGCAGGTGTGACATGACGCGCGCATTCAATTTCAGTGCCGGCCCCGCGACGTTGCCGGAAGCGGTCCTGCGCCAGGCGCAGCAGGAAATGTTGGAATGGAACGGTGTCGGCGCGTCGATTGTCGAGATCAGCCACCGCAGCGCCGAGTTCATGGCGATGGCGGCCCAGGCCGAAGCCGGGCTGCGCCGTCTGGTCGGCATTCCCGATGATTACGCGGTGCTGTTCCTCGGCGGTGGCGCGACCACCCAGCAGGCGCTGATCCCGCTGAATTTCGCCGCCCCCGGCCAGCGTGCGGACTACGTGGTCAGCGGCCACTGGGGCAAGACCGCGATCAAGCAGGCCACGCCCTACGTGGACGTGAACGTCGCCGCCAGCGGCGAGGCGGGCGGTTTTCGCGACATCCCCGCGCACGCGCAGTGGCAGCTGTCGCCGGATGCCGCCTATGTGCACGTCACTGCCAACGAAACCATCCATGGTGTTGAATACCGTGCTATGCCGAACGTCGGCGGCGTGCCGCTGGTGGCCGATTTCAGCTCGTCGATCGCCTCCGAGCCGATCGACGTCGCGCGCTACGGTGTGATCTATGCCGGCGCGCAGAAGAACCTCGGTCCGGTCGGCATCACCGTGGTCATCATCCGCCGCGACCTGCTCGAACGCAGCGGCCAGCCGCGCGCGGACATCTTCGACTACCGCTCGCACGCCGCGCGCGACTCCATGCTCAACACGCCGCCGACGTGGAACTGGTACCTGCTCGGGCTGACCGTGCAATGGATGCTGGAACAGGGCGGCGTGGAGGCGTTCGCGAAACTGAGCCAGGCCAAGTCGTCGCTGCTGTACGACGCCATCGACAACTCCGGCGGCTTCTATCGCAACGAGGTGGCGCCGGCGGCGCGCTCGCGGATGAACGTCCCGTTCTTCCTGCCCGACGCCGCGCTGGACGCGCGCTTCGTCGCCGAAGCCAAGGCCGCAGGGCTGCTGGCATTGAAGGGCCACACGGCGGTCGGCGGCATCCGCGCGTCGCTGTACAACGCCATGCCGCTGCAGGGCGTGCAGGCGCTGGTCGCGTTCATGCGCGACTTCCAGCAGCGCAATGGTTGAGCAATGACGCCTGTAGGAGCGACACCAGTCGCGACCGGCATTACCGGCAAAGCCGCGGTCGTGATTGACGTCGCTCCTGCATGAAAGCAGCAAGGCAATCGAAGGAAGCAACATGGCCGCAAAGCCGAACAAGCCCCCCGCCAAGCGCACCCGAGCCAAGGCAGCCGATGCCGTCGTGGCGCCGCCGCTCCTGTCCGACGTGCGTGCCAAGATCGACGAGATCGACCGCACCATCCAGTCGCTGATCGCCGAGCGCGCGCGCTTCGCCCACCAGGTCGGCAAGGCCAAGGGCAAGCTGGCCGCCGCGGTCGACTATTACCGCCCCGAGCGCGAGGCGCAGGTGCTGCGCATGGTGGTGGACCGCAACGAGGGCCCGCTCAGTGACGAGCTGCTGGTGCACGTGTTCCGCGAGATCATGTCCGCCTGCCTGGCGCAGCAGGAGCCGCTGAAGATCGGCTACCTCGGCCCGGAAGGCACCTTCAGCCAGCAGGCCGTGCTCAAGCATTTCGGCCGCTCCGCGCTGGGACTGCCGATGGCGACCATCGAGGAGGTGTTCCAGGAAGTGGAGGCCGGCAATGCCGACTTCGGCGTGGTGCCGGTGGAGAACTCCGGGCAGGGCACCATCCAGATCACGCTGGACATGTTCCTGACCTCCAACCTCAAGATCTGCGGTGAGGTCGAGCTGCGCGTGCAGCAGTACCTGATGTCGCGCAGTGGCCGCATCGAGGACATCGAGCGGGTGTATGCGCACCCGCAGTCGTTCATGCAGACCTCGGCATGGCTGCGCGCCAACCTGCCCGAGGCCGAGAAGATCCCGGTGACCAGCAATGCCGAGGGTGCGCGTCGTGCGCGCAACGCCGACGACGCGGCGGCCATCGGCGGCGAGAGCGCCGGCCACGTCTACGGCCTGAAGAAGGTGGTGACCAGGCCGATCCAGAACGATGCCGACAACACCACCCGCTTCCTCGTGGTCGGCCGCCGCTTCTTCCCGTCCTCAGGCCACGACCGCACCTCGGTGCTGGTGTTCATCCACGACAAGCCGGGCGCGCTGTTCGACGTGCTGAGCCCGTTCGCGCGCCACGGCATCAGCATGAACCGCATCGAGTCGAGGCCCTCGCACCAGGCCAAGTGGGAGTACGGCTTCTTCATCGATCTGGTCGGCCACATCGAGGACGAAGCGATGCAGGCCGCGCTGGCCGAGCTGGAAGCGCACTCGGCGCAGATCAAGGTGCTGGGTTCGTACCCGGTCGCCGTGCCGTAAGCCGCTGAGGCGCCTCTCCCGCCGGGAGAGGGGTTGGGGAGAGGGTAGGGGCGAAGCCCCTTGCAACTCGAGCTCCCGAGGCTTCGCTCCGTATCCTCATCCGCCCTTCGGGCACCTTCTCCCGGAGGGAGAAGGAATTACCTCCAGAGAGATTCCGAATGACCCAGCCCCACTGGATCGCAAGCAAAGGCCAAGCGCTGCAAGGCACGCTCGACATCCCCGGCGACAAGTCGGTGTCGCACCGGGCGGTGATGTTCGCTGCGCTGGCCGATGGCGTCTCGCGCATCGACGGTTTCCTCGAAGGCGAGGACACCCGCGCCACCGCGGCGATCTTCGCGCGGATGGGCGTGCGCTTCGAAACCCCGTCGCCCTCGCAGCGCATCGTGCATGGCGTCGGCGTCGATGGCTTGAAGGCGCCCGATGGCGAGCTGGACTGCGGCAACGCCGGCACCGGCATGCGCCTGCTGGCCGGCCTGCTGGCTGCGCAATCGTTCGACAGCGTGCTGGTGGGCGACGAATCGCTGTCCAAACGGCCGATGCGCCGCGTCACTGGCCCGCTGGCACAGATGGGGGCGCGCATCGACACGCAGGCCGAGGGCACGCCGCCGCTGCACATCCACGGCGGCTCGCAACTGCATGGCATCCATTACGAATTGCCGGTCGCCAGCGCGCAGGTGAAGTCTGCGGTGCTGCTGGCCGGCCTGTATGCGCAGGGCGAAACCTCGGTGGTCGAGCCGCACCCGACCCGCGACTACACCGAGCGCATGTTGCGCGCCTTCGGCGTGGATATCGACTTCGCCCCGGGCCGCGCGCGGCTGCGCGGCGGCCAGCGCCTGCGCGCCACCGACATCGCGGTGCCGGCGGATTTCTCCTCGGCCGCGTTCTTCATCGTCGCCGCCAGCATCATCCCCGGCTCGCAACTGCGTCTGCGCTCGGTGGGCCTGAACCCGCGCCGCACCGGCCTGCTGGCCGCGCTGCGGCTGATGGGTGCGGACATCAGCGAGGAAAACCACAGCGAACACGGCGGCGAGCCGGTCGCCGATCTGGTCGTGCGCCATGCACGGCTCAAGGGTGCGGAAATCCCGGTGGACGTGGTGCCGGACATGATCGACGAGTTCCCGGCGCTGTTCATCGCCGCCGCCGCGGCCGAAGGCCCGACCGTGGTGCGCGGCGCGGCCGAGCTGCGGGTCAAAGAATCGGACCGGCTGGCGGCGATGGCCACCGGCCTGCGTACGCTGGGCCTGCGCATCGACGAAACCGACGACGGCGCGACGATCCATCCGGGCGCGCTCGGCAGCGGCACCATCGAAAGCCACGGCGACCACCGCATCGCGATGGCCTTCGCCGTCGCCGGCCAGCTGAGCAATGGACAGGTGCGGATCAACGACATCGCCAACGTGGCGACCTCGTTCCCGGGTTTCGACCGCTTGGCGACCGGAGCCGGGTTCGCGTTGGCCTGATCGAGACGAATGAGCAGGCCGGAGGCAAGGCTGCCTGCGGCCCGTTCGTGTGCCGCCGGATCATTGGTCGGTGCGGAAATCCACCGGTATCTGGGCCACGCCGTGGCAAGTCGCGCAGCGCCGGTTATTGCGCCGGTTTGAAGTCGAACGGAATCTCGAGGCTGCCGACCATCGGCTGGCCATTGCTCTGCGCTGGCTGGAAGCGCCAGCGGCGCACGGCTTCCAGCGCCGCGCGGTCGAGGTCGCGGGAGCCACTGCGCTGGGTGATCTTTGCGTCCAGCGGGATGCCGCCGGCATCGACCTCGACCCGGACCACCACGGTGCCGCTCTCACCGCGACGCAATGCGG
The DNA here is from genome assembly GCA_900078405.1 of uncultured Stenotrophomonas sp. NCBI lineage: Bacteria > Pseudomonadati > Pseudomonadota > Gammaproteobacteria > Lysobacterales > Lysobacteraceae > Stenotrophomonas > uncultured Stenotrophomonas sp. The sequence continues at coordinate 1,307,010 of FLTS01000001.1, read as the reverse complement.
CAGGGGGATAGCGCGGCGGCGGGCTCTGGTCCGGCAATGGCACCGGACGATCGCTGGGAACGGCGGCGATGGGTGCTGGTGCGGCCGATGCGGCGGGGGCAGTTTCCGGCAGTGGTTGCGGTGGTGGCGCGGTTTCCACCAGGCGTGGTTTTTCTTCGGTGGGCGCGTCGTGCGCGTCGGGCATGTCGCTGGCGCCGGCGCCGGCCGGCAACGGCGCAGGCAGCGGTGCGGCTTCGGCCACGTCGGTTTGCGGCTGCGCCGGGCCGGCGCGGTAGAAGTCATTGTGGCGCCGGGCGTTGAGCCATACCACGAGGAACAGCAGCAGGCCGGCACAGAAGGCGATGCCGGCGATCTTCAGGCTGCTGCGCGGCAACTGGAAGGTGATGTTCTGTTCGGAGCGGGGCATGGACGTGGCCGTGTGGAACGCCCGGATTCTGGCACAGGACGCAGAGCGGCGCGGTTCGGGCGATAATCGCGTCCCTCCGTATCCGTTGACAGTGCCCGCCCCATGCTCGATCCAGCCCTCCTTCGCCAGCAGCCCGCCGAATTGGCCGAACGCCTGCGCGCCACGCGCGGCCATGAACTCGACGTGGCCGCGTTCGAAGCGCTGGAAGCCGACCGCAAGCGCATCCAGGTGCGCACCCAGGAACTGCAGAGCCTGCGCAACAGCCGTTCCAAGGCGATCGGGCAGGCCAAGGCCAAGGGCGAAGACGTGTCGGCGATCATGGCCGAAGTGGCCGGTTTCGCCGATGAGTTGAAAGCCTCGGAAGCGCAACTGGACGGACTGCGCGAAAAGATCGAAGCCTTGTCGCTGGGTATCCCCAATCTTCCGGCCGCCGACGTGCCGCTGGGCAAGGACGAGGGTGACAACGTCGAGCAGGCCCGCTGGGGCACGCCGCGCGAATTCGATTTCGCGGTGCTCGACCACGTCGAACTCGGCGCCCGTAATGGCTGGCTCGATGGCGAGACCGCGGCCAAGCTGTCCGGTGCGCGCTTCACCGTGTTGCGCGGCCCCATCGCCCGCCTGCACCGCGCGCTGGGCCAGTTCATGATCGACCTGCATACCGGTGAGCATGGCTACGAGGAAACCAACGTGCCGGTGCTGGTCAATGCCGACTCGCTGCGCGGCACCGGCCAGCTGCCGAAGTTCGAGGAAGACCTGTTCAAGACCGCGCTGGGCGATGCCACGCGCTACCTGATCCCGACTTCGGAAGTACCGCTGACCAACATCGTGCGCGACGAGATCGTCGAGGCCGAGCGCCTGCCGCTGCGCATGACCGCCCACTCGATGTGCTTCCGCTCCGAAGCCGGCAGCGGCGGCCGCGACGTGCGCGGCATGATCCGCCAGCACCAGTTCGAGAAAGTGGAACTGGTCAGCGTGTGCAGGCCGGAGGACAGCGAGGCCGAGCACCAGCGCATGACCGGCTGTGCCGAAACCGTGCTGCAGAAGCTGGGCCTGCCGTACCGCAAGGTGCTGCTGTGCACCGGCGACATGGGCTTTTCCGCGGTCAAGACCTACGACCTGGAAGTGTGGCTGCCCTCGCAGCAGACCTACCGCGAGATTTCCTCGTGCTCGAACTGCGGCGATTTCCAGGCCCGGCGCATGCAGGCGCGCTGGCGCAACCCTGTCACCGGCAAGCCGGAGCTGGCACATACGCTCAATGGCTCGGGCGTGGCGGTGGGCCGGGCGATGATCGCGGTGATGGAGAACTACCAGAACGCCGATGGCTCGATCACCGTGCCGGAGGCGCTGCGCCCGTACATGGGCGGCGCCGAGCGGATCGGGTGAGGCTGGTCGAGTGCACCGTTGGACCCAAGGCCCACAGCGATGTGGGCCTTTGTTTTCGTGCATTGTGGATGGGCTTGATGTGTATGTGTGTGCATGCAGGAGTCAACTGTTTTTCAGGCAGTCGACGGCGCCAGAGGGTTTCACGCGGTCTGGTCGCGCTGCATGGCGTTGAGCATGGTCAGGTACTTGCGCATGCAGGCGGCCACAGCCAGCTTTGGGGGTTTGCCGGCGCCGACACGCCGCTGGTAGGTGGCCACCAGTGGGGTGCGCGCACGGATTGGGGAAGGTCTGGCTCAGCTCGGTGGGCAATACATGGACGACCAGTTCATCTTTGGCTACATCGATTCCAGCGGTAGTCATCTCGCCTCCGGAATAGCCTATGGACGAGAGCACTCCCACCGATCCCATGCTTGTTCTCTTCGGACTGCAATCCGATCAACTGTTCGGGCTGACAGTGGGAGCACGGAATGCGGCGCCCTGACTCCTGCACGTGCTTGCTTGGCACTGCGACCAAACGGGCTGCCGCATTCCGCTCTCACTGACAAATCTACCGGGGCTTTTGACACAAGCGACGCGAGTCGCGATGGGTGTTGCCGGCAAAGCTCCGGCTGCGATTGACATCGCGCCTGCGGACCGGATCAGCCCCGGCCTGCGACTTGCGGATTCAGTGCTGCGCCAGCAGCACCAGCACCGCCCCGGTACCGCCTTGTGCGGCGGGGGCCGAATGGAAGGCGAGCACGTCGTTGCGCTGGCGCAGCAGGCGGTCGACCAGATTCTTCAGCACCGGTACGCCGCCATCGGCCTGCAGGCCCTTGCCGTGGATGATGCGCACGCAGCCGTGGCCGTGGTCGTGTGCCTCCAGCAGGAACTGCCGCAGCAGTTGCTCGGCCTGCGCGGCGCTGGCGCCGTGCAGGTCCAGTTCGTCCTGCACGGAGTACTGGCCGCGCCTGAGGCGCTGGAACATGCGCGGTGGCAGGTTGTCGCGGCGGTAGCTGGCGACGTCGCCGGCCTCCAGCGGTGCGCTCGAACGCAGCAGCCGGGCGAATTCGCCCAGCGCCTGCGCTTCGTCCTGCTCGGCCATGCGCGCGCGCGGCTTCGGGCGCGGCCTCCCGACGGCCGGCGTCTCCACCTTGCGCAATGGCGTCACTTCGCCGATGGCGGCGCGGAACAGCGCGCCATCGTCTTCGTCCTGCGGGTCTGACATGGACACAGCGTAACGCGTGCGCCCGCGTGCTGCCGCCATCGCGGGGGAGCCGGGTTGCGCATTCCGGTATCATGGGCAATCACGGCCGGACCGGCCGGTGTTCGATGCACCACCGGCACGGCAGCAGGCGGCGAGGCAGGAAGGCGCCGCTATCGATTCACCGATTCAGGTCTTCAATGCGCGTACTTGTAAGCAACGACGACGGCGTGGACGCCCCCGGTATCAGGATGCTCGCCGACGAGCTGCGTGCGGCCGGGCACGAGGTCACCGTGGTGGCCCCGGACCGCGACCGCTCCGGCGCCAGCAACTCCCTCACCCTCGACCGGCCGGTGCGGCTGCGGCGGATCGACCACTACACCTGCGCGGTGGCCGGCACGCCCACCGACTGCGTGCATCTGGCGTTGACCGGCATGCTGGAGCACGAGCCGGACATCGTGGTGTCGGGCATCAACGATGCCGCCAACCTCGGCGACGACGTGATCTATTCCGGCACCGTGTCGGCGGCGATGGAGGGGCGCTTCCTCGGCCTGCCGTCGGTGGCGGTGTCGCTGGTCACGCAGCGGCACGAGGCGAAGCATTTCCGCAGCGCGGCGCGCGCGGCGGTGGAGATCGTGGCGCGGCTGAAGGCCGATCCGCTGCCGGCCGACACCATCCTCAACGTCAACGTGCCGGACCTGCCGTGGGAGGAAATCCGCGGTTTCGAGGTCACCCGGCTGGGCAACCGCCACCGCGCCGAGGGCTGCATCCCCGCCACCGACCCGCGTGGCAACACCGTCTACTGGATCGGTCCGGCCGGTTCCGAGCAGGATGCCGGGCCCGGTACCGATTTCCATGCCGTGCGCAGCGGCCACATCTCCATCACCCCGATCCAGGTGGACCTGACCCGCTACGAGGCGCTGGAAAAGGTCGCCAGTTGGGTGGGCGGGCTGTCGGCAACGCTGGAGCGGCCGGCATGACGCCGCGTCTGCGTCTTTCCCCCGAGGCGGTCGGCAGCGGCATGACCTCGCAGCGGGTGCGCGACCGGCTGGTCGAGCGCCTGCGCGACGGCGCCCACAATGGCGGCGGCATCGGCAACGAGAACGTGCTAAACGCAGTGCGGATGGTGCCGCGCCACCTGTTCATCGACGAGGCGCTGGCCTCGCGGGCCTACGAGGACACCGCGCTGCCCATCGGCCACGGCCAGACCATCTCCCAGCCGTGGGTGGTGGCGCGGATGACCGAGGCGGTGCTGGCGGTCGCGCCGAAGACCGTGCTGGAAGTGGGCACCGGCTCCGGCTACCAGGCTGCGATCCTGGCCGCACTGGGGCTGGAGGTGTTCACCGTCGAGCGCATCGGCGACCTGCTGCGGCAGGCCCGCAAGCGCTTCCGGCAACTGGGCATGAACGTTCGCAGCAAGCATGACGATGGCCGCATCGGCTGGCCGGAGCATGGTCCCTATGACGCGATCGTCGTTACCGCCGCCGCGCCGGCGCTGGTCGAGGCGCTGATCGAACAGCTCGCCGTCGGCGGCCGGCTGGTGGCGCCGGTGGGCGGCGCCGGCGGGCAGGCGCTGCTGCAGCTCACCCGGCAGGCCGACGGCGGCATCGTGCAGGAGGAACTGGCCCCGGTCAGCTTCGTGCCGTTGCTGTCGGGCATGCTGGACTGAGCGCGCGAAGCTACGGGACGCATTGACGATGAAGATCTTCGGACCGCTGTACGACCGCGCGCTGTACTGGGCTGGCCACGAGCGCGCACCCACCTACCTGACCGTGCTCAGCTTCATCGAAGCCATCATCTTCCCGGTAATGCCCGAGGTGATGCTGATGCCGATGTGCGTTGCGCAGCCGCGCAAGGGCTGGCGCCTGGCCACCCTGAGCCTGGCCGCTTCGATGCTAGGCGCGCTGGTGGGCTACGTGCTGGGGCATTACGCGTTCGAGGCGCTCAAGCCGCTGTTCGCGATGCTGGGCATGTTGCCGGCGATCGAGTCGGGCATCGCCACCTTGCAGGCGAAGATGACCGAGTCGCCGTGGGCGGTGTTCACCTTCCTGGTGCTGGGCGGATTCATGCCGATCCCGATGAAGGTATTCACCTGGGCTTCCGGTATCGTCGGCGTGCCGCTGCCGCAATACCTGCTGAGCATGCTGGTCGGGCGCGGCAAGCGGGTCTACCTGCTGGCCGCGGTGATCCGCTTCGGGGGTGCGCGCGCAGCCGAGGCGCTGCGGCGCTGGATCGAACCGCTGGGCTGGGTGGCGACCGCGCTGGTCGCCCTGCTGGCGGGCTGGTTGATATGGAGGGCGAAATTCGCATGAGCGCAGACCTGATGTCCAAGGCAATCCGCACTACGCTGGCGGCATCGCTGGCAGTGATGCTGGCCGCATGCGGCACCGCCACGGTGGTCAAGCCGACGGGCGCCGCTTCGTCGGCCAGTGCCATGCCGCGCACCTCGGTGCCCAAGCCGGGGCAGAACGCGGTGGTGCGCCGCGGCGACACGCTGTATGCGCTGGCCCGCCGCCACAACATCACTCCGACCGACCTGGCCGGCTGGAACGGCCTGTCCGCGCCCTACACCATCTACCCGGGGCAGTCGCTGCGGCTGTATCCGGGCCGTGCCGCGGCTTCGCGGCCGACGACCGGTGGCGCCACGCCCCCCGCCCGGACTCCGGCGCCGGCGACCCCGGCACCGATCAACAGCGGCATCGGCTGGCGTTGGCCGGCCGACGGCGTGCTGGTAGGGCGTTTCGCCGCTGGCGAAACCACCAAACAGGGCATCGACATCGCCGGCGCCAGTGGCGACAGCGTGCGCGCGGCGGGGCCGGGCGTGGTGGTCTATTCCGGCGCGGGGCTGGTGGGCTACGGCGAGCTGATCATCATCAAGCACAACGACCAGTGGCTGTCGGCCTACGGCCACAACCGCAAGCGGCTGGTCAACGAGGGCCAGAGCGTCAAGGCCGGCGAGCAGATCGCGGAAATGGGCCGCACCGGCACCACCCGCGACATGCTGCACTTCGAGATCCGCTACAACGGCAAGCCGGTGGACCCGCTGGTCTACCTGCCGAAGAAATAAGGCCCCGTTACCTGCCGGGTTGCGGGGCCTTCACCGGGAGGGCCGGCCGGAGGCTGCGCCCCCGGTGGCCTCAGCCGCCGCCCGCCTCGAGCATGAATGCCGCGACCACGCGGCGGTTCTCGCTGGCCAGCACGTTGAAGGTGCGTGCGGCCGAGGCGTTGTTCATCACCTCGATGCCGATGCCGCGGGTCAGGCAGGCGGCCATGATTTCCGTCGGCGGGAACACCTGCTGCTCGCCGGTGCCGAGGATGAACACTGCCGGATTCTGCTCCAGCACCGGGGCGAGGTCGCCCACCGTCAGCTGCCGGGCAGAGGTGACCGGCCAGTTCTCGACCAGTTGGTCGGGGGCGAGCAGGAAGCTGCGGGTCAGCAGCAGGTCGTTGACCCGGGCCTGCCGGCCGCTGGCCGCACGCAGGCTGTAGGTGTAATCGGGCAGTTCGCGGCTCAGCTGCATGGCATGCCCCCGCCGCTCAGTTGCGCGGCAGGATGATCTGGCGCTTTTCCTTCGCCGGGCGGTACAGCACGGCGACGTGGCCGATGCGCTGCACCAGTGCGCCGCCGCTGGTCCGGACCAGTTCGTCCACCATCGCCTCGCGCGCTTCGCGGTCTTCCGCGGCCACCTTCACCTTGACCAGCTCGTGGCGTTCCAGCACCTCGTCCAGTTCCGCCAGGAAGGCGGGGGTGACCCCCTTGCCGCCGATCTGCAACAGCGCTTTCAGGTCGTGGGCCATGCCGCGCAGGAATCGGTTCTGGGCCGGGGTGAGGACGATGGACATGCAGGGTTTACGGGTCATCAAGGGGGTTCAGGGTATCATGCCGGCCCCCCAGAGCCCCATTGCCGATGTCCCGCAGCAAGAGCAGTCAACGCTGGTTGAAGGAACATTTTTCCGACCCCTTCGTGAAGAAGGCGCAGGCCGAGGGCATGCGTTCGCGCGCGGCCTACAAACTGGAGGAGCTGCTCGAACGCGACCGCCTGCTGAAGCCGCACATGGTGGTCGTCGACCTGGGCGCAGCGCCGGGCGGCTGGTCGCAGCAGGTGCGGCGACAGATGGGCGATACCGGCCGGGTGCTGGCGCTGGACATCCTGGAGATGCCGCCGCTGGCCGGGGTGGAGTTCCTGCACGGTGATTTCCGCGAGGACGAGGTGTTGACGCAGTTCGAGGCCATGCTCGGTGACCAGCCGGTGGACCTTGTTTTGTCGGACATGGCCCCCAACAAGAGTGGCATGGACGCGGTGGACCAGCCGCGGATGATGCATCTGGCTGAACTTGCAATGGATTTTGCCGATAACCACCTCAAGCCGGGTGGTGCGTTCCTGATCAAGTTGTTCCAGGGCGTCGGCTTCGACGACTACGTGCGGGAAATGCGCCGCCGCTACGACAAGGTCGTGATCCGCAAGCCGGAGGCCTCGCGCAAGCGTTCACCCGAGGTTTATGCCCTGGGCCAGAGCAAGCGCACGCAGATCAAGTAAGCTCGACCCCACACGAATCGCGTCAGAAAGCCAGAGGAACACCGGAGCCGATGAGGATGAACGACCTGACCAAGAACCTCCTGCTATGGGTGGTTGTCGCCGTCGTGCTGATGGTGGTGTTCCAGAGCTTTGCCCCGCGCGGCGGTACGCCCACCGTCGGCGACGCCAGCAACTACACCCAGTTCCTGCAGGAAGTGGATGCCGGGCGGATCAAGTCGGTGGAATTCACCGACGACACCACCCTGACCACCAACGCCATCCGCTACCGGCGCAACGACGGCACCGAGGGCTCGCTGTACGCGCCACGCGACGAGAAGCTGATCGACCAGCTGTACACCAAGAAGGTCGACATCGTGCGCATGAAGCCGGCCACCGGACCGAGCTTCTGGAGCATCGCGCTGCAGTTCCTGCCGGTGCTGCTGCTGATCGGCTTCTGGATCTTCATGATGCGGCAGATGCAGGGCGGTGGCGGCGGTGCCAAGGGCGCGATGTCCTTCGGCAAGTCGCGCGCCAAGCTGCAGGGCGAGGACCAGATCAAGGTGACCTTCGCCGACGTCGCCGGCTGCGACGAGGCCAAGGAGGAAGTGGGCGAGCTGGTCGAGTTCCTGCGCGACCCGTCGCGCTTCACCAAGCTCGGCGGCAAGATTCCGCGCGGCGTGCTGATGGTCGGCCCGCCCGGCACCGGCAAGACCCTGCTGGCGCGTGCGATCGCCGGCGAGGCCAAGGTGCCGTTCTTCAGTATCTCCGGCTCGGATTTCGTGGAGATGTTCGTCGGCGTCGGCGCCAGCCGCGTGCGCGACATGTTCGAGCAGGCCAAGAAGCACGCGCCGTGCATCATCTTCATCGATGAAATCGACGCGGTCGGCCGCCATCGCGGTTCCGGCATGGGCGGTGGCCACGACGAGCGCGAGCAGGCCGCCGCCCAGGCCGGCGACGACGAACGCGAACAAACCCTGAACCAGATGCTGGTCGAAATGGACGGCTTCGAGTCCGGCCAGGGCGTCATCGTCATCGCCGCCACCAACCGCCCCGACGTGCTCGACAAGGCGCTGCTGCGCCCGGGCCGCTTCGACCGCCAGGTCATGGTCGGCCTGCCCGACATCAAGGGCCGCGAGCAGATCCTGCGCGTGCACATGCGCAAGGTGCCGCTGTCGCCCAACGTCGACGCCACCATCCTGGCGCGCGGCTGCCCCGGCTTCTCGGGCGCCGACCTGGCCAACCTGGTCAACGAGGGCGCCCTGTTTGCCGCACGCCGCAACAAGCAGGAAGTGAGCATGCAGGACTTCGAGGACGCCAAGGACAAGATCTACATGGGTCCGGAGCGCCGCAGCATGGTCATGCGCGAGGACGAGCGCCGCAACACCGCCTACCACGAGTCGGGCCACGCGGTGGTCGCCATGACCCTGCCCAAGGCCGATCCGGTGCACAAGGTGACGATCATGCCGCGCGGCTGGGCGCTGGGCGTGACCTGGCAGTTGCCCGAGCACGACCACATCAGCAAGTACAAGGACCGCATGCTGGAAGAGCTGGCGATCCTGTTCGGCGGCCGCATCGCCGAGGAGATCTTCGTCGGGCAGATGTCCACCGGTGCCTCCAACGACTTCGAGCGCGCCACCAAGCTGGCCCGCGGCATGGTCACCAAGTACGGCATGTCCGACGTGCTCGGCACGATGGTCTATGCCGACGACGAGGGTGGCTACGGTATGCACAGCAAGACCATCTCCGAGGCCACCCAGCAGAAGGTGGACGCGGAGATCCGCCGCATCCTCGACGAGCAGTACCACGTCGCGCGCAGCATCCTGGAAGAGAAGCGCGACGTCGTCGAGGCGATGACCGCCGCGCTGCTGGAGTGGGAAACCATCGATGCCGAGCAGGTCAAGGCGATCATGGAAGGGCGCAAGCCCGAACCGCCGGCAGGCTGGGTGGACAAGCCCAAGAGTGGCCCGTCGGACAGCGACAAGGGCGGCGACGAGCACCCGGTTGCGCCGATCAGCGACCCGGCCGGGCAGCATTGAGCCCGCTCGCATGAAAGGATGAACGAACGGGCCGGGTATCCGGCCCGTTTGCTTTCATGTTGATTCCTTTTTCCGCAGGGAGAGGGGCTTTGGCTCCCCGGCGCTATCCGTCGGGAATGCGGCCGTAAGATAAGCACCCATGAACGAAGCTTCCCCAAACACATCGGGGCACATCCCCGAAATGGTCATCGCCACCGTCGCCGGCGTCGCCTTCGCGATGAAGACCGGCCACTATCTGGCCGGCATCTTCATCGGCATCGTGCTGGGCGTGGTGTTGAGCGCGATCGGCACCGTGGTCCGTGCAAGGAGCAAACGCTGATGTTCGATACGTCCCCGGTACTGGATTGCGCGGGCCGGCCGCTGCGGCTGGACCGGCCGCGGGTGATGGGTATCGTCAACGTCACCCCGGATTCGTTTTCCGATGGCGGCTTGCATTTCGATGCCGAGGCGGCCATTGCCCACGGGCTGGCATTGGTGGAGCAGGGCGCCGACCTGCTGGATGTGGGGGGCGAGTCCACCCGCCCCGGCGCCGCACCTGTGTCGGCGCAGGAGGAAATCAAGCGCGTCGTGCCGGTGATCGAGGCCTTGGTGGCGCGCACCGGCGTGCCGGTCAGTGTCGATACCTGCAAGCCCGAGGTGATGTGCGCGGCACTGGCTGCCGGTGCCGGCATGGTCAACGACGTGCAGGCCCTGCGCCAGCCCGGTGCGCTGGAAGCGGTGGCCGATTCCGGTGCCGCGGTGGTGCTGATGCACGCGCTGGGCGGCCCGCACGATGCCGGCATGGCGCGTGATTACGATGACGTGGCAGGCGAGGTGCAGCGCTTTCTGGCCGAGCGCATCTTCACCGCGGAAATGGCCGGCATCGCCCGTGGCCGGCTGGTGGCCGATCCCGGCTACGGCTTCAACAAGGACACTGCGCAGAACTTCGCGCTGCTGGCGGCGCAGGAAAAGCTGCTGGCGTTGGGCGTGCCGCTGCTGGCGGGCTTGTCGCGCAAACGCTCCATCGGCGAGGTCACCGGGCGTGCGGTCGCTGGCGAACGCGTCGCCGGTTCCGTGGCCGCGCACCTGCTGGCGGTGCAGCGCGGGGCGAAGATCGTGCGCGTGCACGACGTGGCCGCCACGGTCGACGCACTCAAGGTGCTGGCCGCGCTCGACGCGGTGCCGGCGCCACGTATCGACAAGCCTGCAATGCCACGCTGGCCGGACGAGGACTGATGCCGGCCGATACCCGCCCGCTGGCGATCGCCCTGATGGGCCCGACCGCCTCGGGCAAGACCGCGGCGGCCATCGAGCTGGCGCAGGCGCATGGCGGTGAAATCGTCAGCGTCGACTCGGCGCTGGTGTACCGCGGGCTGGACATCGGCGCGGCCAAGCCGGACATGGCCGAGCGTGCCGGCATCGCCCACCACCTGCTGGACCTGCGCGACCCGTGGCAGGCCTATTCGGCCGCCGAGTTCGCCAGCGATGCGGCCGCGGCGGTGCGCGACATCGTCGCGCGCGGCAAGCTGCCGATCCTCGCCGGCGGCACCGGCCTGTATTTCCGCGCGTTGCTGCAAGGCTTGTCGCCGATGCCGGAAGCCGATGCGGCCATCCGCGCGCAGATTGGCGCCGAGGCCGAGACCGACGGTTGGCCGGCGCTGCATGCGCAATTGGCGCGAATCGACCCGGTGGCGGCCAAGCGCATCCACGCCACCGATCCGCAGCGCATCCAGCGCGCGCTGGAAGTGCATCGCCTGACCGGCAAGCCGATCAGCTACTGGCAGGCGCAGCCCGGCGTCGCCCGCCTGCCGGCGCGCGTGTTGAAGCTGGTGTTGGCGCCGGCCGAGCGTGCGGTGCTGCACCGGCGCATCGAAACGCGTTTCGAGCTGATGCTCGAACACGGTTTCCTCGACGAAGTGCGCCGCCTGCGCGCGCTGCCGCGGATGGCCGGCGTGGAAAACCCGCTGGACCTGCCGGCCATCCGCGCGGTCGGCTATCGCCAGGCGTGGCAGTTCCTCGACGGGCAGGGCAGCGCCGCCGAGTTCCGCGACCGGGGCATCTTCGCCACCCGGCAACTGGCCAAGCGCCAGCTCACCTGGCTGCGCGGCGAACTGGATGCGCGATGGTTTGATCCGGCCGGTGACATGCCGCGCCTGCGCGAGGCGGTTTCGCTGTTTCTGGCAAGGTGAGCGGGCGTGCGGCGGTGTACCATCGGCATTCCGGAGCGGCGGGGAGCCGCTTCGGCCCATAAGAACAATAACGAGGAGTCGACATGTCCAAGGGGCAATCCCTGCAGGATCCTTTTCTGAATGCATTGCGCCGCGAGCGGGTGCCGGTGTCGGTGTATCTGGTCAATGGCATCAAGTTGCAGGGCACGATCGAGTCGTTCGACCAGTTCGTGGTGCTGCTGCGCAATACCGTCAGCCAGATGGTCTACAAACACGCCATTTCCACCGTGGTGCCGGCGCGCAATGTCAAGGTCGGGCCGGGCGGTGGCTACGTGCAGTCGGCGGACAATGGCCAGGCAGGCGATGACGACAACGAATAAGCAGGGCGTGGCGCGTGTTTGACCGTTCGAAGAAGGGCGAACACGCGTTGTTGATCCAGCCGCACTTTGGTCGGCTGGAAGAGGATGTGCTGGAGGAGTTCACCGACCTGGCCCGCTCGGCCGGCGCCGGCATCGCGGCCACCGTGACCGCGCGCATCGATCGTCCGAATCCCTCCACCTTGATCGGCAGCGGCAAGCTGGACGAAGTGAAGGCGGCCGCCGAGGCGACCGGTGCCGACCTGGTGCTGGTCAACCACCAGCTCACCCCGGTGCAGGAGCGCAACCTCGAGCGCTTCCTCGAACGGCGCGTGATCGACCGTACCGGGCTGATCCTGGACATCTTCGCCCAGCGCGCGCACAGCCACGAGGGCAAGCTGCAGGTGGAGCTGGCGCAGCTGCGCCACCTTGCCACCCGGCTGGTACGCGGCTGGACTCACCTGGAGCGCCAGCGCGGCGGTTCCATCGGCCTGCGTGGCCCCGGCGAAACCCAGCTGGAAACCGACCGCCGCCTGTTGCAGAAGCGCGTGGAGCAGTTGCAGAAGCGGCTGGAAAAGGTGGAAGTGCAGCGCACCCAGATGCGCCGTGCGCGCGTGCGCAGCGAGATGCCGCGGGTGGCGCTGGTCGGCTACACCAATGCCGGCAAGTCCACCCTGTTCAACGCATTGACCGGTGCCGGCGCCTATGCCGCCGACCAGTTGTTCGCCACGCTCGACCCGACCGTGCGCCGCATCGCGCTGCCCGGTGGCAACGCCATGCTGGCCGACACCGTCGGCTTCGTCCGCGATCTGCCGCATGAGCTGGTGGCCGCGTTCCGCTCCACCCTGAGCGAGGCGCGCGAGGCGGATTTCCTGCTGCATCTGGTCGATGCCGCCGATCCGCTGCGCGAGGAGCGCATCGCCCAAGTGGACGAGGTGCTGGAGGCGGTGGGTGCCGGTGAGCTGCCGCAGCTGCTGGTGTTCAACAAGATCGACCGCATCGAGGGTGCCGACGTGCGCCACGACGCGCAGGACGGCGTGCCGGATGAAGCGCGGCGCGAACGCGTGTGGATTTCCGCACGTGATGGCCGCGGGCTGGAACTGCTGCAATCGGTGCTGGGCAAGCGCCTGGGCCTGCAGCACGTCACCGGCAGCGTGCGCCTGCCGCCCGAAGCCGGGCGGCTGCGTTCGCGCCTGCACCAGCTGGAGGTCATCCGCAGCGAACAGGCCGACGAGGAGGGCTGGCTGGTCGAGGTGGACATCCCCATCGCCGAGGCCGAGAAGCTGGCCGCCGGCGCCGATGGCCAGGTGATCCGTGCGCTGCTGCCGGAGCGTGTGCCGGAGTGGTGAAGAAGGACGTATCTCGTCATTCCCGCGTAGGCGGGAATCGCTTTTCGCCGTAGCGCGGGACTTGATCGGGTAAGCCCCGTGCCGGGCAAGCCCGGCACCTGCGTCAGGCGCGGCGCTGCTTGTAGATGCGGGGCTTGCCCCGCATGGGCTGTACCGGCTTCGTCCTTCGTCAGCTCAATTTACTGGGTCGCCGGGGCGTGGGCCGGAGTAGTGAAACCTGTATCAGGATTCTTGCGAGGCGGCTTTCTTCGCCGCATGGAACGCAGCGCGGCCCGCACGCCACAGCAGGAGCAGCAACAAGAGAACCGCCAGCGGCGCGAGCAGCAGCATGTTGGCGATGGAGCCCCACCATACGAGGCTGATTTGCCACGTGGAGGAGGCCTTGGGAGTTCCCCTCATCGCCAGTCGCGTATCGATATGTGCGAGCTCCGGGATGCCACGCAGGACCTGAGCCTTGAAGCGGTAGCGGCCGGAGGGAACGCGGATCCCACCGATCTTGCGCTCGATATCAGCAGAGGACCACGCACTTATTCCTGCGGAATCAACCTCCCCCGACGCCAGAATCCGTCCGTCGGATACGGTTGCCAGCGACCAGCGGATGGGTATCGGTATGCCCGCAGTTGTCGAAGCAGCACCGCCAAGTAATGTGCGCAATTGTTCGTATGGCTGGCCCGCACGCTTGAAGCGGAAGACAAGCGTGTAATGCTCCGGCACGACGACATGAATTTTCTTGTCGACCATGCCGGCAGGTGTCAGTGCGATGGGTGCGTTCAATGGATCGGCGGTGACCCAATATGCCCAAGCGGTAAACAGCGAAAGCCAGATTGCCAAAAGCGCCAGCAGAAGGAGCAGCCGGCGTTGCTTGCGAAGGAATTCGCGCACGGCTTCTGCTCCAGGTGTCGTGAAGTCAGTGGCCGGTCAACCGCGCCAATGCCTGCCCCAGCCGCACCGGGCTTTCGGCCTGCAATGCCGGGTCGAACTCCGCGACGCCCGGCGGCAGCAGCACGATCACGGTGCTGCCGTAGTTGAAGCGCGCCATCTCGGCGAACCTTTCCAGGGTGATGCCCTTGCCGCGCCAGTCCTTGCGGGTGAGGCGGTCGCCGTAGGCCGGGATTTCCTCGCCGCTCCACACCGTTTCCACGCCGCTGACCAGCAGCGCGCCGACCATCACCTGCACCATCGGGCCAAAGTCGGTGTCGAAGTGGCATACCAGCCGTTCGTTGCGGGCGAACAGGCGCGGCACCCCGGCCACCGCGGCGGGGCCGACGCTGAACAGCCGCCCCGGCACGTGCACGGTTTCGCGCAGGGTGCCGGTCCACGGCATGTGCACGCGGTGGTAGTCGCGCGGGGACAGGTAGACGGTGGCGAACAGGCCGTTGGCGAACGGTTCGGCAGCCGCCGCGTCGCCGAGCAGTTCGGCGGCGGTGAACGACTGGCCCTTGGCCTGGAAGATGCGGCCGTCCTCGATCGGGCCGAGCTGGCTGATGCGGCCGTCGGCGGGCATCAGCAGGGTGCGCGGATCGGCGTCGGCCACGCGCGCGCCGGGCTTCAACGCACGGGTGAAGAAACGGTTGAAGCTGGCGTAGCTGCGCGGGTCGGGGTCGGCGGCTTCGGCGAGGTTGACGCCGAACTTGCGGGTCACCGTGTCGATCAGCCAGCGCGAGACGCGCGGGTTTTGCGAATAGGCCAGCGAGCGGGCAAGCGAGGACAGCAGGCGGTGCGGCAGCGCGTAGGTAAGCGTTGTCAGCAGGGTCATGGAGCGGATTTTCCGGTGAGCTTGGTCAGGTCGCTGGCGATGGCCTGCGGGTCGAACGGGGGGCGCATCAGCCCGGCCAGCCGGCCCTCGGGGTCGAGCACCGCGATGCTGGCCGAGTGGTCCATGCTGTAGTCGTTCGGGTTGGCCTTGAAGTTCTTGCCCGGCGCCTTCTGGAACACGAGGCCGAGCGGGGTGGCGAAGCGCTCCAGCGACGGCACGTCGGCGGTGGCGGCGAGGGTGTCCTTGTGGAAGGCGTGGGCGTATTCGCCCAGCCGTGCCGGGGTGTCCCGCTCGGGATCCACGGAGACAAACACCACGCGCGGGCGCAGGCTTTCGGGGATGGTTTCCCACTGTTTCTGTGCCCGCGCCAGCTCGGCCAGCGTGGTCGGGCACACGTCGGGGCAGGAAGTGAAGCCGAGGAACACCAGGGTCCAGTGCCCGCGCAGCTCGCCGGGGATCAGGCGGGTGCCGTCGGACTGGCTCAGGCTGAAATCCGGCAGCGCGCGCGGGGTGGGGTAGAAGATGATCGAGCCGGTGTCGCGCTTGCCTGCGCCGGCCGGGCCGAACACCTTCTGCGCCAGTAGCAGGCCCAGTGCCGCCGCCAGCGCGATGGCCAGGACGATGCCGGTATTGCGGTTGAACATGGGCCGATTCTCCGTGGCGGGGGCGGTAGGTATGCGCCGGTGCGTGGTGGTGCGGGCAGGATGCCCGGCGATTGCCGAAGTTTCGGCTGCAACCGGCGCTCAATATACCGGGTGCGTGCCTATAATCGCAGTCCATTCAAGCCTTTCCGCATTGCCATGACTGCCCAGGCGGCCGCCGAACTCCACACGATCATCGACCTGATCCGCTACGGCGCCAGCCGTTTCAACGCCGCGGGCCTGACCTTCGGACACAGCTACGACAACGCGCTGGACGAAGCCACCAGCCTGGTGCTGCACGCGCTGCACCTGCCGCCGGACCTGGGCCCTGCCTACGGCCAGGCGCGCGTGCTGGGTGACGAAAAACTGCAGGTGCTGGCGCTGTTCGAGCGCCGCATCGCCGAGCGCGTGCCGGCCGCCTACCTGATCGGCGAGGCGTGGTTCGCCGGGCTGAGCTTCAAGAGCGATGCGCGCGCGCTGGTGCCGCGTTCGCCGATCGCCGAGCTGATCCTGGAAGGCTTCGAGCCGTGGCTGGCCGGGCGCGAGGTCACCCGCGCGCTGGACCTGTGCACCGGCTCGGGCTGCATCGCCATCGCGATGGGCCACCATCACCCGAACTGGCAGGTGGATGGCAGCGACATCAACGACGCGGCACTGTCGCTGGCCGCCGAGAACAAGGAGCGCCTGCTTGCGCACAACGTCGAGCTGGTCAAGAGCGACCTGTTCGCCGGCCTGCAGGGCCGCACCTACGAGCTGATCGTCACCAACCCGCCCTACGTCACCAACGACGAGACCGATGCGCTGCCGCGCGAATACGCGCATGAACCGGAACTGGCACTGCGCGCCGGCGACGACGGTCTGGACCTGGTGCTGAAGATCCTGCGCGACGCGCCCGACCACCTCACCGAGGACGGCCTGCTGATCTGCGAGGTCGGCGACAGCGAGCAGCACGTGACGCGCCTGCTGCCGGAGCTGGACCTGGCGTGGATCGAGTTCAAGGTCGGGCAGATGGGCATATTCGCGGTCGAGGCCGCCGAGCTGCGCGCCCACCACGCGCGCATCGCCGCGCTGGCGGCGCAGCGATGAGCTCCAATTCCTTCGGCAAGCTGCTGACCGTCACCACCTTCGGCGAATCGCACGGGCCGGCCATCGGCTGTGTGGTCGACGGTTGCCCGCCGGGACTGGAGATCACGCCGGAGGAATTCGCCCACGACCTGCAGCGCCGTGCCACCGGCAAGAGCCGGCATACCTCGGCGCGGCGCGAGGCCGACGAGGTGGAAATCCTGTCGGGCGTGTACGAGGGCCGCACCACCGGCACGCCGATCGCGCTGCTGATCCGCAACACCGACCAGCGCAGCAAGGACTATGGCAGCATCGCCACGCAGTTCCGCCCCGGCCATGCCGACTACAGCTACTGGCAGAAGTACGGCATCCGCGATCCGCGTGGTGGTGGCCGTTCCTCGGCGCGCGAAACCACTATGCGCGTGGCTGCCGGCGTCATCGCCAAGAAGTGGCTGAAGCAGCGCCATGGCGTGAGCGTGCGCGGCTGGTTGTCGCAGCTGGGCGAAATCGTCCCGGCGGGGTTCGACTGGAGCGCGGTCGAGGACAACCCGTTCTTCTGGCCGCACGCGGCGCAGGTGCCGGAGCTGGAGGCGTACATGGATGCGCTGCGCAAGTCCGGTGACTCGGTCGGTGCGTGCGTGAATGTGATTGCCGACGGCGTGCCGCCGGGCTGGGGCGAGCCGATCTACGGCAAGCTCGACGGCGAGATCGCCGCGGCATTGATGAGCATCAACGCGGTCAAGGGCGTGGAGATCGGCGACGGCTTCGCCAGCGCGGCGCAGAAGGGCACCCGACACCGTGACCTGATCACGCCCGAAGGCTTCCAGTCCAACCACGCCGGCGGCATCCTCGGCGGCATCGCCACCGGCCAGCAGATCGTCGCGTCGATGGCGCTCAAGCCCACGTCCAGCCTGCGCCTGCCCGGCGCGACCGTCGATGTGGCCGGCAACCCGGTCGATGTCATCACCACCGGCCGCCACGATCCCTGCGTCGGCATCCGCGCCACGCCGATCGCCGAGGCGATGCTGGCGCTGGTGCTGATGGACCAGGCACTGCGCCACCGTGCGCAATGCGGCGACGTCGGCGATGTCTCCCCGCGCATCCCCGGAAGCCTCGATGGCTGAGTGCCGGCCCCGCGTCTGGGTATCGCAGCCGCTGTTCGACGACACTGTCGCGCAGCTGGCCGGGTACTGCAACGTGGTCGCCACGGCGGAGGTTGCCGCGCATGAACCGGCCGCAATCGCTGCGCACCTGTCCGGCTTCGACGGTGCGCTGGTCACCCTCAACGAACGCATCGGCGCGGCGGAAATCGCCAATGCGCCGGCGCTGAAGGTCGCCACCAACACGCCGGACGTGCTCACCGAAACCACCGCCGACCTCGGCTTCGCGCTGCTGATGGCGACGGCGCGGCACATCGGCAGCGCCTCGCTGGCCATGCGCCGGGCGATGGTGCAGGTGGCGGTGGACAACCTGCTGGCCGGGCTGGGCATCGGCACGGATGCCGGCCGTCCCGCCAACATGGTCAACGCCATCGCCGGCGGCAAAATCGAAAAACGATAGGGAGCCTCCGGTTGTCCTGCCGGAGGTTCCCCGAACCTGGCCCGACGCGTGTCCTCCCTTTCTCCCCCCTTTCGAGAATCCCCCATGAGCAATGAAGCCCGTCGTTTCCACGTAGCCGTCGTCGGCGCCACCGGCGCGGTCGGCCAGACCATGCTGGCGATCCTGGCTGAACGCGATTTCCCGGTCGCCAAGCTGTCGGTGCTGGCCTCGGCCCGTTCGGCCGGCAATACCATTGAATTCAATGGCGAAAAGATCACCGTCGAGGACCTGACCACGTTCGACCCGGCGGGCGTCGAGATCGCGCTGTTCTCCGCCGGTGGCGGCATCTCGAAGGAATATGCGCCGAAGTTCGCCGCCGCCGGCGCGGTGGTGATCGACAACTCGTCGGCGTTCCGCTACGACGACGACGTACCGCTGGTGGTGTCCGAGGTCAATCCGGAAGCGGCGAAGAACCGCCCGCGCGGCATCATCGCCAACCCCAACTGCTCGACCATGCAGCTGATGCCGGTGCTGGCGCCGATCCACCGCGAATACGGCATCGAGCGTGTCAACGTGGCCACCTACCAGTCGGTGTCCGGTGCCGGCCAGAGCGGCATGGAGGAACTGGGCAGGCAGACCGCACAGCTGCTGGGCTTCCAGGAAATCGAGCCGGGCAAGTTCCCGGTGCAGATCGCCTTCAACCTGATCCCGCACATCGACGAATTCCTCGACAACGGTTTCACCAAGGAAGAGATGAAGCTGGTGTGGGAAACCCGCAAGATCCTCGGCGACGACAGCATCCAGGTGAATCCCACCGCGGTGCGCGTGCCGGTGTTCTATGGCCACTCCGAGGCGGTGAACATCGAGACGAAGACCAAGATCGGCGTCGAGCAGGCGCGCGAACTGCTGGCCGCCGCGCCGGGGGTGAAGGTGGTGGACGAGCGCAAGGCCGGCGGTTACCCGACTCCGGTGACGCATGCCTCGGGCACCGACCCGGTGTACGTGGGCCGCATCCGCGAGGATTTCTCGCACCCGCGCGGCCTGAACCTGTGGGTGGTGGCTGACAACATCCGCAAGGGTGCGGCGTTGAACGCGGTGCAGCTGGCCGAGCTGGTCGCCAACGGCGGCTGATGGCGGGCCTCCGCATGGTGATCCGGGTGCCGTGGCCGGGCAGGCACGGTACTCGAAAGCCGGGTCTGCCGTTATAGTTCGCCGCATGAAACCACGGGGCAAGGGCGCGATGCGCCCGATACAAACGGTGCTCGCGCTGCTGCTGATGCTGTCCAGCAGCGCCGCGATGGCGTTGGGGCTGGGCAACATCCGCGTGCTTTCCCGGCCGGGCCAGCCACTGCTGGCCGAAATTCCGGTGATTTCCAGCGACCCGGACGAGCTGGCCAACGCCCGCGTCGGGCTGGCTTCGCCGGCCACCTTCGAGCGGGTCGGGCTGGCGCCGCCGGCAGGGCTGGTCAGCGAGCTGCAGTTCGCCTTCGCCCAAGACGCGCAGGGGCGGGCGGTGGTGCGGGTGACCAGCACCACGCCGGTGCAGGTGCCGGCGGTCGGCTTTCTGATCGAGGTCGATTGGGGGCAGGGCCGGCTGGTACGCGAATACTCGGCGCTGGTGTCCGCGCCGGAAACGGCGGCCGCGGTCGCCGAACCGGTGGTCGAGGCACCGGCGACGCCGGACAACCTGATCGTGCGCGAGCCCGAGCCACTGCCGGCCGAACCCGCAGAAACCCCGGCGCCGGTCCCTGTCCCATCGCCGCAGGCGCCGCCGGCCGTGCCGGCAACGGCGCCGCCGGCACCGGGGCCGCTCCCGGCGACGACGCAGGTGGATGGGGAACTGGCGCCGGTGCAGCGGGGGCAGGTGCTGTCGCGGATCGCAGGTGAACTGGCGCGCGGGAACGGCCATTCGCTGGACCAGACCATGCTCGCGCTGCTGCGCGCCAACCCGGACGCGTTCATCCGCGGCAACGTCAACCTGCTGCGGCAGGGCGCCGTGCTGCGCGTGCCGGGGCAGGACGAACTGGAACAGGTCAGCGCTGCCGAAGCACGCGCCATCGTGCGCGAGCACACCGCGCAGTGGCGGCAGGCACGTGCGCCGATTCCGCAGCCGGAAGTGGCGGGTACGGCTGCGGCCAGTGGCGGCGAGGCCGCTGCGGCACCGGCGGCCAATGGCGCGCGGCTGGAGATCGCCCCGGCCGTGGCCGGGGGGCAGCAGAGCGCAGGAACGATGACCGGGCTCGATGCCGGTGGCGAGGGTGACATGGCGGCAAACGAACAACTGCGGCAGGCTCGGGAAGACATCGCCACGCGTGATGCCGAACTGCAGGAACTGCGCGAGCGCGTCGTCGCGCTGGAAAAGCTGCAGGAGCAGCAGCAATCGCTGATCGCGATGAAGGACTCGGATCTGGCCGCCGCACAGCAGCGCCTGGCCGATGCGGCCAAACAGGAGTCCCCGGCGTCGATGCCGTGGGCATGGCTGGGTCTGGTGCTTGTACTGCTGGCCGGTGCGGCTTGGTGGCTGTCGCGCCGGCGCAAGCCGTCGCCGCTGTCGTCGGCCCCGCGTGGCACGCGGCCGACGCCGGGTTTCGCGCTGGCGATGCCGGCGGCCGAGCCGGCCGCGGATGAGATGCCGGACGACGAACAGCGCGAAGTGGCCGAGGACACGTCGCCCGAATCCGAACCTGAACCCGAACCCGAACCCGAAGCGGTCCCGTTCTGGTCACAGCCGGCCCCCGCCGCCGAAACCACGCCGGAGCCGGATGAACAGGTTGCGTTGTTGTCCGAGGTCTCGCGCCCGGCCGGCGATCCTGTGGAGACGGCCACGGAAGCTGCCGTTCCGCCGCGCCCCGCGGCGGTCGTGGACAGCATGGCGCGGGTCGCCCCGCTCAACCCGGCACCGGCAGGCCGCGAGCGGCTGGAGCTGGCCATCGCCTACCTGGACCTGGGTGACGCGGAAACCGCGCGCACGCTGCTCAACGAAGTGGTGACCGGCGCCGACCCGAAGGCCCGCGACGAGGCGCTGGAACTGCTGGCGCGGCTGGGTTGAGGCGGGGGCGATGAAGCGCGAGGGCCGTATCGACTACGTGGAGTTCGCCTCGTGTGAGCCGGCCGCGAGCCGGCGCTTTTTCGAACAGGCGTTCGGCTGGCGGTTCGAGGAGTATGGCCCGGACTACGTCGCCTTCGATGATGGCGGGCTGCAGGGCGGCTTCTTCCGCGGCAAGGCGGCCACCACCGGGACGGGTGCGCCGCTGGTCGTGCTGTATGCGGCGCAGCTGGCACCGGTGCAGGCTGCGGTGGAAGCGCATGGTGGCACCGTGGTGAAGCCGGTGTTCGCGTTTCCCGGTGGCCGCCGCTTCCAGTTCATCGAGCCGGGCGGCAACGAACTGGCGGTGTGGTCCGAGCGCGAAAGCGACTGACCGCCCGCCGCCACGGCACGCAACAATCAGAGGTTCGAACATGCGCTACGCGCTGGGCGTGGAATACGACGGCAGCGACTACAAGGGCTGGCAGCAGCTGGGCGAAAGTGGTTGCCCCAGCGTGCAGGCGACCCTGCAGGACGCGCTTTCTTCCGTCGCCGATGCACCGGTCAGCGTGGTCTGCGCCGGCCGCACCGATGCCGGCGTGCACGGCGAGTGCCAGGTGGTGCATTTCGACAGCGACGTCGTGCGCGAGCCGCGCGGCTGGACGCTGGGCACCACCACACGGCTGCCGCCTTCGGTGTGCGTGCGCTGGTGCGTGCCGGTGGCCGACGATTTCCACGCGCGCTTCTCGGCGCGGGCACGGCGCTACCGCTACCGCCTGCTCAACCGCCAGGTGCGCCCGGCGCTGTACCGGCAGACGCTGAGCTGGGAGCGGCGCGCGTTGGATGCCGATGCCATGCACCGCGCCGCACAGGCGCTGCTGGGCGAGAACGACTTCAGCTCGTTCCGCAGCGTGCAGTGCCAGGCCCTGCATGCACGGCGCGAGCTGCAGTCCATTGCCGTCACCCGCCACGGCGAGGTGGTTGAAGTGGAGGTGCAGGCCAACGCCTTCCTGCACCACATGGTGCGCAACATCGTCGGCTCGCTGCTGCTGGTGGGAGCCGGCGAGAAACCCGAAGGCTGGATCGGCGAGGTGCTGGCCCTGCGCGACCGCAATCGTGCCGGCCCGACCGCGCCGCCGCAGGGGCTGGTGTTCGTTGGCCCGCTGTATCCCGACGAATGGCAACTGCCGGCGGAGGTGACCCTGTGAGCCGCGTCCTGTTCCGTACCCGCATCAAGTTCTGCGGCATGACCCGTGCCGGCGACATCCGCCTGGCCGGCGAGCTGGGCGTGGACGCGGTGGGCTTCGTCTTCGCCCGCGGCAGCTCGCGCCGGGTGGCGCCGGCCGAGGCGCGCGCGATGCGCCTGGCGGTCGCGCCGCTGGTCGACGTGGTGGCACTGTTCCGCAACAACAGCCGCGAGGAAGTGCGCGAGGTGCTGCGCACGGTGCGGCCGGACCTGCTGCAGTTCCACGGCGAGGAGGATGACACCTTCTGTCGTGCGTTCAACATGCCCTACCTGAAGGCGGTGGCGATGGGTGGGACGGAAGGCGTCGCCGCGCGCGAGTTGCAGCAGGCGCACCCGCAGGCGGCCGGCTTCCTGCTGGACAGCCATGCGCCGGGCGGCAGCGGCGGCAGCGGCATGAGCTTCGACTGGTCGCAGGTGCCGGGCGGCCTGCACCGGCCGTTCCTGCTGGCCGGCGGCATCCGCCCGGACAATGTGTTCGACGCCATCGTCGCCACTCGCCCGTGGGGCGTGGACGTGTCCAGCGGCATCGAGTCGGAGCCGGGCCTGAAGGATGGCGAGAAGATGCGCCGCTTCGTCGAGGAAGTGCGGCGCGCGGATCTGCAGGCGCCGGCTGAACCGGTCTAGACGTCTCCGCGCGTAGCCCTGCCGTTCGTCCACACCGACGGGCGAATGTTGCCTGGTCCGTGGTCACCGTAGATGCAGGGCTTGCCCCGCATGGAGCCCTCCCGGTAAAGCTCGTGCCGGGCAAGCCCGGCACCTGCGTGGGAGTGGGTTTTCAGCGGCGGCTGAGGTGGTGCACGGCGTCGACCAGCACGGCGACGTGCTCGGGGTTCATGTCCGGCGACATGCCGTGGCCGAGGTTGAACACGTGGCCCTCGCGCGAGCCGCCGTTGCCGGTGGCGTAGCTGTCCAGCACCTTGCCGACTTCGCCGGTGATGGCCTCGGGCGAGCCGTACAGCGTGGCCGGGTCGAGGTTGCCCTGCAGCGCGACCTTGCCGCCGGCCGCGCGTGCTGCGTCTTCCAAGGTGATGGTCCAGTCCACGCCGACGCCCTCGGCGCCGCTGGCGGCCAACTCGGCCACGTACTGGCCGGTGCCCTTGCCGAACAGGATCAGCGGGGTGCGTCCGGTGCCTTCGCCGCGCTCCAGTTCACGCGCGATGCGCGACAGGTAGCGCAGCGAGAACTCGCGGTACATCGCCGGCCCCAGCACGCCGCCCCAGGTGTCGAACACCTGCAGCGCCTGCGCGCCGGCCGCGCGCTGCGCCGACAGGTAGGCGATCACCGCGTCGGTCACCGTTTCCAGCAGCCTGTGCAGCGCCTGTGGCTCGTTCAGCGCCATCGCCTTGATCCGCGCGTAGTCCTTGCTGCCGCCGCCTTCGATCATGTAGCAGGCCAGCGTCCACGGGCTGCCGGAGAAGCCGATCAGCGGCACCTTGCCGTCCAGCTCGCGGCGGATCAGCCGCACCGCGTCCATCACGTAGCGCAGTTCGGTTTCCATGTCCGGCACCGCCAGCCTGGCGATGGCCGCGGCGTCGCGCACCGGATGGTGGAACTTCGGGCCTTCGCCGTCGGCGAAATACAGGCCCAGGCCCATCGCGTCGGGCACGGTGAGGATGTCGGAGAACAGGATGGCAGCGTCCAGGTCGAAGCGGCGCAGCGGTTGCAGCGTCACCTCGCAGGCGATTTCCGGGTTTTTGGCCATGCGCAGGAAGCTGCCGGCGCTGGCACGGGTGGCGCGGTATTCCGGCAGGTAGCGGCCGGCCTGGCGCATCAGCCAGACGGGGGTGCAGTCCACAGGCTCGCGGCGCAGGGCGCGCAGGAAGCGATCATTGCGGAGGGGGCTGGTCACGGGTACTCCTTGGAACGGGGCCGGCCTTGCAGGGGCCGGTCAGGGATGCGGTTCGCCGCTGGTGAAGACCACCTGGAAGCCGCGTTTGAGCTGCGTGTCGCGCGCCTTCTCGAAGGCGTGGCGGGCTTCGTCCTGCTGCAGGAACAACTCGCGCCGCAGTTGCGAGCGGCCGCCGGTCTGGCCGGTTTCGCGCAACAGCTCCCAGCCACCGAGCAGGTCGGGCATCAGCGAGAGCTGCACATAGCGGGGGGATTCGTTGCCGCTGGGCGGCTGCTGCAAATAGACGCGCATGGTGCCGATTGTAGCCGCTGCGGGTTGCATCGGCGGGATCCGGGCAGGCCATGTTTGCCGATGCGGATCGTAGGTCGGGACTACGCCCCCGACGGCTTTGCACCGGATGCCTGAAGCGTCGGGGGCGTAGCCCCGACCTGCAGGGCGTCAGCCGCCGCGCAGCACGTCCAGCACCGCGGCTTCGTCCACGTCCGGCACCACCTCGGCCTTGCCGATGCCGCGCCACAGCACCAGCCGCAGGCGACCGGCGATGTTCTTCTTGTCCAGACGCATGTGCTGCAGCAGGGTTTCCGGTGCCAGCCCGGCGGGAATCGCGGTGGGCAGGCCATACGCCTGCAGCAGCGTGCGCAGGCTTTCGGTATCGGTGGCATCGGCCATGCCCAGCGCCGCTGACAGCCTGGCCGCCAGCACCATGCCCACTGCCACCGCTTCGCCGTGGTTGAGGTTGTCGTTGCCCGGCGCGCCGTAGCCCTGCGCGGTCTCGATGGCGTGGCCGAAGGTGTGGCCGAGGTTGAGCAGGGCGCGCTCGCCTTTTTCCAGCGGGTCGCGTTCGACGATTTCGGCCTTGTGCTCGCAGCTGCGGGCGATGGCCTGCGCCAGCGCGGCGTCGTCGCCGGCCAGCAGCACCTCGCGTTCGGCCTGCAACCACTGGAAGAACAGAGGGTCGCGGATACAGCCGTACTTGATGACCTCGGCCAGCCCGGCGCGCAGTTCGCGCGCGGGCAGGCTGCGCAGCACGCCGGTATCGGCGATGACCGCGCGCGGCGGGTGGAAGGCGCCGACCAGGTTCTTGCCTTGCGCTATGTCGACGGCGGTTTTGCCGCCG
Source organism: uncultured Stenotrophomonas sp. (assembly GCA_900078405.1). Classification (NCBI taxonomy): domain Bacteria; kingdom Pseudomonadati; phylum Pseudomonadota; class Gammaproteobacteria; order Lysobacterales; family Lysobacteraceae; genus Stenotrophomonas; species uncultured Stenotrophomonas sp. The sequence continues at coordinate 1,281,401 of FLTS01000001.1, read as the reverse complement.
ACCGAGGAGTCCACCATCGCCAGCAGGGTGGTGGGCAGCTGCACGCAATCGACGCCGCGCATCCAGCAGGCCGCGGCGAACCCGGCCAGGTCGCCGACCACGCCGCCGCCCAGCGCCAGCACGCAGGCGTCGCGGGTGGCACCCAGCGTGGCCAGCGCATCGATCGCGCCGCCGAAATTGTGCAGGGTCTTGGAAGCCTCGCCGGCGGGGATCAGGTAGTGGCCGATCTTCAGCTCCGGGCGCGCGGCCTGCAGGGCTTCGCGCACGCCCTGCAGGTACAGCGGCGCCACGGTGTCGTCGCTGACCAGCAGCACGTGGCGGCCGCGCAGGGCGGCGGTGAGCAGGCCGGCGTCGCCCAGCAGGCCGGGGCCGATGTGGATCGAGTACGGGCGTTCGCCGCCGACGGCGACGCTGCACGGGGATGCGTTCATGTGGAAAATTCCGGGTTCTGCCACTGCGCGGCCACGCGCACCACCAGTTGCGCGGTGGCCTTGATGGGGGAGTGGGCGTCGGTATCGAGGACCAGGTCGGCGACCTCGCGGTACAGCGGGTCGCGCAGCGTGGCCATGTCGCGCAATACCTGTTCGCGGTCCTCGCGTTGCAGCAGCGGGCGGCATTTGTCGCGCTGCAGGCGCTGCAACTGCGCGGGCACGCCCACGCGCAGCCAGACCACGAAGCCGCGGCTGCGGATGCGCTGGCGGTTGTCGGCGTCCAGCACCGCGCCGCCGCCGGTGGAAACCAATTGCCCGCCGCGTTCGAGCAGGGCGGCCAGCACGCGCTTCTCGTGCATGCGGAAGCCGTGTTCGCCGACGTTCTCGAAAATGGCGGGAATGCCGCTGCCCACGTCCTCGACGATGGCCTGGTCGACATCGACGAATTCCAGCCCGAAGCGCTCGGCCAGGCGGCGGCCGATGCTGGTTTTGCCGGCACCCATCGGGCCGACGAGGATGAGGTTGGGGGCGGGGTTCATTGCGCTGCGATGCTAGCACCTCGTATCAATGCTTTAACACGGCGGCGGCCATGCTGCGGGTTGCCACGAATGGTTCGTGGTGCAACCAACGAGGAGTCGATCATGTCAGTGGCAAAGATCATCGAAGTCAACGCATCGTCCACGACCAGCATCGAGGACGCGATCCGCGGCGGTTTGAAGAAGGTGGCCGGGACGGTCAAGGGCATCCAGGGCGCGTGGATCAACGAAACCAAGGCGGTCACCGATGCACAGGGCAATGTCACCGAGTGGCGGGTGAACATGCGGGTGACCTTCCTGGTGGAGTAAATGCCACGCATGGTGGAGGCGTCCGCCACGATGGCGCCCGGTGGGCGCAACGCCATCGCGGCTGGCGCCGCCGCCGTGCGGATCAGTGGAACAGGCGCTTGAGCGTGCGGCCGAGCCAGCCGCCTTCCTGGTGTTCGCGGGCGAATTTGTTCAGGTGGCGCTTGACCTGTTCGGCATAGGCCTTGTCGTCGCCGCGGATGTGGTTGAACAGCCAGCGCGAGAGCATGTTGCGCAGTTCATCGGTGATGTCCTCGCCGGCTTCGAAGCGCATGCGGTATTCGGAGACGCGCTTGATGAACACCTCGTGCACGCGCTTGTGTGCGGCGCAGAACGCGTAGCCGGCTTCCTCCATCAGCTCTTCCTCGAAGGCGAAGTGCGACAGGGTGTAGTCGATCAGCTCGTCGATCACCTCGCCGACGGCGATGCGCTGCATGCTCTTCTGCGCCGCATGCAGGTGGTTGAGCATTTCCACGATGCGCATGTGCTGGTGGTCGATGACCTCCACGCCGGTGTTGAGGTCGTCCTGCCATGCCAGTAGTGCCATCGTTGTTTCTCCGCCGGATGTTTCGGGCGGACTCTAGGGACGATGGTGGTACGCGGCGTTGATCCGGATCAACGGGTGGTTGCGGCGATTCAGCTGGCCGATAGGGATGTGGCCGCGATGTGCACGCGGTTGCGGCCACCGGCCTTGGCCAGGTAGAGCTGGCGGTCGGCCTCACCCAGCAATTCGTGCAGGGTGTCGCCGCTGTCCTGCAGGTGGCAGGCGCCGATGCTCACGGTCATGCGCAGGGTGTGTTCGCCCAGCGCGACTTCCAGCGCGGCGATGGATGCGCGCAGCTGCTCCAGGTGCGCGATGCAGGCGTCCTCGTCCAGCCCGTTGAGCAGCAGGCAGAATTCCTCGCCGCCGAAGCGGGCGCTGATGTCGCGCGGGCGGGTGTGGGCGTGCAGCACCGCGGCCACCGCGCGCAGGGCCTGGTCGCCGGCCTCGTGGCCGTGGCTGTCGTTGATGTGCTTGAAGTGGTCGATGTCCAGCATCGCCACGGCCAGCTGGCCGCTGCCGCGGGTATGGCTTTCGAACCGGTGCGTGGCCTGTTCGAGGAAATTGCGGCGGTTGGGCAGACCGGTGAGGAAGTCGCGGGTGGCCAGATCCTGCAGGGTGCCGATCAGTTCCAGCTGGTCCACGTTCTGCGAGATGCGGCAGAAGAACTCCTCGCGCGAGAAGGGTTTGCGCAGGAAGTCGTTGGCGCCGTTCTTGAGGAAGCGCGGGATCAACGAGGGATCGGAGTTGCCGGAAATGCCGATCACCGCCACCTTGTCGCGTGCACGCAGCGTGCGCAGCCGGCGGGTCAATTCCACCCCGTCCATGCCGGGCATTTCCTGGTCCACCACTACCAGGCGGATGGCCGGGTTGGCCTCCAGTGCCTGCAGCGCGGACGGGCCGTCGCCGGCCTGTATGGCCTGGTAGCCGTACAGGCCCAGCAGCGAGGCGGCGTAGCCGCGCGCCGACGGCGAGTCGTCCACCACCAGTGCAGCGATGCGCCGGTTGCGCTCCAGCCGCTGCACCAGCCAGACCAGGTAATCCAGGCTGCCGGGGGTGTTCTTCAGCACGTAGTCGATGATGTCCTGCTGCAGCACGCGCTTGCGCAGGTCCTCGTCGTAGACACCGCTGACCACGATGGTGGACAGGCCGCGGCCGACGAAATACTCCACCACCCGGTCGCGGTCGCCATCGGCCAGCACCAGCCCGGTCAGCACCAGGAACCAGCCGTCCTCGCGGTCGAGCAGCTCGCCGGCCTCGGCCAGCGTGGTGGCCACGCTGACTGGCAGCTCCAGGCGTTGCTCGATGGCCTCGCGCAGCATCGTGGTGAACGTGCGCGAGTTCTCGACCAGCAGGATGCGCTGGGGCAGCGGCGTGAGCGTCGGCGTGGAGGCGTGCGGGGGAGGCATGGCAGGCGAGGAAAGTTCTCAACCTGTGGATAGCGGCAGCTGGCGGTGATTCTTCAGCCGGACGTTCACCATAGCCGGTCGCGCAGCTTGTACCAGCTCATTGCCGCCACCAGCAGCGGCATGCGCAGCGCCGGCCCGCCGGGGAAGCGGCGGTGGCCGATGCGCTCGAACACGTCCAGCCGTTGCGCCTGGCCGGCGATGGCGGCGGCGATGACCTCGCCGGCCAGCCCGGTGCTGGCCACGCCGTGGCCACAGAAGCCCTGTGCGAAATAGACGTTGGGCGCGAGCCGGCCCCAGTGCGGGGCCCGGTTGCGGGTGATGTCGATATGCCCGCCCCACAGATGATCCAGGCCCACGTCGGCCAGTTGCGGGAACACCCGGTGCATGCGCCGGAGCATGGCCTTGCGCAGGCCCGGCGGCGGCAGTGCCGAGTAGTTTGCCTGCCCACCGAACAGCAGGCGGTGGTCGTGGCTGAGGCGGAAGTAGTCCAGTACCCAGTTCACGTCGGCCACGGCCATGTCATTGTGGATCAGGGCGCGCGCGCGTTCGGCACCGAGGGGCGGGGTCGCGCCGATCCAGGTGCCGACCGGCATCATCCGCGTTTCCAGTTCCGGCGCGATGCCCCGCAGCAGGGCGTTGCCGGCCAGCACCACAAAGTCGGCCTCGACCCGGCCCTGCGCGGTGTGCAGTACCGGCCGCGGGCCGTGTTGCAGCCGCGTCACCGGCGATTGCTCGTGCACCAACACGCCGGCGGCCTCGGCGGCGCGGGCCAGCCCCTGCGCATAGGCCAGCGGGTGCAGATGGCCGCTGGCGGGGTCGTATTGCGCCCCAAGGTAGCGTTCGCTGGCGAGTTGCTGTTGCAGCCGTGCGCGGTCCCACCATTGCAGCGGGTAGTCGTAGCGCTGTGCCATCCGTTCGGTGTCGGCGCGCAGGGCGCGTAGCTGGCGCGGACGGATCGCCACGTTGGCATGGCCGTCGCGCCAGTGGCAGTCGATGCGGTGGCGGGCAATGCGTTCCTTCAACATGCGCAGGCCATCGCGGGAGAAGTCGAACAGCAGGCGCGCATCGGCCGTACCCAGCCGCGCCTCCAGCTCCTGCAGGTCGCAGCCGTAGCCGGCCAGCGCCTGCCCGCCATTGCGGCCGGAGGCACCCCAGCCGACGCGCCCAGCTTCCAGCACCGTCACCCGGTAGCCCTTTTCGGCCAGCACCAGCGCGGTGGTCAGCCCGGTGTAGCCGGCGCCGAGCACCGCCACGTCGGCGCAGGCTGCGCCTTGCAGCGGTGCGCGTGGCGCCGATGGCGGCAGGCTGGCCGCATACCAGCTGGGCGGATGATCGGACCGGGCAGGGGCGTCGGGCATGCATGGAGTGTAGCCGCCGCGCTGTTGCCTAAACGTCACCGCGGCGGTAGCGTGCCAGCGCAATCATCGTGCCCGGCATTGCCACGGCCACCCTGTCGTCGGCTGCCACGGAAACGAAACGGAACCGTCATGAAGCCGCGCTCGCGCAACCGCAAGACCGCCCCCGCCGTGCAGGAAGGCAGTGCCCTGTTGCGCTGGTTGAAGGAACGCAACATCACCGAGGTCGAATGCCTGGTGCCGGACATCACCGGCAACGCGCGCGGCAAGATCATCCCGGCCGACAAGTTCCGCCACGACTACGGCACGCGCCTGCCCGAAGGCATCTTCGCCACCACCGTCACCGGCGACTTCCCCGACGACTACTACGAGCTGGTGGCGCCGGCCGATTCGGACATGGTGCTGCGCCCGGACCCGGACACGGTGCGCATGGTGCCGTGGGCCACCGACCCCACCGCGCAGGTCATCCACGACTGCTACACCCGCAGCGGGGAGCCGCATGAGCTGGCCCCGCGCAACGTGCTGCGGCGGGTGCTGGCCGCCTACGAGGAACTGGGGCTGACCCCGATCGTGGCGCCGGAGGTGGAATTCTTCCTGGTGCAGAAGAACACCGATCCGGATTTCCCGCTGCTGCCGCCGGCCGGGCGTTCCGGGCGGCCGGAGACGGCGCGGCAGTCGTATTCGATCGACGCGGTCAATGAATTCGACCCCATCCTCGACCTGATGTACGACTACTGCGACGCGATGAAGCTGGACGTGGACACGCTGATCCACGAATCCGGCGCGGCGCAGCTGGAGGTCAACTTCACCCACGCCGACGCGATGGCGCTGGCCGACCAGGTGTTCCTGTTCAAGCGCACCATGCGCGAGGCGGCGCTGCGCCATGGCATCTACGCCACCTTCCTGGCCAAGCCGATGGAAACCGAGCCGGGCAGTGCGATGCATATCCACCAGAGCCTGTTGCGCGCCAGTGACGGCGCCAACGTGTTCGCCGGCGAAGGCGAGGGCGAATACAGTCCGCTGTTCATGCACTACCTGGGCGGGCTGCAGAAATACGTGCCGATGGCGATGGCGTTCTTCGCGCCGAACGTCAATTCCTACCGCCGCCTGGTGTTCGGCGAGGTGTCGCCGAGCAATGTGGAGTGGGGCTTCGACAACCGCACCTGCGGCCTGCGCGTGCCGATCGACAGTGCCGAGAACAGCCGGGTGGAGAGCCGCTTCGCCGGTTCCGACGCCAACCCCTATCTGGCGATGGCCGCCACCTTGGCCTGCGGCCTGCTCGGCATACGCGAGCAACTGCAGCCGGGCGAGCCGGTCAGCGGCAACGCCAAGGCGCCGGGTTACGCCCTGCCGCGCTCGCTGGGTGAGGCGCTGGACGGGCTGGAAGGCTGCCAGCCGTTGCAGGAACTGCTGGGCCAGCGCTTCTGCCGCGCTTACGTTGCGGTCAAGCGCAAGGAATACGAGACCTTCTTCCGCGTCATCAGCTCATGGGAGCGCGAGTTCCTGCTGCTCAATGTATGAATATCTGCTCTTGCAGGAGCGACGCAAGTCGCGACATGCATGTTGCCGTGAGAATGGTCGCGACTTGCGTCGCTCCTACAATCGCCCCATGTGACAATGCCCACCCACAGGCCTCCGGCCACTCCCGCATCCTTGGAGAATCCATGAATCTACGCATCCTGACCGTCGCCGTCGCCGCTTCCCTGCTCGCCGCCTGCGGCGGCAAACAGGATGGCGCCACGGGCGCCGAGGGCGGCGAGGCCAAGGTCCTCAACGTCTACAACTATTCGGACTACATCGCCGAGGACACCATCCCGGGCTTCGAGCAGGCGACCGGCATCAAGGTCACCTACGACGTGTTCGACAGCGACGAGATGGTCGAAACCAAGCTGCTCACCGGCGACAGCGGCTACGACATCGTGGTGCCGACGCTGAACTTCTTCGGCCGCCAGATCCAGGCTGGCGTATTCCTGCCGCTGGACAAGAGCAGGATTCCTAACCTTGCCAACCTCGACGCCGGGGTGATGGCGCGCATCGCCGGGCAGGACCCGGAGAACAAGTACGGCGTGCCGTACATGATGGGCACCACCGGCATCGGCTACAACGTGGCCAAGCTCAAGGAGCGCTTCGGCGGCAGCACCGACATCGCCAGCAGCTGGGACCTGGTGTTCAAGCCGGAGAACATCGGCAAGATGAAGGACTGCGGCGTCACCCTCCTCGACACGCCTTCGGACATGATTCCGATCGCGCTGCATTACCTGGGCGAGGACCCGCACAGCACCGACCCGGCCACGATCGGCAAGGCCGCCGACCTGCTCAAGTCGATCCGCCCCTACGTGCAGAACTTCCACTCCAGCCAGTACGTCGGTTCGCTGGCCAACGGCAGCACCTGCCTGGTGGTGGGCTGGTCGGGCGACATCATCCAGGCCCGCGACCGCGCCGAAGAGGCTGGAAATGGCGTGGAAGTGGCGTATTCGATCCCGGTCGAAGGTGCGCCGCAGTGGTTCGACATGTTGGCGATCCCGAAGGACGCCAAGCACCCGGAGAACGCCTATGCGTTCATCAACTACCTGCTCGAACCGCAGGTGGCGGCCAACAACACCAACGTCACCCACTACGCCAACCCGGTGACGCCGGCCACGCCGCTGGTGGACGAGGCGATCCGCGAGGACAGGACCATCTATCCGTCGGAAGAGGTGGCGGCGAAGATGTTCACCTACGCGATCAACCCGCCGGAGGTGGACAAGCTCTATACGCGGCTGTGGACGGAGATCAAGACCGGGCGCTGAACCACGCATTCGCGTAGTTCCCCAAGGTTTGCAGGGCAAACCCTGGGCCCCGGCTCATCTTCTTCCACATCCCCCGCGCCTTTGGCGCGCCCCCCCTTGGACTCCAAGGGGGGCTCCTCCTTCGGCAGGCGTTGCTGCTGCGTCGCCGGGTCCGCGCAGGCGGCGAACAAGGCGTTCCTGCGCGAAATGGCCGGGTGTCGCCGGCAAAACGCCGGGACTACTACACTACGCGCGTTTGCCCGTCCCGCCGCTCCCGGAACCCTTCATGCCCGTTGATGCCAAGACCGACGTCCGGCCCGACGCCGCCGCCCTGAACAGCGAGCCCGGCTACCTGTCCATCCGCGACCTGCGCAAGGAGTTCGACGGCTTTGTCGCCGTCGACGACGTCAACCTCGACGTGCGCAAGGGCGAGATCTTCGCGCTGCTGGGCGGTTCGGGCAGCGGCAAGTCCACCCTGCTGCGCTGCCTGGCCGGCTTCGAGAAGCCGACCAAGGGGAAAATCCTGCTCGACGGGCAGCCGATCGACACGCTGCCGCCCTACGAGCGGCCTATCAACATGATGTTCCAGTCCTACGCGTTGTTCCCGCACATGACCGTGGAGCAGAACATCGCCTTCGGCCTGAAGCAGGACGGCATGGCCAAGGACGCCATCGCCCGCCGCGTCGGCGAGATGCTGGAGCTTGTGCAACTGGAGAAACTGGGAAAGCGCAAGCCGCACCAGCTCTCCGGCGGCCAGCAGCAGCGCGTGGCGCTGGCGCGTTCGCTGGCCAAGGGGCCGAAGCTGCTGCTGCTGGACGAGCCGATGGGTGCGCTGGACAAGAAGCTGCGCTCGAAGATGCAGCTGGAGCTGGTCAATATCATCGAGCAGCTGGGCGTGACCTGCGTGATGGTCACCCACGACCAGGAAGAGGCGATGACGATGGCCACCCGCATCGCGGTGATGGACCAGGGCTGGATCCAGCAGATCGGCAAGCCGGACGACATCTACGAGCAGCCGGCCAATCGTTTCGTCGCCGGCTTCATCGGCTCGGTGAATTTGATCGAAGGCGTGATCGACGAGGACCTGCCCGAGTACGTCACCGTGCGCACTGCCGACTTTCCTGCACCGATCTACGTCGGCCACGGCATCACCGGCTACGAGGGCCAGCCGGTGGCGTTCGCGCTGCGCCCGGAGAAGGTGCACATCGGCAAGGACGAGCCGGAGGGCGACACCAACAAGGCGCGCGGGGTGGTCGAGGACATCGCCTATTTCGGCAGCCATTCCGTGTACCACGTGCGCCTGCCCAGCGGCGCCAAGGTGCTGTCCAACTTCGCCAACATGAAGCGCTGGGACAGCGACGGCATCACCTGGAACGACGAAGTGTGGGTGAGCTGGGACGACAACGACGGCGTGGTGCTGACCGCATGAACGCGAACGCGGCGAAGCGCTGGCTGCCCGGCATCCGTTCGGCGGTGATCGGCGCGCCCTATCTGTGGCTGCTGCTGTTCTTCGCCATCCCGTTCCTGATCGTGCTGAAGATCTCGTTCGCGAAGATGGCCGTGGCGATGCCGCCGTACACGTCCATCGTCGAGTACGTGGACAGCGCCTTCACCGTCAAATTGAATCTCGGCAACTACGCCCAGCTGCTGACCGACAGCCAGTACGTCGTCGCCTACCTCAGCTCGATCAGGATCGCGGTCATCTCGACTCTGCTGACGCTGCTGATCGGCTACCCGATGGCCTATGTGATCGCACGCATGCCGCCGTCGTCGCGCAACATCGCGATGATGCTGGTAGTGCTGCCGTCGTGGACCTCGTTCCTGATCCGCGTGTATGCGTGGATCGGCATCCTCGACAGCAACGGGCTGGTCAACCGCGCGCTGATCGGCATGGGCCTGATCGACGCGCCGCTGCGCATTCTCTATACCCCGCTGGCGGCCTACATCGGCATCGTCTACTGCTACCTGCCGTTCATGGTGCTGCCGCTGTACGCCAACCTGGTCAAGCTCGACCACCGCCTGCTGGAAGCGGCCTACGACCTCGGCGCCAAGCCGTGGCAGGCGTTCCTGCGCATCACCCTGCCGCTGTCGCGCAGCGGCATCATCGCCGGCTGCATGCTGGTGATGATCCCGGCGGTGGGCGAGTTCGTGATCCCGGAAATGCTCGGCGGCCCGGACACGCTGATGATCGGCCGGGTGCTGTGGGGCGAGTTCTTCAACAACCGCGACTGGCCGCGCTGGCCTCGGCGGTGGCGGTGGTGATGCTGCTCCTGCTGCTGGTCCCGATCATCGTATTCAACCGCTCCCAGCAGCGCGAGCTGGAAGGGAAGCTGGCATGAGCATGGTGCGCAACCGCCGCTGGCTGGGCTGGGGCGTGCTGCTGCTCGGCTTCGCCTTCCTGTACCTGCCGATCCTGCTGCTGGTGCTGTATTCGTTCAATTCCTCGCGGCTGGCGACGGTGTGGGCAGGGTTTTCCACCCGGTGGTACGGCGAGCTGTTCCGCGACCGCCAGCTGCTGGAAGCGGCGTGGGTCAGCCTCAAGGTCGCGTTCTGGACCGCGACCGCGGCGATGGTGCTGGGCACGCTGGCGGCGATGGCGATGACCCGCTTTCGGCGCTTCCCCGGCAAGACCGTGTTCGGCGCGCTGGTCACCGCGCCGCTGGTGATGCCCGAGGTCATCATCGGCCTGTCGATCCTGCTGATGCTGGTGTCGATGGGCGGGCTGTTCGGGCTGCCGTCCAAGGGCGTGGTGGCGATCTGGATCGCGCACGTCACCTTCACCCTTTCCTTCGTGACGGTGGTGGTGTCCTCGCGCCTGCAGGAGCTGGACCGCTCGCTGGAGGAGGCGGCGATGGACCTGGGCGCCAACCGGGTCAAGGTGTTCTTCCTGATCACCCTGCCGATCATCGCCCCAGCGCTGCTATCCGGCTGGCTGCTGGCCTTCACCCTGTCGCTGGACGACGTGGTGTTCGCCAGCTTCGTCGCCGGCCCCAGCTCGACCACGCTGCCGATGAAGATATTCGCCTCGGTGCGCATGGGCGTGAGCCCGAAGATCAACGCGTTGGCCAGCCTGCTGGTGCTGGCGGTGTCGCTGGTGGCGGTGCTGGGGTGGTGGATCTCGGCGCGCGCCGAGAAGCGCCGCCAGCGCGACATGCAGCTGGCGTTGCAGGACAACGGCTGACGCTTTTCCCGCGGTGGAATGGCGCCGGCTTGACCCGGCCGCAACATGCCCGGCGCTAGCATGGCGGCCATCCTTGGATGCAGGTGTGCCGTCATGGCTTCGTACCAGATCGTCGATCCCTTCACCGGCCACGCCGGGCGCACCATCGCGCTGATGGACGCGGCCGCCATCGAGCGGCGCCTGGCCGCCGCCGAGGCGGCGTTCCCGGCCTGGTCGGCGCTGGCGTTGCCGGAGCGGGGCACCCTGCTGCACAAGGTCGCCGCCGGGCTGCGCGCGCGCCGCGACGATATCCAGCACGCGATGACCGCCGAAATGGGCAAGCTGCGCGGCGAGGCGCTGGGCGAGATCGAGAAGAGCGCGGTGGCCTGCGAGTACTATGCCGACCACGCCGCCGCTTACCTGGCGCCGCAAGCCATCGCCACCGAGGCGCGGCGCAGCTACGTCGTCTACCAGCCGATCGGATGCGTGCTGGCGGTGATGCCGTGGAACTTCCCCATCTGGCAGGTGTTCCGCTTCCTGGCGCCGTCGCTGATGGCCGGCAACGTCGCCCTGCTCAAGCATGCCAGCAACGTGCCCGGCTGCGCCGACCTGATCGCCGCGGTGCTGACCGCGTCAACAGCCAGCTGGATGCCGACGCCGGCATGCCCGCCGGCGTGTTCGACGTGCTGCACATCGACAACGAGCAGGCTGCCGATGTGCTGCGCGACCGCCGGGTCAAGGCGGTGACGCTGACCGGCAGCGAACGCGCCGGGCGCTCGATCGCCGCCAATGCCGGCGACCAGCTGAAGAAGTGCGTGATGGAGCTGGGCGGCAGCGACGCCTTCGTGGTGCTGGACGATGCCGACCTCGACGTGGCCGTCGCGGCGGCGGTGAAGTCGCGCTTCGACAATGCCGGGCAGACCTGCATTGCCGCCAAGCGTTTCGTGCTGGTTGAAGCCATCGCCGACGCCTTCGTGCAGCGCTTCGTAGAGGCGGCGAAGGCGCGTGTGTACGGCGACCCGCGGGACGAGGCCACCACGCTGGCGCCGATGGCGCGCGCCGACCTGCGCGACGGGCTGCACCGGCAGGTGCGCGAAAGTATCGACCGAGGCGCCAAGGTGCTGCTGGGCTGCGAGCCCATCGCCGGCAGCCACGCCGGTTATCCGGCGTCAATCCTCGACCACGTGGCGCCGGGCATGCCGGCCTACGAGGAGGAATTGTTCGGCCCGGTGGCGTCGATCCTGCGGGTGAAGGGCGAAGCCGAGGCGGTGCGGGTGGCCAACGACACCGGCTTCGGCCTCGGCGGCAGCGTGTGGACGGGCGATGCCACGCGCGGCGAGCAGGTCGCCGCGCAGCTGCAATGTGGCGCGGCCTTCGTCAACGCGGTGGTCCGGAGCGACGTGCGCCTGCCGTTCGGCGGCAGCAAGCGCTCGGGCTTCGGCCGCGAACTGGCCGAGCACGGTATCCGCGAGTTCACCAACATCAAGACCCTTTACGTGGCGTAGGTACGGGGCGTGTCCCGTACAGGGGCCTTCCCGGTGAAGCCGCATGCGGGGCAAGCCCCGCATCTACGGTTCAACCGAAGGGGTGGTCGATCGACGGGCTCTGCGGCGTCAGCAGCTCGGCGCCGTCGGCGGTGATGTGCAGGATGTCCTCCAGCCGCACGCCGAACTTTTCCGGGATGTAGATGCCGGGTTCGTTGCTGAAGGTCATGCCCGGTTCCAGCAGGTGCGTGTTGCCGCGCACCAGGTAGTCCCACTCGTGCATGTCCATGCCGATGCCGTGGCCCAGGCGATGGCTGAAGAAACGGTAGTCCGGGCCGTAGCCGGCGTCGGTGATGACCTTACGCGCGGCCGCGTCCAGCGCCTCCATCGCCACACCGGGGCGCGCGGCCTCCAGCGCGGCGGTCTGCGCCTGCAGCACGATGTCGAACACGCGGCGGATGTCGTCGTCGGGTTGGCCCAGCACCACGGTGCGGGTGATGTCGCTGGTGTAGCCGTCGGCCCGACAGCCGCCATCGAAGATTACCGGCGTGCCTTCGACCAGGCGCTGCGGCGCGTCCGAGCCGTGCGGCGAGGCGGTGTACTTGCCGATGTTGACGTCGGCGCTGCCGCGCAGCCCGGTGCGGGCGTGGGCGGCGGTGACCAGCGCGGCGATGTCGCCCTCGGTCATGCCCGGCGCGAGCGCTTTCCACACCGCCTCGTACACTGCCAGTGTGGTCTGGTTGGCCAGCCGCATCAGCGCCATTTCCGCCGGGCTCTTGATCCGCCGGCAGCCAGCCGTGACCGGCCAGGCATCGACGAAGCGCGCATGCGGCAGCGCATCCATGATCCCCTTGCTGCGGAAGAACGGCACGGTTTCCTCGATGCCGACGGTACCGTTGCCGGCACCTAAGCCGCGCAGCACCTGCGCGACCAGCGCGTAGGGATCCTCGTCCTCCTGCCAGCCGCGCACGTCGTCGCCGAACTTGATCTGCTCCAGCGTGCGACCGCGCTCGAATTCCGGGGTGACATACACCGGCGCACCGCTGCGCGGCAGGATCACGCCGGTCAGGCGCTCGCTGTTCCACCAGTGCATGCCGGTGAAATAGGTCAGCGAGGTGCCGGCGCCGACGAACACGGCATCGATTCGGTGTTCGTCCATCAGCTGCTGCGCCCGCGCCAGGCGCTGCGCGCGTTCGGCGACGGTGATCGGTACCACCCGCTGCGCGACCGGTTGCAGGGCGCGGATGGACGCGGGCAGTGCGGTGTCGGCGCGGTCGTCGTTGCCATTGGCTGCCCGCGCCTGCCCGAGCAGGGGCAGGGCGGCGCCCAGCGCCAGCGTGTTGCGCAGGAAGTGTCGGCGCGGGTGGGCGTGGGGGCTGTCGTTTTGCATGCGGTTTCCCGGGAGTGGACAGGTAGGGTGCTACAGCCAGCCGGAGCGCTTGAACAGCCGGTACAGCACCACGCAGGCCGCGCCGACCACCACGATCAGCAGCGGGTAGGCGTAGCGACCGGCCAGCTCCGGCATGTCGGCGAAGTTCATGCCGTACCAACTTGTGACCAGCGTCGGTGCGGCCAGCAATGCAGCCCAGGCGCCGAGCCGCTTGACGGTTTCGCCCTGCGCCAGCGTGACCAGCGACAGGTTCACGCTCAGCGCGGTGCCGAGCATTTCGCGCAAGGTGTCGATGGCGTCGTTGACGCGTGCGGCATGGTCCTGCACGTCGCGCAGGTACAGCCGCGCCTCGTCGTGCAGCAGTTGCGCCGGGTTGCGCTGCAACTGCGCCAGCGCGTCCTGCAGCGGCGCCACCGCCAGCCGCATCTTGTTGAGCTCGCGCTTGAGTTCGTACAGGCGCACCACGGTGCGGCGCCGATAGCTCTCGGCGAAGATGTCCTTCTCCAGCAGGTCCAGCGTGTCGCGGAAGCTGTCGGTGATCGGCAGGTAGTTGTCGACAATGGCGTCGAGCACCGCGTACAGGCAGAACGATGGCCCAAGCGCCAGCAGCGCCGGTTCGCGTTCCAGCCGCGCGCGTACCGGGGCATACGACATCGAGGCGCCGTGGCGCACCGTCACCAGGTAGCGCGCGCCGAGGAAGGCGTGGGTTTCGCCGTAATGGATGCGCTCGTCCAGCACCTGCGCGGTCTGCACCACGACGAACAGCGAGTCGCCGTAGACCTCCACCTTGGGCCGCTGGTGGGCCTTGAGGGCGTCTTCGATGGCCAGATCGTGCAGGCCGAATTCCTCCTGCACCTTGGCCAGCACCGCATTGTCCGGTTCGTACAGGCCGATCCAGACGAAACCCTGCGCCTGATCGCGCAGGGTTTCGCTGATGTCGTCCAGTGCGATCGGCTGCGACTTGCCGGCGGCGTCGTAGCAGATGCAGTTGATGACGCAGGACGGGTTGCTGGAGGACGAAATGGTGCCGGTTTCCATGCCGGCATCGTGCCTCAGCCGGTGCCGGCCGCCAAGCCGCGCCGGCCCAGTACCAGCGCCAATGCAATGTGGATGGGCAGCAGCAGCACGATCCACTGCATGTTGAACTGCGCCTGCAGCGACAGCCAGTGCAGCGGCAGCGACAGCATGGCGATGGCGGCCACCGTCCACAGCAGCCGTGCGAACCAGCGCCCCGGCTGGCGCCCGCGCAACAGGCGCCAGGCACCCGGCAGCAGCGCCAGCGCCAGCGGGCAGAACAACAGCAGGTTGCGGTTGGCCCAGGCCGCGCGGTGCTCGCTGAAGCCCCACAGCCAAGCCAGCAACAGGCCGGCGCCGCCGCAGAACAGCCAGAACGGCAAGGCGAAGCCGCCCAGCACGCGGCGGCGGCCGCGTGCGGCGAAGACCAGCCCGGCGCCCGCAAGGCCCAGCAGCAGCCACGGCCACCATAACCGCAGCTGCTCGGCCGGTTCCGGCGGCAGGCGCTGCGGCAGCAGTTCCTGCTCGTCGCGCACCAGAGGCTGGCCGGCCGCGTTGCGGACCTCGCGCAGGCCGTCGGCCAGCCGCATCGGCACGAACGCCTCCTGCCAGCGCGACAGCGGCTGGTCGGCCCACGGCCCCAGCCCGAGGTCGAAGCCCAGCCACATCCACGGCGACGGCGAGGCCAGCCGCACCGCCTCGCTGCGGTAGCTGTTGCCGCGCGAACGGCCGGCCAGCTGCGCGCGCAGGCTGCCGCCCATCGCGCGGTCGAGCGCGTCGCGCACCATCGTCGAGCAGTTGGCGGTGAAGTAGTCGTAGCGGTAGCGCGCGTTCTCGGGGCGCGCGCGTTCGGCCAGGTCGGCGGCCAGTGCGCGCGCCTGCGGCGGCGGCAGGTCCAGCCACTGGATGGAGACGCCGCGCCCGGCGTCGCGGTACTGGGCCAGGTCTTCCTCCAGCGGCAGCGCGACGAGGTAGTACATCATCCGCCCGCGCACGAAGTTGCCGACGAAATCCGTTTCGGAAGGATCGAAGAAGCCGAAGTTGTAGGACGTGGCGCGGCCGCCGTCCGGGTCGGCCACGACCAATGCGTCATGGCCGAAGCGTTCGAAGAACACCTCGCCCGGCTGCATCGTCACCACGCCGATGCGCGGCGCGGCGGTGTCGCCATCGGCGGCGCAGGCGTTGCCGGCGGACAGCGTGACCAGCAGCAACAGCCACGGCAGCAGGCGGCGCAGTCGGGTGTTCACTCGTCGTCCCGGGTGTCGGGCGGCAGCACGGTGACGTGGAACGCCTGCACCCGCCGCGCGTTGGCGCGGGCGACGCGGAACACGAAGCGGTCCAGGGTGAGCTCGTCGCCGATCTCGGGCAGGTGGCCGGTGGCCTCGGTGACCAGCCCGCCGATGGTGTCGTAGTCGTCGTCAGAGAAGGTCGCGCCGAAGCGCTCGTTGAAATCCTCGATCGCGGTCAGCGCGTCGACCACGTAGCGGCCGTCGGCCTGTATCGCGATCTGTGCGGTGTGGTCCTCGGTCTCGTCATGCTCGTCGTCGATCTGGCCGACGATCTGCTCCAGCACGTCCTCGATGGTGACCAGCCCGGCCACGCCGCCGTATTCGTCCACCACGATCGCCATGTGGTTGCGCGAGAGCCGGAACTCCTTGAGCAGCACGTTGAGCTTCTTCGACTCGGGGATCAGCACCGCCGGGCGCAGCAATTCGTGCAGGCTGCCGTTGTGGCCGCCGGCCAGCGCACCGCGCAGCAGATCCTTGGCCAGCAGGATGCCGAGTACGTCGTCCTTGTTCTCACCATGCACGGGGAAGCGCGAGTGGCCGGATTCGACCACCTGTTCCATCAGTTCCGGGAATGGGCGCTCGGCCGGCAGCGACACCATCTGCGAGCGCGGGATCATCACGTCGCCGACGGTCAGCTCGGCCACCGCGATGGCGCCTTCCATCATGCGCAGGGTGTCGGCGGCGATCAGGCCGTCCTGCTGGGCCGTCTGCAGCACGGCCACCAGTTCGTCGCGGGTGTGGGGCTCGCCGGAAAAGGCCGCGCTCAGGCGTTCGAGCCAGTTGCGCTTCTTCTCGCCAGGTTCCGGCGCGGTACTACTGTCGTCTTCGGACATTGCTTCGGTCGTTGCGCCCGGTGCGTGGGCGGTGGCGGCAAGTCTAGCAGGAGGCCGTTCAGGCCGGCGGCGTGGCCTTGGCCGCGCCGGATGCGGCGTCCGGCGCTTCGTCCTCGGCCGGCAGGTCGAGGCTGTAGGTACAGCCGGCCAGGGTCTTGCCGGGGTGCGAGGTGACGTTGGAGACGCTCAGGATCACCGATTCGATCATCGGCTCGCCGGTTTCGGCATCGACCACGTCGCGGCTGACCAGCTCGCGCCCGGCCATGAACTTGCCGTCGGCGTCATAGCCGATTTCCAGCTTCAGTTCGTTGGCCAGCGGGCGCGGGTCGGGCAGGTCGAGCAGGGCGACGATGCTGGCGCCGGCCATCGCGATGTGGTCGGCGCTGTGGCCGAACACGGGGATGGGTGCGTTCAGCACGTACTCGTTCATGAACAGGTTGCCCTGCGGCAGTGGCCGCCAGCCCAACGCCACCGCCTTGAGCGGGTCGGCGGCGATCGGTGCCAGCGCGGTGAACTCGCTGACGCTCTGCCGGCACTCGATCAGCGCCGGCAGGTCAGGCTCGGTTTGCGCGTTGGCAGCAGCAGTTGCAGCAAACAGCAAGGGAAGCAGGGGGCGAAAGCGCACGGTTACGGTGACCCGATGGATGCGGGAACCAGATGATACCGGCAGGCCCGGCCTCGTATATCAAACCGCTGCAACAACACCCACGGGCCTCCAGTGGTCTGTTGGCGATGCGCCATAACGGCCAATGGGGGCAACAGGGGAATACCGGGATATCCATGATGTAGCTGGATGTCCGGGGCGTATCATTGCGCCCGACACTCCGCCCGGCGGATTCGCCGACGAACCCTGCAGAGGTAATGCATGACGGACCGCAACAACGGCAACGACCGCCTGATCTGGATCGACCTGGAAATGACCGGGTTGGATACCGACAACGATTCGATCATCGAGATCGCCACCGTGGTGACCGACGCGCAGCTCAATGTGCTGGCCGAGGGCCCGGAGTTCGCCATCGCGCACCCGCTGGCAACGCTGGAGGCGATGGACGAGTGGAACCGCAACCAGCACCGCCGCTCCGGGCTGTGGCAGCGCGTGGTCGAAAGCGAGGTCACGATGGGGCAGGCCGAGGCGCGCACCATCGCCTTCCTGCAGGACTGGATCAAGGCCGGCGCTTCGCCGATGTGCGGCAACTCCATCTGCCAGGACCGCCGCTTCCTGCATCGGCAGATGCCGCGGCTGGAGCGCTATTTCCATTACCGCAACCTCGACGTCTCCACGATCAAGGAACTGGCCCGGCGCTGGGCGCCGCAGGTGTCGGCGGCGGTGAGCAAGACCTCCAGTCATACCGCGCTGAGCGACGTGCACGATTCGATCGCCGAGCTGCGCCACTACCGGCAGTTCATGGGCACGCTGGCCGGGTTGCCGGGCACATCGGAAGCGGTCTGAGCGCGATGGGCGAGTTGGCGGTGCCGTTGCAGGATTGCCCGCGGGACATGGCCGACCTGCAACGCGCAGTGGCCTTGCTGGAAGCGCCGACACTGACAGCGCGCATGGCCAATTTGGTCGGCTCGCCGCTGGAGTTCGCGGTACGCAAGCTGCCCGCCGGGGTTTCCAGGCGCATCCAGGACATGGCCGAGGCCGCGCTCTACAAGGCCGCGCAGGCCGCGCTGTGGAGTATGGACACCAAGCAGCCCGGCAAGCCGGCCTCGCCGCGGTTGCACAAGCTGGCCGCGGCCGCATCCGGTGCGTTGGGCGGAGCCGGCGGCCTGCCGGCGTTGGCGATCGAACTGCCGCTGTCCACCACCATCATCATGCGCGCGGTGGCCGACATCGCCCGCAGCGAAGGCTTCGACCTGGACGATTACGCCACCCGCCAGGCCTGTCTTGAAGTGTTCGCGCTGGGCGGCAGCTCCGGCGCCGACGATGCCAGCGAAACCGGTTATTACCTTGCGCGCGGTTTCACCACAGAACTGGTGCGGCACCTGTCGGCGGAGCTGGCGGGTACCACGCTGGGCGGCAGCCACGGCCTGTTGCTGGGGCTGGGGCCGAAGGAAGCGGGCAAGTGGCTGGCGCGGATCGTGGAGAAGGTTGCCGCGCGCTTCGGCGTGGTGGTGTCGGAGAAATTCGTCGCACAGGCGGTGCCGGTGATAGGTGCGGTGGCCGGCGCCACCTTGAACACGTTGTTCATCGGTTACTACCAGGACATGGCGCGCGGGCACTTCATCGTGCGCCGGCTGGAGCGCAAACATGGATTCGAGGCCGTGCGCCTGGCCTACGGTGCGACCAGCGGGCGCATGCCGGCCTGAATCGCCGGGCCGGTGGTAGCGTGGCAGGCCGGAAACACGGGAGTCCTGCGATGAGCATTTTCGACCTGCGCGTGGAAACCGAACGCTTGCTGCTGCGGCCGCCCGCGGCGGAGGACTTCGACGCCTTCGCCGCGTTCTGCGCCGACCCGGTGGCGATGCAGCATCTGGGGGGAGTACAGGCGCCGTCGGTGGCCTGGCGCGGCCTTGCCGCATTGACCGGCAGCTGGCAGTTGCTCGGCTATTCGATGTTCTCGGTGATCGAGAAGGACAGCGGGCGCTGGGTTGGCCGGGTCGGGCCGTGGCAGCCACATGGCTGGCCGGGGCCGGAGGTTGGCTGGAGCATCGTCCCGGCCTGCTGGGGGCGTGGCTACGCGCCGGAGGCTGCGCGTGCAGCCATCGACTGGGCATTCGGCGCACTGGATTGGCCGGAAGTGATCCACACCATCGCATCGGACAACCGCAACTCGCAGGCGGTGGCGCGCAAGCTCGGCTCGCAGGTGCTGCGCAGCGCGGTGTTGCCGCCGCCGCACGAGGTCGAAGTTGAGGTCTGGGGACAATCGCGGCAAGCCTGGCTGGCCGGGCGCTGAGCCGGCGGGTTTCCGCTGGACGTTGGTTGCAATGCGGGGCATGGGGTGGCCGCGCCCGGTAGTGATGACACAGGGCACATGTGAGCCGGCTACGTCTCCACACATGCGCCGGTTTTTGCTGCGGTCGCAGCTTTACCGGGCAGCCCCGGTTCCGGTGTGATGACGCGATTCCAACCCGTCGTGTCGTGGAGCCGCATTCGAATGTTCGCCCGTGTCCCCAACCCCATCCCGGCCCGCATGAAGGGCCTGAACCGTGCCGAGATCTGCGACGCCAATTTCATCGAGTTCGTGAAGGGGCTGGGGCTGGGGCCGGGTAACGTGCCGCAGGAGCAGGCGCCGGTGTTGCCGGGCAGCGCGCTGGATGCGAAGGGGTTCCGTGAACTGTTCGAATCGCAGTTGATCAGCCGCCACCTCGACCTGATGGCGCGGGTGCTGCGCGTGCAGAACAAGGTCTTCTACACCATCGGGTCGTCCGGCCACGAGGGCAATGCGATGGTGGCGCGCGCCACCCGCCATACCGATCCGGCGTTCCTGCACTACCGCTCCGGCGGCTTCATGGCCGAGCGCTTCCGCAAGCTGCCGGGGATGGACCCGGTGATGGATTCGGCACTGTCCTTCGCCGCCAGCGCCGAAGACCCGGCCAGTGGCGGCCGCCACAAGGTATGGGGCAGCAAGCCGTTGTGGGTATTGCCGCAGACCTCCACGATTGCTTCGCACCTGCCCAAGGCACTGGGTACGGCGATGGCGATCGAGGCCGGCAAGCGGCTGGGGCTGCAACTGCCGGTGCCGGAGGACAGCATCGCCATCTGCTCGTTCGGCGATGCCTCGGCCAACCACGCCACCGCGCAGACCGCGTTCAACGCCACCTCGTGGACCGCCTACCAGAAACTGCCGGCGCCGGTGCTGTACGTGTGCGAGGACAACGGCATCGGCATTTCGGTGAAGACGCCCGGCGGCTGGATCGCCGAGAGCTTCCGCAACCGCCCGGACCTGGATTATTTCTTCGCCGACGGCCTCGACCTCGCCGCCGGCTATGCCGACGTGCAGCGCGCGGTCGAGCATTGCCGCCGTACCCGCCGCCCGACCTTCCTGCACCTGCGTACCACGCGGCTGATGGGCCATGCCGGCACCGACTTCGAGATCGAATGGCGCGCGCTGGAGGAGCTGTGTGCGGCGGAGGCCGGTGATCCCTTGCTGCGCTCGGCGCAGATCGCGGTCGAATCCGGGGTGATGGACAAGGACGGGGTGCTGGCGCTGTATGAAAGTACCCGCGCGCGCTGCTTCGCCGCCGCCGAGGCCGCCGACAGGCGCCCACGTCTGACCACGCTGGAAGACGTGATTGCGCCGCTGGCGCCGTACACGCCCGGCGCGGTGCGCGCCGAGGCCACGCGCGCCGACTACGGCGAGCGCCGCCTGCAGGTGTTCGGCGGCGAAGCCGCATTGCCGGAGAACCTGCCGCCGCGGCACCTGGCGATCCAGATCAACCATGCGCTGCACGATCTGTTCTGCAAGTACCCGGAGACGCTGCTGTTCGGCGAGGATGTGGCGCAGAAGGGCGGCGTCTATACGGTTACCAAGGGCCTGCACAAGGCCTTTGGCCCGCGCCGGGTGTTCAACACCCTGCTCGACGAAACCACCATCCTCGGCATGGCGCAGGGCTTTGCCAACATGGGCATGCTGCCGGTGCCGGAAATCCAGTACCTGGCCTACCTGCACAACGCCATCGACCAGCTGCGTGGCGAGGCCTGCTCGCTGCAGTTCTTCTCCAACGACCAGTACCGCAACCCGATGCTGGTGCGCATCGCCGGGCTGGGCTACCAGAAGGGCTTCGGTGGCCACTTCCACAACGACAACTCGATTGCCGCCATCCGCGATATCCCCGGCCTGGTGGTCGGTTGCCCCTCGCGCGGCGACGACGCAGCGATGATGCTGCGCACGCTGGCCGCGCTGTCGAAGGTGGATGGGCGCGTGTGTGTGTTCCTCGAGCCGATCGCGCTGTACATGGCCAAGGACCTGCACGAAGCCGGCGACGGCCAGTGGCTGTTCCCGTACCCGGTGCCGGAGCAGGCGCTGGAGCTTGGGCAGGGCCGCGTCTACGGCGAGGGCAACGACCTGCTGGTCATCACCTACGGCAACGGCGTGCCGATGGCCTTGCGCGCGGCCAGGGCCATCGAGGCGGCACACGGCTGGAAGACACGGGTGGTGGACCTGCGCTGGCTGGTGCCGCTCGACGCCGCCTACATCGCCGGACAGGCGCGCGGCGCGAAGCGCATCATCGTGCTCGACGAGGGCCGGTACAGCGCCGGCGTCGGCGAGGGCGTGGTCACCGTGCTGGTCGAGACCGGCTTCGGTGCCGTGCCGCTGCGCCGGGTGACCGGTGCCGATACCTACACGCCGCTGGCCGGTGCGGCCTTGCTGGTGTTGCCGGGCGTGGACGACGTGGTGGCTGCGGCCATCGAACTGGCCGGGGCGTGACCGCCCGCGGACGGTGGCAAACGGGTATCCCGCCGATGCCGGGCAGGGGGCCTGCGGGCATGCCGCTCTTCACCGGCCGCGAAGGAAGCGGGGGCTAGGCTGGGGGTCTCCCTTCCGACCGAGACCGTCATGGAACCGTATCGCATCGCCGTATTCGTCGGCAGCCTGCGCAAGGAATCCTTCAACCGCCGTCTCGCCCTGGCACTGGAAAAACTGGCCGGCGGGCGAGCGCGTTTCGAGTACCTGAACATCGGCGACATCCCGCTCTACAACCAGGACCACGACACGGATTTCCCGGTGCAGGGCACGCGCCTGAAGGACCGCATCCGCCAGAGCGACGCGGTGCTGTTCGTCACCGCCGAATACAACCGCTCCATCCCCGGCGTGCTCAAGAACGCCATCGACACCGCCTCGCGGCCCTATGGCGACAATGCCTTCGACGGCAAGCCGGCGGCGGTGATCGGCACCTCGCCGGGCGCGGCCGGCACGGCGCTGGCGCAGCAGCACCTGCGCAATGTGCTGGTGTTCGTGAACCTGGCGGTGATGGCGCAGCCGGAAGCCTTCCTGCAATACAAGGAAGGGCTGATCGACGCCGATGGCGGCATCGACAACGACGGCACCCGCAAGTTCCTGCAGGGCTATGTCGATCGCTTCATGGACTGGATCGCGGCGCACCGGCAGCACTGAGCAGGGCGTCCGCAGGCGATGAATGCAGCCGGTGTCCGGGGCGCCGGTTGTCGCCACGCTGGCCGTCATCCCTTGT